>NZ_CP149130.1:3038611-3358055 GCF_037811135.1 Aeromonas rivipollensis | reverse complement strand
CGCTCGGAATGGGGCAGTTCCTTGCGCAGGCGCTCCAGGGCGCTGGCCCGGCGTCCGTGCAGCAGCAGGTGCGCCCCCTGGGCCGCCAGCTCCATGGCCAGGGCTTCCCCTATGCCGCCGCTGGCGCCGGTGAGCAGTATGCGTTTCCCTTCAAGCTTCATTGGCAGGATCCCGTGAGCTGATGGAGCATGTCGCCATAGAGGCGGTAGACCACCTTGGCCGAGTGAATGATGGCGGCCTGATCCGCCGGGTCTTCCACCCGGTTCATCAGGGACTCGAAGAACTTGAGGTGCTCCTGATCCAGGGCGCCGTGGGAGCTCAGGTAGCTCATCGCCTGGGGCGGCAGGCCCAGACCGCTCTTGAGCTGGTCCGCCACCGTCAGGGCGATGGCGACGCTGGTGCCTTCCAGTACCTGCACCATGCCGAAGAAGCCCATGGGGTTGCCGCGCTGGATCTGGTCGTAGAGGAAGGCCACCATCAGCTCGATGGGCAGGCCCGGCCGGCCATGGCGCACCGCCTCGGCGTCACCGCCGCAGGCGCGGATGTCGTTCAGGATCCACTCCTGGTGGCCGTACTCCTCGTCTATGTACTCCCGGATGGCACCGCGCACCCATTCGTACTCCTGCCCCAGCTTGCCGCCGGTGGCCATCAGCAGCGGCACTGTGTGGCGCACGTGGTAGTAAGCCTGTGCCAGAAAGGCGAGGTAGGTCTCCCGGCTGATGTCGCCGCGGCGGCAGGCCTCGATGATGGGGGCATTGAACAGGTGCTCGCGCTCGGAGGCGGTGGCTTGTTGCAGGGTCTGGTAGAAGCTCATGAGGTCTCTCCTGTGAGGCCTTGGGTCAGGCATTGGTCGATCTGCCGGGAAAAGTGGTGATAAATCTCGTTGCGACGGGGGCGGCCGTTGGCCGTCAGCAGGCCGGGGTGCTGATCCAGCGCCACCGGCAGCCAGTGATGGATGCGGGCGTAATCGGGCAATTGCTGGTTGAGCCGGGCAATCTGCTCGGGTAATTGGGACTGGCCACCCGGCAGCGGCTGGATCAGGGCGACGTTGGCGGGCTGGCCGTCACCGAAGATCACGATGCGGGCGATGGCCGGGCAGAGCTGGGCCTGGGCTTCCACCCACTCCGGCGAAAAGTTGCGGCCAAAGGCGGTGATCTGGACGTTCTTCTTGCGCCCCGTGATGTGCAGGTAGCCCTCTGCGTCCAGGTGACCCAGATCCCCGGTGGCGATCTGCAGGTCAACAGGCTTGCCTGCGGTGCTCTCTTCCCCCAGATAGCCGAGCATGGCGCTGCCGCTCACCATGACTTCGCCGTCGGCGGCCAGGGTGACCCGGCAGTGGGGCAGAGGGCGGCCGACGCTGCCCAGAAGGTCGGCGTCCGGGCCGTTGAGCGCCACGACAGAGCCGCATTCCGACAGGCCATAGCCCTCATAGACAGGGAGCCCCAGGGCGCGGGCATGGCGGATGAGATCGGGGGCGACCTTGCCGCCACCGACGGCGACGAAGCGCAGCCCCCTGAGCCGTTCGGCCAGGGCCGGGGTGTTGGCACACAGCGCCAGCAGCAGGCGCAACAGTTCCGGCACCAGCACCAGGCTGTGGCTGGGCCAGCGTGCCAGGGCCTGGCCCAGCATGGCCGGGTCGAGGGTGCTGGATCCGGTGAAGCCCAGCTCGCCGAGGGAGGGGATGCGGCTGCAGGCGCCGGTGAGTAGCGGCACGTACAGACCGGTCAGATTCTCCAGCAGGGTGGCCAGCGGCAGCAGGGTCAGGTGTTGTTCGACCCCGGCCGGTGCGACCCGCAGGGCCAGGGACTCGCAGACCGCCGTCATCTGGGCAAGGGACAGACAGACCCCCTTGGGCTGGCCCGTGGTGCCCGAGGTATAGGTGATCTTGGCGGTCCCCAGGGGCAGGGCCGGGGGGGCGACCGGGGTACGCCGCCACAGGGGCAGCGCCTGTTCATCGGCGGCGCCCGTCATCAGCAAGAGGGGGGCGGCGGCCTGCCAGCCCTCATGCTCGGGGCCCACCAGGGCATCGGCCCCGCTGCTCTCCAGCAGCCACGCCTGCTGGGCCGGGCTGAAGAAGTGGGGCACGGGAATGACCACTATCCCGGCCCGGGTGCAGGCCAGATCGATCAGCGCCCAGGGCAGGCCGTTGTCGAGCTGCAGGGCCAGGCGGCGAATGCCGGCTTGCTGCAAGCGGTCGGCCAGGCGCTGGATCTGCTGCCACAGGCTCTGGTAATCCAGCTCTCCCTGGCTGCCTTGCAGCGCCGGTTGTTGCGGCGTCAGGCTGGCATGGCGAGCGATGGCGTCGAACAGGCTCATTGGGCACACCTCTTGTCATGGCCGACATGGTTAAAAAGCATGGGCATGGGCCCCAGCAGGTTGAGCAGCAGGCTGCTCTGGGCGAGCACTTCGCGCCCCTGGTTGATGTCCCCCGCCATCACCTTGGGCTGGCAGCGGTAGTATTCCCCCCAGGCGTTGGCGTCTTCCCCCACCTGATGGGCCTGGGCAGGGGCCAGCTCCACCGGGTTGAGGCGCAGCCGGGCAAAGCTGTTACGCAGTTTGGCGGTGCCGGTGAACACCACGTAGTCGAGGGCGTTGTCACACAGCAACCGGCACAGGGCGGCAAACATCAGACGGGCATTGCCCGGCTCGCTGCAGGCGAGGTTGCCCACTTCGATGATGCGGCTGCGGGCCGGACGTACCCCGAGGCGGGTTTCGATGGCGGCCTCGATGGGCTGCTCCAGGTACTGCTCCAGATAGAGGGGCTGCTCACTCTCCCCCGTGCTGGCGTGGTTGAGGCCACAGGCGCCGACCAGCACCCCATCGGCCCGGTAGAGCCCAAGCAGGCAGGGCAGAAAATGGGGGATGTGGGCATTGAATTCGAGGGTATAGGCGGCCTGGATATAGGCTTGCAGCGCCATGACCTGCTGCGGGGACTGTGCCAGGATCAACCTGTAGGGGGCTTGGATCTCGATGGTCATGGTTGGCTCCTTCTTTTGGGATGGCTTGAGAGTAAAAGGGCAAACTTAAGAAACCCTTAAGGAGTAAAAAAAGTTGTCAGCAAGGCGGCGGGCAGGCAATCTGCGCGGCTGTCACCCAGGAGGATCCGTCATGTCATCAAGCGCCAGCTGCCCCCTCTGCTCGGCTCGCCACAGCTATCCCCTGCCGGTGGCGGGCAAGCGTTATCACCGTTGCCTGGCGTGCGAGCTGGTCTGGCTGGATGAGGCGGATCATCTGGACAATGCGGCCGAGAAGGCGGTCTATGACGGACACGACAACCAGGTGGACGATCCCCGTTATCGCGGCTTTCTGATGCGCGCCTTCGGCGAGGTGCTCTCCCGGCTGAACCCTCCTGCCAGCGGCCTCGATTTTGGCTGCGGTCCCGGGCCTGCCCTCATCGCCATGGGGCGGGAGGCTGGCTTTGAGATGGCGGGTTACGACAAGTTCTATGCCGACCGGCCCGAGCTGCTGACGCAGCAGTATGACTTCATCACCAGCACCGAGGTGATAGAGCACATCGCCACCCCGCGCGCCGTGCTGGACAGGCTCTGGGGCTGCCTCAAACCCGGCGGCCTGCTGGTGCTGCAGACCCAGAGGGTGCTGGGAGACGAGCGTTTCAGGCAGTGGCGCTACCGCCACGATCCGACCCACATCGTCTTCTTCGCCGAGGCCTCGTTTCGCGCCCTGGCGGCCCGCTGGCAGGCGGACCTCTGCTTCCCCCACGCCGATGTGGCAGTGTTCACCAAACCCTGAGACGGGCGTTTTCATTTGGCCATGAGTTGGGCATGCTGGTGGCCTGATACCCAGGAACGGATGCCCCTATTTCCATGTCGATCCCCCATTTGTCATTGCAAGACGCCCGCCACCTGCAACTCGCCGCCCAGGGGTTGCTGACCCCGCGCCGCGCCAAGGCTTCTCCCTCCGATCTGCTGGCCTGCATAAGGCGCATGGCGCTGCTGCAGATAGACACCATCTCGGTGGTGGCCCGCAGCCCCTATCTGGTGCTGTTCAGCCGGCTCGGCCACTACGATCCGCGCTGGCTGGAGCAGTTGCTGGCCGAGGGCAATCTCTTCGAATACTGGGCCCACGAGGCCTGCTTCGTCCCTCGCGAGGATTACCGGTTGCTGCGCCATCGCATGCTGGATCCCGCCGCCATGGGCTGGAAGTTCTCCGCCCAGTGGCTCAAGACCCACGGCGGCGAGATAGAGCAGATAGTTGAGCGGATTCGCCGGGATGGCCCGGTGCGGGCCGCCGATTTTGAGCGCAAGGAGGGCAAGGGCAACGGCTGGTGGGACTGGAAGCCCGAGAAGCGCCACCTGGAGGTGCTGTTCACCGCAGGGCGCCTGATGGTGCGCGAGCGGAGCAACTTCCAGCGGGTCTACGATCTCGCCGAGCGGGTCATGCCCGAGTGGGACGACGGGCGGGATCTGCCGAGCCCTGAGCTCGCCCAGCGGGACATGGTGCGCGCCAGCTGCCGGGCGCTGGGGCTGGTCAAGACCGGCTGGGTGGCGGATTACTACCGCCTGCGGCGCGGCAAATACGACGCCCAGCTCCATCAGCTGGCGGATGAG
Source organism: Aeromonas rivipollensis (assembly GCF_037811135.1). Classification (NCBI taxonomy): domain Bacteria; kingdom Pseudomonadati; phylum Pseudomonadota; class Gammaproteobacteria; order Aeromonadales; family Aeromonadaceae; genus Aeromonas; species Aeromonas rivipollensis. Next base: position 3,353,487 of record NZ_CP149130.1, on the reverse strand, counting down.
GGGGAGCTGTTGCCGGTGCGGGTGGAGGGCTGGCAGCACGGCGCCTTCGTGCACGCATCGCTCTCCGATGAGCTGGCCCGGGCCCAGGCTGGCAGTCTCAAGGCGACCCACACCGCCGTGCTCTCGCCCTTCGATCCCCTGGTGTGGGATCGCAAGCGGGCCAGCGAGCTCTTTGGCTTTGACTACCGCATCGAGTGCTACACCCCGGCTCCCAAGCGCCAGTACGGCTACTTCGTGCTGCCGTTGCTGCGCCGGGGCCAGCTGGTGGGCAGGATGGACGCCAAGGCTCATCGCAAGGAGGGGGTGTTCGAGGTCAAGAGCCTCTATCTGGAGGATGGGGTCAGGGTGAGCGCCAGCCTGGCGCAGGATCTGGAGAAGGCGCTGCAAAAACTGGCCGATTGGCACCAGACCCCGCTGCTTCGCCTCGGCGCCATGCCGGCGCCCCTGCAGGCCCTGTGGCCGGAGCCAGCGCTGCGTCCTTAGCCCGCAGACTAAACGACAGCCAAACAAAAACCGGGCACTGGGCCCGGTTTTATCATCTGTTGCTGGCAACCTAAGGATTACTGGAGTACCAGCACCATCAGCAGACCGACTGTGATGGCGGACACCAGGAAGGCGAAGCCATAGAACACATAGTGGTGCAGCTTGGTGGTGTGGATCCCAAGGTCATGCAGGCCATGATAGATGCGGTGCATGCCGTGCCAGATCGGCAGGGCGATGATGACCAGCAGTATGCAGGCACCCCACCAGGAGCTGGCGAAGGCGAGCACGCGCTCGTAGCTCATGGTCTCCACGTCCATGATGCCCATGGGCACCAGCAGACCGGTAATGAGGACAATCACCGGCAGCAGCATGGCAACCACCATGCCACCGGCACCAAAGAGTCCCCAGTAAATGGGTTCGTCAGAACGTCTCATCATTAATCTCCTCAAGCCACGATGATCAGGATCAGCAGGGATACCGCCGCCAGCGCCACATATTGAGCGATGACGATCGGCTTCTCCGGCACCAGGTCTTCGCCACGGAAGATGCGCATGGCCTTGGGGGCCAGTGCGAACCAGGTCTTGGCGTGGAACAGGCAGGCGGCCAGGGCGATGACGTGGAACAGGATGGCGACGGGGCTCTGCAGGGATTCCAGCCAGCCGTTGAACGCCTCCTGACCCTGTACCAGACGCATCAGACCCCACATCAGCACCACGGCATAGATGGAGACGAAGATGCTGGTGCCTTCGCGGATCATGTAACCGGTGTAGAAGGCATTCTTCAGCCACCAGTCTTTCTTCATCTCGCGCACGTAGGGCTTACGTTTGCTTTGGGTGTTGTTCATGGTCTCACTCCTGGTCTCAATCCGGCTTGAACATGGCGATCATGTAGTCCTTGGCGCTCTCGACCTTGCCAAGCTGGATGGCGGCGGCCGGGTCCACGCCTTTCGGGCACACCTCGGAGCAATAGCCCACGAAGGTACAACCCCAGACGCCTTCGTCCTGGCTGATGATCTTCATCCGCTCCTTGGACGCGCTGTCGCGGTTGTCGGCGTTGTAGCGATAAGCCAGCGCCAGGGCTGCGGGACCGGTGAACTTCTTGTTGATGCCATACTGCGGGCAGGCGGCGTAGCACAGGCCACAGTTGATGCACATGGAGAACTGGTGATACTTCGCCATGTCAGCCGGGGTCTGGGTGTACTCGCCGTCGCACAGGCTGCGCGGCTCGGACGGGATGATGTAGGGCTTGATGCTCTCCAGCTTCTCGATGAAATCGGACATGTCGACCACCAGGTCGCGTTCGATCGGGAAGTTGTTAAGGGGCTCTATGGTCATCTTGCCCGGCAGGTAGTCCCGCAGGAAGGTCTTGCAGCCGAGTTTCGGAATGCCGTTGACCATCATGCCGCAGGAGCCGCAGATCGCCATCCGGCAGGACCAGCGGAAGCTCAGGGTGGAGTCCAGCTGATCCTTGATGTATTGCAGGGCATCCAGCAGGGACATCTCTTTCAGGTAAGGCACCTGGAAGGTCTGCATCCAGGGCTCGTTATCCTGCTCGGGACGGTAGCGCAGGATTTCAATTTCGATCATCTCAGCCATTCTTCTTAGCCTCGTCTTGTTTCTCACCCTCGGAACCGTACACACGTTTTGCCGGTTGGGATTTAGTGATCTTCACATCGGAGTAATCGATGGTCGGGGCGCCTTCCTGGTTGTAGAAGGAGAGGGAGTGCTTGAGGTAGTTCACGTCATCCCGCTCTTCGTAACCGTCCAGACGCTGGTGGGAGCCACGAGACTCTTTGCGGTTGATGGCGGAATGGGCCATGGCTTCGGCCACGTCCAGCATGTAGCCCAGTTCGATGGCGTACAGCAGGTCGGTGTTGAAGACAGAGGACTTGTCGTTGATCTTGACCTTCTTGTAACGGGCCTTCAGCTCGTTGATCTTGTCGATGGTGCCCTGCATCAGCTCTTCGGTACGGTAGATACCGACGCCGGCTTCCATGGACATGCCCAGTTCGTTGCGGATATCCGCCGGGTTTTCGGTGCCGTCGATGTCGAGCAGGGAGAGGTGCTGTTTGATCAGTGCCTCTGCCTTGGCAGCCAGTGCTTCGGTGTTGCCGTGCTGCTGGGTCGCCGCGAATTCGGCTGCCTGCTCACCGGCCACCTTGCCGAAGACCACAATCTCGGACAGGGAGTTGGAACCCAGACGGTTGGCGCCGTGCAGACCGACGGAGGCGCACTCGCCAGCGGCGTAGAGGCCGGGCATGCGGGTGGCGCATTTGCCGTCAGTCTCGATGCCGCCCATGGTGTAGTGGGCAGTCGGACGGACCGGGATCGGCTCCTTGACCGGATCCACACCCACGTAGGCCTTGGCCAGTTCGCAGATGAAGGGCAGACGCTCCTTCAGGTACTTCTCGCCGAGGTGGCGCAGGTCGAGGTGAACCACGTCGCCCATGGGGCCCTGGATCACGCGGCCTTTCTGCTGCTCTTGCCAGAATGCCTGGGAGAGACGGTCACGGGGACCCAGCTCCATGTGCTTGTTCTTCGGCTGGCCGACCGGGGTTTCCGGGCCCAGACCGTAGTCTTGCAGGTAGCGGTAGCCATCCTTGTTGAGCAGGATGCCACCTTCGCCACGACAACCTTCGGTCATCAGTATGCCGGTGCCCGGCAGACCGGTCGGGTGATACTGGACGAACTCCATGTCACGCAGCGGCACGCCGTGACGGTAGGCCAGCGCCATGCCGTCGCCGGTGACGATGCCGCCGTTGGTGTTGTAGCGGTACACGCGACCGGCACCGCCGGTGGCCAGCACCACTGATTTGGCCTGGATGAAACGGGTGATGCCGTTCTGGATGTCGAAGGTCAGTACGCCCTGGACGCGGCCATCTTCCACGATGAGATCCAGACAGAAGTGCTCGTCATAGCGCTTGATGGTCGGGTACTTGATGGAGGTCTGGAACAGGGTGTGCAGAATGTGGAAACCGGACTTGTCTGCGGCGAACCAGGTGCGCGGGATCTTCATCCCGCCGAAACGGCGGACGTTGGCCTTGCCGTCCGGCTTGCGGCTCCAGGGGCAACCCCAGTGCTCCAGCTGGATCATCTCGTTGGTGGCGTTGTTGACGAAGTACTCGACCACGTCCTGCTCACACAACCAGTCGCCACCGGAGACGGTGTCGTTGAAGTGGTTTTCGAGGGAGTCGTCATCACGGACGACGCCTGCGGCGCCACCTTCGGCGGCCACTGTGTGGCTGCGCATCGGATAGACCTTGGAAATCAGGGCGATTTCCAGCTCCGGGTGGGCTTCTGCAATGGCGATTGCGGCACGCAGGCCACCGCCACCGGCACCGATGATGGCAACATCGGTCTTGATAATATCCACATCTGCCTCCTTAGGGATAGATTTGCTGGGCACGATTTTGCTCTATGAAAAAAATTCAGGCTTGATGCAAGTCAAACTGCTTTGTTTTAGTGCTTGGCAACGGTGGTTTTTATTACAACCACCCCATTCCTTGGATGAAAATGCCGTCATTATCGCCATCCATCAGTGATCTGGATCAGCCGTACTCGCTACTCTGGTGATTTTAACCCCAAGATTGTACGTAGTTTTCTTTCAAAAAAATGAGAAATGCCTCTCTTTTTAGGTATTACCCCTAAAGTTTTTAAGTTTTTTATCAGAAATGTTTAGTGATAACTATTATCACCTTGGGGCTGCCGAAAAACATCGAAAAAAGTAATGCGAATATAGTCAGGGCAGGCATCAGCTGCGTCAGAAGGATACTCGAATGGAGAGGCGGATCACAGAGTGTCCGGTGCCGAAGGGGAATTATAACCATTGAAACGAAAAGGGTTTATATAAAAAAGGGGCCTGGACGGCCCCTTTTCATTGGCTCGATCAGATGCGGAACATGCCGACCTGATTGTTGAGCTCACCTGAAATATTTTTAAGTTGAGCCGAGAGATTGCGAGAGCTGTCCGCATCCACCGCCAGCTCGTCCGAGACGTCCTTGACCGCCTGGATATTGCGGCTGACCTCGTCGGTCACCGCCCGTTGCTCCTCGGCGGCACTGGATATCTGGGTCGCCATGTCGGAGATCTGGTTGATGGAGGTGGTGATCTGCTCCAGGGCCTGGGTGGCATCGTTCGCATCTTCCACGCTGTTCTGGGCCAGCAGTTGGCCCTCGTGCATGGTGCTGACGGCTCCCTGGGTGTTGCGCTGCAGCGTCTCTATCATGCTGCGGATCTCGACGGTGGAGCTGTGGGTGCGTTGTGACAGCACCCGCACCTCGTCGGCGACCACGGCAAAGCCGCGACCCTGCTCACCGGCCCGGGCGGCCTCGATGGCGGCGTTGAGCGCCAGCAGGTTGGTCTGCTCGGCGATGCCCTGGATGGTGGAGAGGATGGTGTTGATCTCCTGGGCGTTCTTCTCCAGCTCCTGAATGATGCCGGAGGCCTGCTTGACCTGGGTGGCGAGATCCGTGATGGAGCGCTGGTTGCGGGCGATCACCTGCTTGCCGTGCTCGCAACTGCTGGAGGAGCTGCGGGCTGCCTCTGCGGTCTGCTCGGCATTGCTGGCGACCTCGACGGCGGTGGCGGACATCTCGTGCACCGCTGTGGCTATCTGGGAGATCTCGTTCTGCTGGCGCGCCAGACCCTGGTTGGATTTCTCCGCCATGTCGTGGGAGGACCTGGCCTGCTGGTTGAGCTGCCCGGAGGAGTTGGAGATGTCCTGCACCATGACGTGGATGCGTTCGATGAAGGTGTTGACGTGCTTGGCGACGGTGCCGACTTCGTCTTCCCGCTCGATCTTGATGCGGCGGGTCAGATCGCCGTTGCCGCGGGAGAGATCCGCAATCGCCTCGCCGAGGGTCTTCAGCGGGGCCAGGGAGCTGTTGATGGCCACGTAGGAGAAGCCCGCCACTATGAGGATGGTCAGCAGACCTTGCAGCAGGGCGGAAGTGACCATGCGGGAGACAGACTGGTAGGCGACCGCCTTGTCCACCACTATGCCGAAATACCAGTTGGTGTTGGGGATCTCGGTGAGGTCGAACACGCTGGCCTTGCCGCTGATATCCATCTCGGAGATGGTGTTGTCATGGGCCAGTTCGTTGACCTTGGCCGCCGTCAGCTCGGGGGAGAGGGCGGTGGCGGGCTTGAGGGTCAGCGCCTTGTCCGGGTGGGCTATGATGGTGCCGTTGCTGTCCACCAGTATGGCGTAGGTGCCTTCCGAGTTGATGGCCAGCACGTCGCGCACCAGGCCGTCGATGGAGACGTCACCGGCGATGACACCGTCGGTGTTGCCACGGCTGAAGGGCTCGGCGATGGTGATGATGAGGTTGCCAGAGGCGGCATCGGCATAGGGGGCCGTGATGGCGAGTTTGCCGGCCGCCATGGCGTCCTTGTACCAGGGACGCTGGCGCGGATCATAGCCGGCGGGCAGATTGGTCTGCTTGCTCTGGATCATCCGGCCATCCTTGGTGCCCACATAGACGAGGTCGAAGTTGCCTGCGTTCATGGACTGGGCCAGGTGGCTGAGGGGTTCCTCCTCCTTGGTGAAGGCTTCCTTGGTGGCGGTGACCAGGTTGATGCGCGCATCGAGCCAGCGGGAGATGCCCTTGACGTTGGCGATGGAGCTGTCGTCGATGAAGCTCCAGATCAGCCGCTGGGTTTCGCTGCGCAGCTGGGTGGTGTTGTACCAGACCTGCAGGCTGGAGATGACCAGGATAATGGCCCCGATGGCGAGGACCAGCTTGTTCTTGATGGATAGGTTCATGTTTACATCCTTGTGAGCGTCGGTCTGAGATCTGTGTGGTGTTTGTTATTGTTATGAGCCAACTCTGTATCGGCTGAAAGTGGACTTTATGTATCCCGGTGCACAGGAAATTTTCGATCTTTTTTCACCTCCTGATGGGCCGCCAGGGCGCGCCGATACTCAGCTGAATCGATCTGGTCGGTTGGTGAAGATGCCATCGACACCCATGGCCGCCAATGCATCCCCATCACTCACCTCGTCGACCGTGTAGACCAGGATCTTGAGCCCACGGCGATGGGCATCCTCCACCAGCCCGGCGTCGACAAAATCCACGTCGCAATTCAGGGACCAGGCTCCCAGCTCTTCGGCGAAACGGGCACCGTGCAGCGGCAGGCTGGCGGTCAGGGCGCCAAGCCGGATCTCTGGCCGCAATGCCTTGAAGTGCGCCAGCTCGGGATGGTGAAAGGAGGAGACGACCCACTGGGCCGGGGTGAAGCCAAGCTCCGCCTCGGCGCGGAGGGTCAGGGCTGCCACCGGCTCGGCAGTGTGCGCCCCCTTGAGCTCTATGTGCAGCTCGCAGCGCCCCGCCACCAGCATCATCACCTGCCACAGGGTCGGGATCTGCTCCCCGTCCCCCGCATCCAGGCTCGCCAGATAGTCCCGGGACTGCTCGGTCAGCACCCCGTGGCCGTCGGTGCAACGCTCCAGCCGCCGGTCGTGGAAGACCCAGAGCTCGCCGTCTGCCTGCTGCACGTCGAGCTCGATGGCGCCGACTCCGAGTGCGATGGCTATCTCCATCGCCTTGAGGGTGTTCTCCGGCGCCAGCTTGCTGGCACCGCGATGGGCAATGATCTGCATGATTGGCTCCTGTTGTTGGTGTTGGTGTTGGTGCACGGCGCTGCGCTTGTTACACCCTACCAGCCCCGCAGGGTGCGATGAACAACGTGAATTACACCGCTATCCATATCATCCCCGACTCATCCTGATATCGATCTGCTGGTGGGGCAGAGGCATGCCGAGCTGGTTGAGTTTCTCCAGGATCAGCGAGTGGACCTCATGAGTGATCGGCATCCGGTGATCCATGTTGTTCACATAGAGCCGGATCTCGTAGATGAGGGCCGAGTCGGTGAACTCGATCAGGAACACCTCGGGGGTGGGGGTATCCAGCACCAGGGTGGACTCCTGCACGCACTGCTCCAGCAACTGCTGCACCCGCTTGGGCTCCTGGGTCAGGCCGATGCGGATGCGCAGCTTGACCCGGGTGATGGCGTCGGACAGGGACCAGTTGATGAACTGCTCGGTGATGAAGGCCTTGTTGGGGACTATGATCTCCTTCCTGTCCCAGTCCACGATAGTGGTGGCGCGGGTCTTGATCTTGGTGACGGTGCCGGTCAGATCGCGAATGGTGACGGTATCGCCGAGCCGGATCGGCTTCTCGAACAGGATGATGAGGCCGGAGACGAAGTTCGCGAAGATCTCCTGCAGACCGAAGCCCAGGCCCACCGAGAGCGCCGCCACCAGCCACTGGGTCTTGGACCAGTCGATACCGAGCATGGAGAAGCCGGTGAGGGCGCCGATGAGGATCACCAGATACTTGCTGACCGTGGTCAGGGCGAAGCCGGTGCCGGGGGAGAGACTCAGGTGCTGGAGTAGGGTGAGCTCCATCAGCCCCGGCAGGTTGCGGGCAGTGACCACGGTCAGGATGAAGGCGAAGGCGGTCAGCATCAGATCCTGCAAGGTGATGGCGGAGAGCTGCTCTATGCCGGCCACCTTGCTGCTCACCTGCCACACCTCGATGCTGCTGAGGAAGCTGAAGGCCGAGTTGAGATCCGACCATTGCACCACCACCAGCATGGTGAAGCCCAGCATCAGCAGGGTGCGCACCAGGCCGAGGGACTGGGCGCTGATGGTGTCCAGATCCAGCTCGGGCTCCTCCACCACGTCCGGGATCTCGGAGCTGAGATCGTCCTCGTCACGCTCCCGCTGGGCCAGGATCTCGGCCCGCTTGCTCTTGGCGCGATCGAAGGCGAGGCGACGGCGCTGGATCAGCATCCAGCGATGGGCCAGATAGTAGACCAGCAGGCAGCCGAGCCCCGCCAGCAGGCTCAGCTCCAGCTGGCGCAGCAGGATGCGGGAGGTATAGAAGTAGCCAAACAGGGAGCCCAGCACCGCCAGCAGGGGGGCCAGCATCAGGCTGTTCCAGATGAAGTGGTGCAGCAGGTGGGGCTTGGTCATGTCCGCCTGGCCCCAGGTGAGGGGCAGTTTCTCCCGGTTGAGGCGGGCGAAGAACAGCAGCAGCCAGAGGGCGCCGACCACGAAGGCGAGGCGGCCGAGGGAGTCGTAGAAGGCGTGCTCCTGATAGCTGTTGGCCATGCCCTGCACGAAGAAACTGGGGATCAGCACCAGCAGCAGGGTGCGGAACTGACCCCAGACCCGCTGCACCGACTCCTTTGGCCAACGGAAATGGAGGATGAGGATCCCCTTCTCCAGGGTCAGATGGCGGGCGACCAGCAGCGCCAGCAGCAGGAACCAGATCTCGCCAAGGCCCCGGGCCACGGCCACCGCGAAGGGGTATTGCCAGGCGCCATCCAGCAGGCCGCGCATCATCAGCACCATGGCGGGCAGCGGCAGGGCCGCGAGCAGGGAGCGCACCAGCAGCCGGCTGGTGAGGCTGAACTTGTCCTGGGTCACCTTGCCGATGCGCGGGGCTATGTAGTGGCTGTACTGCACCAGGTGGCGCCCCAGCTTGGCCCAGCACCAGGCCAGCACCAGCAGGCCGAGCCCCGCCAGGGTCAGGGTCATGGGGTTGTTCTCCACTATGGCCCTGGGCAGTTGCAGCCAGTTGACGGGATCGAGCAGCAGGCTCAGCGCGGTGGGCACGCCGAGCAGGACGGCCGGGGTGAGCGGGCGCACATCCGGCATCCAGAACAGGTGGCTGGCGCTGATCTCGCGGATCTCGTCGATCTTGCTGTTCTGGCGGCTGTAGAGCAGCTTGAGCCGGGTCTGCTCCTGAATGAGGGTATCTGAGGCGTCGTTGAGCCGGGTCAGCAGTTGCCGTCTGGCCTTGAGCAGGTTGTCGAGCACGGCCTGCTGGGCCCTGTCCAGGGTGATCTCATCCCCGCTGAGCAGGTTGTTGCGGATCTGCACTGTATCCTTCAAGGCATCCTGTTCGGTCTCGTACTGGTACTTCGCCATGCGCGCCTTGACGATGTCTGACTCCAGCTTCTCCAGGGGGAAGTAGGCGGGCAGATCGGCCAGCTTGCTGCGCAGGTTTTCGCCGTAGGCGTTGCTTATCTGCAGCCACTCCAGCTGCTCGCGCACCGAGTTGACCAGATCGCTCAGCCCTGACAGGGAGGTGTCGATGCCGCGCTGCTCGTCCTGTACCCGCTCTATCTGATCCTCCAGGGCGCCCAGTTGCAGGGAGAGCGCCTGGTTCTGCTGTTGCTGCTCCTGCAGCAGGGGCAGATCCGAGGTGAGCTGCCTGCGCAGCCGTTCACTCTCGGCCAGCGCAAGCTCGGTCTTCTCCCGCCGCAGCTGGTTTTGCTGGTTGAGCAGGCTGGTCTGCCACTCGTCCTCGTCAGTGATGGCGAGGTTGAGCTCCTGCAGCTTCAGCTTGCCCAGATCGTTGCGCTGCTGGGCGGAGAGCTGTTCCAACTCCAGCATCTGGATCCGGTCGGAGAGGCTCTGCTCCTTGAGGCGGGTGGCCAGTTGCTGGGCCTCCTGCAGGCGATCCGACTCGTTGCTGAAGCTCAAGCGATCGAGCTGGGAGCGGGTCTGCAGCAACTGCTTGCGCAGCTCGTCGACCCGCACATGGTACTCCTGGCCCGTGCTCTCCAGCTGGTTGAGGCTGTCGGTCACCGCCTGGCGCTCCTTGCGCAGGTTGATCTGGCGGTTGCTGCTCAGGCCAATGGCCTGGCGCAGCGCCTCTTCTTTGAGGGAGGAGAGAGGCGGGCGGGACTGGGGCTGATAGTTGTGCAGGCTCTCCTTGAGACGGGCCGACTCCTTGGGGTAGTCGATGAGGATCTGCTGATAGGCCTTGCCCTGCTCCCGATAGCGCTGGGCATCCCTGGCGTACTGCAGCGCCTGCTGATAGCTCTCCCGCAGTTGCTGGTTCTCGGGGCTGTCGGTCTTGGGGACGCTTTGCAGCAACTCTTCCACCTGAGTGACGGCATCATCGGCCTGGGCAGCGGAGAAGGGGAGCAGGCTGAGACAGAGCATCAGGCAGAGCAGGCGTTGCAACATGGCGCACGTTTCCGTTCATGAGAAGTCGCCTTAGCCTAAAGCAGGGGCAGGGGTGGGTAAAGCCTTCCATATTAATGATCTGCAACATAAATAACGGGTGATCCGGGTCTTGTTTGGCTATTATTCTGGCCGTTCCCCTCCCTTGAGCAATTTATGTCCACTGTCGATCTGGGCACGGCCCCCCTCTCTCGCCTCTTCCTGCGTTACGTCACCCCGACGGTGGCCGCCATGTTGGTCACCGGCGTCTATGTCACCATAGACGGCATCTTCGTCGGCCATATCCTGGGTCAGGACGGCCTGGCGGGCATGATGCTGGCCTACCCCATCTGCGCCGTGCTCTATGCGGTGGGGGCGCTGATTGGCATGGGCTCCTCGTCGCTCGCCTCGTTCTATCTGGGCAAGGGGGAGCAGGCAAAGGCGCGCCACATAGTCGGCAATGCGCTGGTGATGGTGCTCATCGCCTCCGCCGTGCTCGCCTTCATCGGCATCAATTATGGGGATACCATGCTGACCTGGATGGGGGCCGAGGGGGTCATCTTCGACGCCGGTTTCGCCTACCTGCAGTGGTACGCCTGGCTCGGAGTCTTTGCGGTGCTCTCCATGGCGTTCACCGCCCTGCTGCGCAACGACGGGCGACCCGGCCTCACCACCTGGATCCTGGTGGGGGGCGGTGTGCTCAACGTGCTGCTCGACTACCTGCTGATGGCGGTGATCCCCTGGGGGCTGGCGGGGGCGGCCATCGCCACCATGCTCTCCCAGGCGGTGACCGGGGGCCTGTGCCTGTGGCACTTCTTCACCCCCCGCAGCCAGCTGCGCATCCGTCTGGATACCCTGGTGCCGGACTGGCGGCTGATGGGTGAGACCCTGCGACTCGGGGTGTCGAGCTTCCTGATGTACCTCTATCTGTCTGTGGTGCTGGCGCTGCACAACAAGGCGCTGCTGTCGGTCGGCAGCTCCCTGCACGTGGCCGCCTACGGGGTCATCAGCTATAGCGAGGCCTTCTTCTATCTCATCTTCGAGGGGATCGCCATGGGCATCCAGCCCATCGCCAGCTTCAACGCCGGGGCGGGCAACTGGCAGCGGGTGCTGCGGGTGCGCAATCTGGCGTTGGGGGTGACCCTGGCGGTGGCGCTGTGCGGTATGATCCCGCTCTATCTGTGGCCAGAGGCAGTGGTTTATCTGTTTGCCGGGGACAACACTGCCCTGCTGCCGGTGGCGACCCTCGGCATCTGGCTCTACTTCTGGGGCCTGCCGATGGAGGGGCTGCTGCTGGTAGGGGCGACCTACTTCCAGGCCATCAACCGGGCTCGCATCGCCTCCCTGCTCACCGGCGGCAAGCTGGTACTGATCGGTGGCTTCCTGTGGGGCTTCTCCTCCCTGTGGGGAGTGGCCGGGGTTTGGCTGGCGTTGCCCACCTGCAGCACTGTGCTGGTATTGGTGATGTGGCGGGCCATGGGCAAGGAAGCCAGGCAGCATGCCGCAGCCCCGTGATTAACGCCCTCTCTCCATGAACGACAAAGGCAGCCGAGGCTGCCTTTGTCGTTTCGTGTTGCCCGGATCAGTGCTTGAAGGCCCCGATGAAGATGGCGGGGTCGACGCGGGCGTCGTTGAGGCTGACGTTCCAGTGCATGTGGGGGCCGGTGGCGCGGCCGGTGGCACCGACCCGGCCGACGATGCCGCCCCTTGGCAGGCTCTGGCCCAGGGTCACATCGATTTTCGACATGTGGCAGAACATGCTGATGAGCCCCTGGCCGTGATCGACGAACACCGTATTGCCGTTGAAGAAGTAGTTGCCGATCAGGATCACCTTGCCAGCGGCCGGTGCCTTGATGGGGGTGCCGGCACCGACCGCGAAGTCGAGGCCGGAGTGGGGGTTGCGCTCCTCGCCGTTGAAGAAGCGGCGCAGCCCGAAGGGGCTGGAGAGCGGGCCGTTGACCGGTTTGTCGAACAGCAGGTTGCTGGGCTGGGTGGGGCTGAAGGTCTGGTAGGCCTTGTTTTGTTCGGCCAGCTCACGGTTGATGCGCGCCATGTCCTCGGCCAGCGGATTGACCTGGCGGCTGTTCTTCAGCTTGATGTGCTGCTCGCGATAGTGCTTGCTGCCGACAGTGAAACCCAGGGTGCGGCCATCGCTCACCTGCAGCTGATGGGGGCCAGTCTGGCTCTTGAGCGGAATGCCGACGATGGCAATCCAGTGCCGTCCCTCCTCGCGCACCACCAGCACAGGTTTGTCCAGATAGCGAGCAGCGGGCGCCTTGGGCCCATCCCCCAGCGGCACCACGGCCACGCCCCCCGGCACCGGGTGGTTGAGCAGGCGGCTGATGAAGCCGGGTTCGGCATGAAGGGAGGCGCTGCCGAGCAGCAGAAGGAGGAAGAACAGGCGGCGCATGGTGGCTCCATCGAATAAGGCGGTGAGATCAAAAGGGGGAAAATGATGCCACATTCTTGCCCGGCTGTCCGTCACCTCGGGCCATGGCGCAGGAAGGGGAGTAGTGCGGCGGCGGGATTGAGAATCCTGTGCTATTTACTAATGTGTTACTAATGGTGTCTTTGAATGGCACCTATGGCGGCAGGCAGTAAGGTACTGGCAGGAGAAAAGCAGTCGCCAGCGACATCCAGGGACAGGTGGAGGTTGTGATGAAGACGAAGGCTCTCTTGATACTCGGACTCACCATGGGGATGTCGGCACCCGTTGCCGCCTTCAACGGGGTCATTACCATCAATGGCGAGGTGACGGCCGGGACCTGTGCCATCGCGGTCAACGGTGGTACGGCGTCGGCGACCGTGACCCTGCCGACCGTCAGCACCAATGCGCTCGGCAGCATAGGCCAGACAGCGGGGGCGACAGGCTTCAACCTCGCCCTCACCAGCTGCCCGACCACGGGGTCGGTGCGGGCCTACTTCGAAAACATCGGGGTGGAGCAGACCACGGGCAACCTCAGCAACAAGGCCGTCGCCTCGGGCGGCAAGAACCCGGCCCAGAACGTGGAGGTGCAGATCCTCTCGGCCAACAGCACCCCCATCGATCTGAGGACCAACACAGGCAACAACGTGCTGGTCAACTTCAGTGCCACCGGGGGGGCAACCCTCTACTACAGCGCCCAGTACATAGCCACAGGTGCCGTCGGTGCCGGTCTGGTCTCGGCGGATCTCATCTACTCCCTGGACTACCACTGAGCGCTCAGTCATGAAGGCGCTTCGTATCCATCGGCTAGGGCTGAACCTCATGCTCTGGTGCGTGCTGCTCCTGCCCTGGCAGACCTGGGGCCATGTCCAGATCTCGGGCACCCGTGTCATCTACCCGGCCAACGCCCGTGAGGTCACCCTGGAGCTGACCAACAAGGGGAGCACCCCCTCGTTGGTACAGGTGTGGATAGATGCGGGCGATCGCCGCATCCGGCCCGGCGCCGAGGCACTCCCCTTCCTGGTAACGCCCCCCATCACCCGAATCGAGGCTCAGCGTGGCCAGTCCCTGCGTCTGGCCTACGTGGGGCAGGGTTTGCCCCAGGATCGTGAATCGGTGTTCTGGCTGAACGTGCTGGAGGTGCCGCCGAGCGTGAAGTCAACCCAGGCGGGGCAGAACCTGGTGCAGCTCGCCTTCCGCTCCCGGATCAAGATGTTCTACCGGCCATCCGGGCTGCCTGGCAATGTCGAGCGCTCCGCCCAGCAGTTGAGCTGGCGCCTGATCCGGCAGGGAAGCGGTTACGCACTGCGCGCCAGCAACCCCAGCCTCTATCACGTCAGCATCAGCAATCTGGAGCTGCAGGCGACGGCGTCGAAGCGCTACAGCAACTCAAGTGGCGGCATGGTGGCGCCGGGGGGCAGCTTCGATTTTCCTCTTGAGCAGCTGTCCGGGGCCGTCCATGCCAAGACCGTGACCTTCTATTGGCTCAACGACTATGGTGCCCGCGAGGTGGGCCAATTCGTCTTCAATTGATCCCGGAAGATGCCGGAGCGGGACCCAGGGTTCGGCGCTCCCGGTGTACAGGCCGACGCTGAGGGGGAGGTATGCCGTGACAGCCAGAATGCCCCTCTCTTGCTGCCTTCATGGCCCAGCTCCCTGGCACGCCGGCTGCGGCTTCTCCCTGTTGCTCTGGTGCGCCCTTGCCATGGGGGAAGAGGTGGCCGGACAAGCGGTCAGTCCACCCGCTGACATCGAATTTGACAGCCGCCTGCTCGACAGCCTGGGGATCAACATCGACCTGGCGCGCTTCTCCCGTGCCGATTTCATCCCTCCCGGGCGCTACCAGCTCGACATCACCATCAATGGCAAGGAGAGAATAAGCCAGCAGGTGGAGGTGAGAGCGGGGCAGGAGCCCGGGACGCCCCTGTTCTGCTTTCATCCTGATCAGCTGACGCAGTGGGGGCTCTTGGTCGACAAACTCCCCAATCAGGCGTCGGCGCGGCAGCAACTCCAGGGCGACTGCATCGAGGTAGGAGCCCTGGTGCCGGGGGCCAGCTTCACCTTCGATCTGGCCAGCCTGAGCGGGACACTCAGCCTGCCCCAGGCTTATCTTGGTCAGATCAGACGTGACTATGTGGGGCCTGAGCAGTGGGTGCAGGGGATCAATGCGGCCTTCGTCGGCTATAACGCCAACCTCTATTACAGCGAACAGGAGAGCATAGGGGAGCCATTGAGCAGCAGCATCAACCTCAACACCGGTATTAACCTAGGTGCCTGGCGTCTGCGTCACAACGGCTCCTGGCAGGGCAACCAGGGGGGTGGCTATCAACCCCTCAACAGCTATGCGCAGCGGGATGTCACCTCCCGCAAAGCCCAGCTGACCCTGGGGGAGTACTTCACCCCAGGCGACAGCTTCGACAGCGTGCCCTTCACCGGCGTGCAGCTCGCCAGCGACGACGCCATGCTGCCGGATTTCGAGCGGGGCTTCGCCCCCGTGGTGCGCGGGGTGGCCCAGAGCAATGCCAGGGTCACCATACGGCAGGGCAGCGCCCTCATCTATGAGACCCAGGTCGCCCCCGGTGCCTTTGCCATCGACGATCTTTACGCCACCAGCTTTGCCGGTGATCTGGATGTGACTATCACGGAGGCGGATGGCAGCGAGCGCAGCTTCACTCTGCCCTTTTCCTCCGTGGTGCAGATGTTGCGTGACGACATCTCCCGCTTCAGCCTGACCCTGGGACGCTATCGCAATGATGCGGGGCCCGATGGCCCGGATTTTCTGCAAGGCACCTACAGGCGCGGCTTCTCGGATGCCCTGACCCTGTATGGCGGAACCATAGCGGCCGAGGATTACGGCGCCCTGCTGGGGGGCGCGGCCATGGGCTCGGACTACGGTGCCCTGGCCCTGGATGTGACCGGCTCCTGGGCGCGGGCGTTGCCTGCCAGCGCGAATGTGCCGGACTCCCTCGCCGGTCAGAGCTATCGCCTCACTTACAGCAAGCAGATGGAGAGGACCCAGACCTACTTCACCCTGGCCGCCTATCGCTTCTCCAGCGAAGGCTATCTCGACCTCAACGACGTGGCGGCGATACAGGCCCAGGCGCTGGACAGGTTGCAGCGGGAGCGCAATCGCTTCCAGCTCAACATCAACCAGCCGGTGGGGGAGTGGGGGGATCTCTACTTCAACGGCATTCGCCGCGACTACTGGGGGGGGCAGGGGGAGAGCAGCAGCTTCCAGCTCGGTTACAACCGGGGGTTTGACTGGGGCAGCCTGACCCTGTCGGCCAGCCACTCCCTGGAGGAGGGTGTCGGGGATCAATACGTGCTGAGCCTCAGCATCCCCATAGGGGACAAGCTGGGGGCGCCGCGTCTTGGCAGCACCCTCTCCTATCAGGAGGGGCAGGGGGCCAGCGCCAGGCTGGATCTCAACGGGGGCTCCCGGGACGGGCGCTTCTATTATGGTGTCTATGGCAATCAGAGCCGGGGAAGTGGCAACTCGGCCCTGAGCTATGGTGCCAACCTGCAGTATCAGACGGCGGCCACCCAGCTGGGGTTGAGCACCAGTCAGGGGGAGGGTTACGCCCAGTATGTGGCCTCGGCTAAGGGAACCCTGCTGGTCCATGAGGAGGGCTGGGTGCTGGGGCAGACGCAAGGGGAGACAATGGCGCTGGTGGAGGCCAAGGGAGCCCAGGGGGCCAGGGTCAGTCACGGGATCGGCAGCGAGGTGGATGGGGATGGTTATGCCGTGCTGGCCGGGCTCAACCCCTATCGCACCAACATCATAGGCCTGGATCCCGGCGGCTTGCCGCTGGATGTGGAGATAGATGGCAGCGCCCAGATGGTGGCCCCGCGCCGGGGGGCCATCGTCAAGCTGGCGTATGAGACCCATGTCGGCCAGCCCTTGCTGCTCAAGGCCGTGCGTCAGGATGGCAGTGCGCCGCCCTTTGGTGCCGAGGTGGTCGATGGCCGCGGCGACGCCGTGGCCGTGGTCGGCCAGGGGGGGCTCATCTTCGTGCGTGGCGAGCAGGGAACCCTCCATGTCCAGTGGGGCAAGGAGGGGGATGAGCGATGCCGGCTCGATTATCGGGTCCCTCGGCCGGATCCTGCCATGCCCTATCAGCAGGTCGCTGCCCGCTGTCTCACTCCGGGAGCAAGTTCATGAGAGGCACCCTTGATTGCCATGGCTGGCGCCGGACCCTGGAAGGATACGCCATGTTGTCATGGTTGGCGCTGGGCTCCCTGCTGTGGTGCTCAGGCAGCGAAGCCGCCCTGAACCTGATGCGTACCCGGGTGATCTATGAGGGGGGCACCGAGGCCAGGCTGGTGGTGCACAACGACGGCAGCGAGCCCAGCCTGCTGCAGGCCTGGGTCGATGGCGGCAATGAGCAGCAGGGTCCGGCTGATGTCTCGACCCCCTTTCTGGTGGTGCCGCCCATGATGCGGCTGGGGCCGCAGAGGGGGCAAGTGCTGCGCATCCTGGGCGCGGATCTGGGCCGGCTCCCCCGGGACAGGGAGTCCCTGTTCTGGCTCAATGTCCTCGGATTGCCCCCCAAGATGCAAGCCTCGCAGGGGAGCGTGCAACTGGCTTATCGCACCCGCATCAAGCTGTTCTATCGGCCGGCCGGATTGGCGGGCTCCCCGGTCGAGGCGGTTAGCCGGCTTGGCTGGCAGGGGCAGGCGGGGGGCGGGCTTAGGGTCAGCAATCCTGGCCCCTTTCACATCAGCCTGAGCGAGGTGTTGCTGAGCGGGCCGCACCTCGCCTGGCGCGAGGGCGGGGTGCTGCCGCCTTACGGTTCCCTCTCTCTTCCCATGGCGGGCACAGTACCGGTGGAGGCCCGCGGGCGGCTGCGCTGGATAGACGATGATGGCAATTATCATGAGCAGGAATTTGTTCTGGGCCAACATGGAGGGGAGCGGGATGAGTGACGGCGTCAGAAAGCTGGGCCTGCCTTCCTTGCTGGTGGCGGCGTTGCTGTTGCTGGGGGGCTTGTGGGCTGGCGAGGTGCAGGCTGTCAATGGCCAGTGCACCAGTCCCTTCGTGGCGACCGGCGCCATCACCGCCGATAGCGGTCTCTATCAGCCCGGGGGGACCAACGGTCCCACCCCCTTCTCGACCACGGGCACGGCCACCTGTAATTGCACCGGTATCTCGGTGGGGCTGCTTGTGACCGTCTATTACCAGGGCACCACCAGCCTGCCCACCGTCACCGATCCCCTGGGGACCCTCATCAAGCTCAACCCCTATTTCGGCCTCAAGGTCGAGTTCAATGCGGCGGGGGGTTACCGGACTATACCTTTCAATGCGACCACCAGCGGGTTGTTGGCCGTCTGCATCGGTAACGTGTTGAATCTGGCCTTGGGCGGGATTGATGTTAACGGCGGCCGCTATACCCTGAAACTGCTCAAGGGGGTCACGGGTACCCAGACCTTCAGCGGCACTGTCGCCCACCTCTTCGTGCGCCGAGCCAGTGCACCGGACACCAGCCCGGTCAATGCCTTCAGCACCCTGACGATGAACATCAGCGTCACCTCGACGCCGACCTGCCAGTTCCCCGCCGGCACCAGCATTCCCATCGATCTCGGCGCCGTGGCGCAGAGTGCCTTCGTCGAGGGAGAGATCCCCAGGGGCTATGCCCCGCGCAGCGTCAATGTGAGCGTGACCTGCAGCCAGATCCCGAGTGACTACCTGGTGCCGCTGCAATACAGCTTCGGTGGGGCGCTCAGCAGCCAGAATCGCTTCGTCACCACCAGCCTGGCCGGGGTCGGGGTGGGCATGGTCGAGCAGGATACGCTGACCCCTATTCCATTTGATACTGCCATCGCGGTACCCTACTCGGCGGCCAGCCACAACACCCAATATCAGGTGAGGCTGTATCCGACCCGGTTGCCGGGTCAGGTGGTGCGCCCCGGTGCTTACACGGGCACCATTATGGTCACGGTGAGCGTGCCCTGATGACAGGGTTTTCTGCCCCTATTTTCGACGAGGTCAATGATGAACAGTGACAGCGCCCTGCGCCGCGAACCCAGACGCCACACCATAGGGCAGGGCTGGATCTGGATCCGCACCGGGTTCGACATCTTCAACAAGGGCATGGGCGCCAGCGTGGCCATGATAGTGATCTGGTTCCTGGTGGGCATGTTGCTGGAACAGCTGCCGGCAGGGGGCTTCATCTCCCAGTTGCTCTACATGGTATGGGGTGCCGGTTGGGTGGCGGTGGCCCGCCGGGGCTATGAGGGTCACCCCCTGCAGTTTGCCGACTTCTTCGCCGGTTTTCGTCATCGGCTGACCCCGCTGATGCTGGGGGGGCTGATGGTGCTCGCCCTGTTCATGGGGATACTGCTCATCTGCGCCTTCATGTTGCATCAGTGGGGCCTGACCGGCCTGCTCTCCCAGGATCCGGAAACCCTGACCCTGACGCCGGAACAGGCACAGGGGTTCCTGCTCTGCCTGTTGCTGGGGCTGGCCTTGCTGGTGCCCGTGCTGATGGCCATCACCTTCGCTCCCGCCCTCATCTTCTTCCATGGCGTGGGGGCCTGGCAGGCGGCCCGGCTCAGTTTCAAGGGCTGTCTGTGCAACATGTGGCCCTTCCTCTGGTGGGGGCTGCTGGGGGCAGTGCTGATTTTCTTTGGTGCGCTTTTGATGCTGGTGGGTCTGCTGGTGGTGCTGCCGGCCATCAACTACTCCATCTACGCCGCCTATCGGGACATCTATGTAGACGAGGAGGCTGCCGACGACGGCGAGTCGCCGGTCAAGGCATTTGGCTTCGAGGCATAAGCCGACACAGGAATGACAGGGGCCGACAGGCCCCTTTTTCATGGGCCTTCAGCGGGCCTGCCACAGGGGATCGTCCGCCATGCGCGCGATCAGGAAGTCGAGGAAGCTGCGCAGCAGGGGGGACATCTGCTTGCGGGTGCCATAGACGGCATAGACGCCAAGCTGCTTGGGCTGCCACTGGGTCAGCAGAGGCACCAGGGCGCCGCTCTCCAGGTGGGCCTGCACCGAGTAGCGTGGCTGCAGGCTGATCCCCGCCCCATCCAGGGTCGCCGCCAGCAGCAGGTTGGAGATGTTGGCGCTGAGGTTGCCGCTCACCGGCACGGATTCGGGGCCATCGGGCCCCTGAAATTCCCACAGGCTCTTACCGAAATAGGTGTAGGTGAGGCAGTTGTGCAGGGCCAGATCCTGCACCTGCTGCAAAGGCGCATGACGGGCCAGATAGGCAGGGCTGGCGCACACTACCGAGTGGCAGGTGCCAAGCCTGCGGGCCACCAGGTTGGGATCCAGATCGTTGGTGATGCGCACAGCGAGATCGATGCGCTCCTCCACCAGGTTGACGGTTCTGTCCAGCAGCAGGATGTCGATGGCCGTACCGGGGTAGCGAGCCAGGTAGTCGTCCGCCGCCTGGACCAGCAGGGCTTCGGAGAGGGAGTAGCTGCTGGTGATGCGCAGTTGCCCCTTGGGGGCCTCGTCACTGCGAATGGCCAGGTGCTCCATCTCTTCTCCCAGCGCCAGCATGGCCCTGGCCCGGTTCAGTGCCTCTTCCCCCGGCCCGGTCAGGCTGAGCCGACGGGTGGTGCGGTGCAGCAATCTGGCCCCCATCCAGCGCTCCAGCTCGGCCAGATAGCGCGAGACCATGGCGCGGGACATATCCAGTTTCTCTCCGGCGCCGCTCAGGCTGCCCTGTTCGACCACGCAGACGAAGACTCGCAATGCGGTCAGTCGGTCCATGTTCAGCACCTCTATATGCTCGATTTGTGCAACAGTGATGCGCTTATTATACGGTATTTGTGCTGAAAAGTTTGCAATAAACTGTGTCCATTCGATGACCACTTACCCACGAGGCATACCCATGAACACAGTACTTCGCACCTTGACCTTGACCACCACCCTGCTCGGTGGCGCCGCCTTGGCGAGCCCCCTGACAGTGACCGTCTACAACCCAGGCGACAAGGCCATCTTCCCCGTCTCCTCCGAGCTGGTGACCGGCGACAAGGAGGCCATCCTCATCGACGCCCAGTTCGGGGTCAATGACGGCAAGGCGCTGGTGGATCTGATCAAGCAGAGCGGCAAGCGACTGACCACCGTCTACATCAGTGGCGGGGATCCCGACTTCTACTTCGGGCTGGAACCCATCAAGGCGGCCTTCCCCGACGTCAAGATCCTGGCCAGCCAGCACGTGGTCGATCACATCAAGCAGACCAAGGATGCCAAGCTGGCCTATTGGGGCCCCATCCTCGCCGGGCAGGCACCCAAGACCCTGATAGTGCCGCAGGTGATGACGGCCTCCCACCTGACCCTGGATGGCGAGAAGATCGAGATCAAGGAGATGAACACGCCGAGTGCCTATCTCTGGGCTCCTTCCATCAAGACGGCGTTTGGCGGCGTGCCGGTCTACAGCGGGGTGCACGTCTGGATGGCGGACAGCCAGACCAAGGCGGCGCGGGCACAGTGGATGCAGGCCCTCGACGGCATGCTGGCCCTCCAGCCTGAGCGGGTCATCCCGGGGCATTTCCTGGGGACCGAGCCCAAGGGCACCCAGGCAGTGACCTTTACCCGTGACTACGTCCAGCGCTTCGAACAGGAGCTGGCCACCGCCAAGAACAGCGATCAGCTGATCGATGGCCTGAAGAAGGCGTTCCCGTCCCTGCCGGTGGACGATGGCCTGGCCATCGGTGCCAAGGTCAACATGGGCGAGATGAAGTGGTAATGGCCTGAGTCCTTTCCCCTGTGTTTTTTGCCGGGCATTGATTGCCCGGTTTTTTGATCAATTGCCGAGGAGCACGCAGATGAACGACACCACACTGCACTATGTATATGACCCCCTCTGTGGCTGGTGCTATGGCGCCGCCCCCCTGCTCGAGGCCGCGGCCGGGATCCCGGATTTGCAGATAGCGCTGCATGCGGGCGGCCTCTGGCTGGGCCCGCGCCGCCAGCAGATGGGCCAGGCCCTGCGGGACCATGTCCGCCCCCATGACGAGCGGATCCAGGCCCTGACCGGCCAGCCTTTCGGTGAGCGCTACTTCAACGAGCTCTTGCTCAGCGACGGCCTCTTCCTCGACTCCGAACCCCCCATCCGGGCCATATTGGCGGTCACCGAACTGGGTGGCGATGGTTTGAGCCTGCTGCATCGCATTCAGCAGTCCCATTACCTTGACGGTCAGTGGGTCGGCGATCAGGCCCATCTCGCGCTGCTGGCGCAGGAGCAGGGCATCACGGCGGAGGCGTTCGCCAAGGCCTGCCAGCAGGTGGATCTCGCCGGGCATCTGGCCCAAAGCCAGGGCTGGCTGCGCCGGCTCGGCGGACAGGGATTCCCGACCCTCGGGCTGATGCGGGGAGGAAGCCTCATCCCGCTGCCCGTCTCCTCATTCTTGGGGGAGCCGCAAGCCTTCGCGAGCCATCTCGCCGCCCTGATGACGGCCTGATCCTGGCCATGCCCGGGTCTGCCGCATCGGCCCCTGGGGTCAGGTCAGCGGGGCAGACCGGGTTGGCGGGGTGGGGGAGGTCACTCCCCGTTTCGGGCTTCCCTTGTCCCCCGCACCGTTCTTGGGCATGCTAACGGCCTCTTTAGATTGGCAGGATGCAGTACCTATGAACCTTCGCGATCTCGAGTACCTGGTAGCGCTGGAAGAGGAGAAACATTTTCGCAAGGCGGCGGAGCGCTGCTTCGTCAGCCAGCCGACCCTGAGCGGCCAGCTGCGCAAGCTGGAAGATGAGCTGGGGGTGATCCTGATCGAGCGCACCTCCCGCAAGGTGTTGTTTACCCCGGCCGGCGATGCCATGGCCCTGCAGGCCCGCAAGGTACTGAAAGAGGTGCGCGAGCTCAAGAGCATAGGCCAGCACTTCGCCGAGCCCATGTCCGGCGAGATCCACATCGGCTTCATTCCCACAGTGGGCCCCTATCTCTTGCCCCACATCATTCAGGATCTGCGGGAACACTTTCCCAAGCTGGAGTTCTATCTCTACGAGGAGCAGACCCAGGTGCTGCTCAAGCGGCTGGAGGAGGGGGAGCTGGATTGCCTGGTGCTCGCCGAGCTGGAGGGCATGGACGGCTTTGGCTCCATCCCTCTCTATCAGGAGCCCATGTGGCTGGCGGTGCCCCAGCACCATCCGGAAGCCAGTGCCCGGGCTGTGCCGCTGCACAACCTCAAGGGCAAGAAATTGCTGATGCTGGCCGATGGCCACTGTCTGCGGGAGCAGGCGCTGGGCTTCTGTTTTGCCGCCGGCATAGGTGAGGATCAGCGCTTCAAGGGCACCAGTCTCGAGACCCTGCGCAACATGGTGGCGGCCGGCAGCGGCATGACGCTGGTGCCCAGGCTGGCGGTGCCCGCCAACGCCGAGGAGGGGGGCGTCAGCTATCGCCCGGTGATAGACCCTGTGCCGGGGCGCACCATCTCCCTGCTCTATCGCCACTACTCGGTGCGTCGCCCCTGCTTCAATGAGCTGGCGGCCCGCATCTCAGCCCTGATGAAGGGGCTGCTCGGCTGAGGAGACAGATAAAAAAACCGGCGCCCTGGCGCCGGTTTTTTTTGCCGCATCGGGCAGCTTAGAAGATGTCGTCGGTGGAGACGGGGCCATCGCTGCTGGAGCCATCGCCGCCGTAGACCTCATTGCCATCGGAGAGCTGGCTCGCATAACGGGTCGGTTCAGTTCCTTCCTTGAAGAACTCCTCCATGCTGGCGCCATCGGTACGGTTGGTCAGCAGACCTGTCTCCCGATCGATGCGTACCTGCATGATCCCTTCGGGAACCGGCATCTTGCGCTCCGGCACTTGCTGCAGGGCCGTCTTCATGAAGTCGATCCAGATGGGCTGGGCTGCGCCGCCACCGAATTCGGCCCGGCCAAGACCGCGCTGGTGGTTGTCAAAACCTATCCAGGAGGTGGCCACCAGATTCGGGGTGTAACCGGAGAACCAGGCATCCCTCGATTCGTTGGTGGTTCCGGTCTTGCCCGAGATGTCGTGACGCTTGAGGTCACGGGCCGCGCGCCAGCCAGTACCACGCCAGCCATTGCCACCCCAGATGGCGGTGGTCAGGGTGTCGGTGATCAGGAAGGCGCTCTGGGCACTGATGGTCTGGGGCGCCATGTTGTTGGGCACCACAGGGTCAATCGGGCACTGAGCTTTCCAGTCAGGGACGGTATTGGCGTAGGCATCGGCGCTGTCGAGCCCGGCGGCGGCCAGCACACCGCAGTCGCGGCAGGCGGCGGCCGGGTTGGCCTGATACAGGGGAGTGCCAAAGCTGTCGGTCACTTCGGTGATGAAGTACGGGGTCACCTGGAAGCCGCCATTGGCCAGCACCGAGTAGCCGCGCACCACTTCCAGCGGGGTGAACTCGGCGGCCCCCAGGGCCAGGGATTCGTTGGCGGAGATGTGCTCGCGGGCGAAGCCGAAGCGGGTCAGGCCATCGATATAGGTATCCAGCCCGATGGCGCGCATCAGCCGGACCGACATCACGTTCTTGGACTTGGCGAGGCCAAGGCGCAGTGTGGTCGGGCCCTCATAGATGGCCGGCGAGTTCTTTGGTTGCCACATGGGGCCCTTAGCGGGGTCCCACTGGTTGATCGGGGCGTCGTTGATGAGGGACGCCAGGGTATAACCCTGCTCCAGTGCGGTGGCATAGAGGAAGGGCTTGATGTTGGAGCCGACCTGGCGGCGAGCCTGATCGACCCGGTTGAACTTGGAGATCTCGAAGCTGAAGCCGCCGACCAGGGCCTCGATGGCACCGTCCTGCGGGTTCATGGCGACCAGGGCGGCGTTGACGTCAGGGATCTGGGAGAGCAGCAGCTCTTCTCCTTTCTCCCGCACCCAGATCTGGGCACCGACTTTGAGCACATCCCGTGCCGATTTAGGTGGATAGGTCTGGCGATCGTCGGTGATGAAAGTTCGGGCCCACTTGATGCCGTTCCAGCCCAGTTCGGCCTGCTTGCCATTCTTCAGCACCAGGGTGGCGCTCTTGTCACCGACCTTGGTGACCACGGCGGCCATCAGCGGCTGATAGGTCGGTTGCTTGGCCAGGTGGGCCATGATCTGGTCATAGTCCCAGGCCGCTTCCCCGGCCTTCCACAGCAGGGCGGTCGGGCCGCGATAGCCGTGGCGGGTGTCATAGTCAAAGACGCCGTCCAGCAGCGCCTGGTGGGCGGCGCGCTGGCGCTTGGCGGTGACAGTGGTGTAGACGTGCAGCCCCATGGTGTAGGCATCTTCACCAAACTGCTCCACCATCTTCTGGCGCACCATCTCGCTCAGGTAAGGTGCATTGAGGGTCGTCTCGGCACCGTGATAACGGGCCTTGACCGGCATCTTGGAGGCCTCATCAAACTGGGCCTGGGTGATCTTGCCAGTCTCCAGCATGCGGCCCAGCACCACGTTGCGGCGCGCAAAGGCGCGCTCCGGCGAACGTATGGGGTTCAGCATGGAGGGGGCTTTCGGCAACCCGGCGATGATGGCGATCTCGTCCAGGGTCAGATCCTTGACGTCTTTGCCGAAGTAGACCTGGGCGGCGGCGCCGACCCCGAATGCCCGGTAACCCAGGGGTATCTTGTTGAGATAAAGGGTGAGGATCTCATCCTTGGAGAGATTCTGCTCGATGCGCCAGGCCAGGAAGACTTCCTTTATCTTTCGCACCAGTGTCTTCTCGTTGCTCAGGAAGAAGTTGCGCGCAACTTGCTGGGTGATGGTACTGGCGCCCTGGCGGGCCTGGCCGGAGACAGCCCAGACGGTGGCGGCCCGGATGATGCCGATGGGGTCTATGCCCGGGTGCTCATAGAAGCGGGCATCTTCGGTGGCGAGCACGGCATCTATCATGGACTGGGGAATTTCATCCAGCCGCAGCGGGATACGACGAATTTCGCCAAATTGGGAGATCAACTCCCCATCCCGGCTGTACACCTTCATCGGGGTGGCCAGTTTGACATCGCGCAGGGCGCTCACATCCGGCAACTGGGGCTTGATGTAGAAGTAGATACCGATGAGGCTGGCAACACCCAGCACTGCACCCAGCATCATGACAATAAACAGGCGAACGAGCCATTTCAGCATGGAAGAACTACCAATCGTCTTAAAATTAGCCAACGGGCGCAGAGTATAGCCTTTTTACCCTCGCGGATTCGAGGTTTTCCTGTCCGGGGACATCGACCTCGAGAAGAGGCGGGAGGGTAGCATTCCAGGACGCAATTACCAAGGGGGCCGCAATCAAGGCCAAAAGGAGAGCAGCGTCAACTTTTGACATAAACTTTATGACATTGATAGTTAGAGCATTATATTGAGTTAAGTCATCACCTCGTGATGCGCTGTCCTACAATAAGTCCTAAAACCCAATAACGCATGGATGTGTATATGTTTGGGCTATTAAGTAAGGGATCCCTCCTCTCCTTGGCGGGCATTGATTTTGGCAGTCAAACCATCAAGGCCGTCACCCTCAGCGGACGTCCTGGCAAGGTGCATCTCGAATCGGTTGCCGAGATAGCCATGCCCAAGGGCACTCTGGTCGATTATCAACTGCAGGACATTGAACGGGTCAGCCAGTCCCTCAAGTCGCTCAAGCGACTCATTCAAGGGGATTGTCAGCAGGTTGCCACGGCCGTGACAGGCTCCAATGTCATCACCAAGGTCATTCAGGTTGATGCCAACATCAACGAGAACGAGCTGGAGAACCAGGTTCACCTGGAGGCAGAACAGCTCATTCCCTTCCCCCTCGATGAGGTCAGCCTGGATTTCGAGATCCTCGGTCTGACGGCCGACGAGAGCCGTCAGGAGGTGCTGCTGAGCGCGGCGCGCACCGAGAGCGTCAACGGCCGGGTCAGTGCGCTGACGGAGGCTGGCATGAATACCATGGTGGTGGACGTGGGAGCCCATGCGCTGGGACGTGCCGTGCTGGCCTGTCTGCCCGAGCTGCAAACCTGGGACAAGCCGGTCGGCATCGTCGACATAGGCGCCAGTGCCATGACCTTTGCCGCCCTGCTCAGGGGGGAGGTCGTCTATTCCCGTCTGCAGAACTTCGGTGGAGATCAATACAGCCAGGCCCTGGCCTCTTTTTACAGCATGAGTCTGGAAGAGGCGGAGCTTGCCAAGGTTCAGGGCAGCTTGCCTGCCGACCATGAGGTGGATGTGTTGTTGCCCCACCTCAGCACGCTGGTGTTGCAGGTCAGGCGCAATGTGCAGCTCTTTTGCAGCTCGTCCGGCAACAAGGAGTTGTCAAAACTGGTGTTGACGGGAGGGGGCAGCCTGCTGCCGGGTCTCGCCGGGCAGCTAGGCAGCGAGCTCAACTGTGAAGTGCTGCATCCCGACCCCTTCGCCTTGTTTGGCAAACCCAGGGGGGAAGGTGGCCTCATCCATGGGGCCAAATACATGGCGGCATTCGGTCTGGCACTGCGGAGCTTCACACCATGTCAAATATAAACCTCCTGCCCTGGCGGCTGGCCAGGGCTCAGCGCCAGAAGAAGCAGTTTGGCATCATGATCGGCCTTTTTCTGGCGGCCACCGCCTCCCTTGCCTTTGCCGTCGACTGGCTGGTGCAGCAGCAGATCGGCTATCAGCAGCAGCGCAACCAGCGTCTGCAGCAGGAGATGGCCACACTCGATACCCAGCTCGGCGAGATCCGGCTGCTCAAGGAGCGCCGCAAGGAGCTGATCGATCGGATGCAGCTTATCGAGCAGTTGCAGACAAGGCGCAACATACCGGTGCGCCTGTTCAACCAGCTACCGGTGCTGGTGCCCAATGGGGTCTATCTTAATACCCTGGCCTTGCAGGCCAACAGAATCGATGTCAACGGCAAGGCCGAAGCCTATGGCCGGGTTGCCAGCATGATGAGGCGCATCGATGGGTCTGGCTGGCTGGGACAGTCTCAGCTCAGCACCATCTTCACGGCAGATGTGGCGCCCGTGGCCCTCAGCCAGTTCTCCATGATGTTCCAGATCGCCGGCGTCGCTCCGGTCGCGACTAAGGGGCAACAATGAACCTGCAACAAC
This sequence comes from Aeromonas rivipollensis, assembly GCF_037811135.1. Lineage (NCBI taxonomy): Bacteria > Pseudomonadati > Pseudomonadota > Gammaproteobacteria > Aeromonadales > Aeromonadaceae > Aeromonas > Aeromonas rivipollensis. The sequence goes on along the minus strand of NZ_CP149130.1, from coordinate 3,325,660 downwards.
TCAATGACCTGGATCTCAATGACATCGCGCGCTGGCCGAATGTTGCCAAGGGGATCTTCATCCTTTTTTGCTGTGCCTTGCTGGGGGGCGCCATTTACTACTATGTGATTGCCAACTCCCTGACGGCCTTGCGGCAGGAGGCGGCTAAAGAGCAGGAGCTGAAGGCCCAATTCGAGAGCAAGGCCATGCTGGCCGCCAACCTGGAGGCATACAGAAAGCAGATGGTGCAGCTTGAACATCTGGTGGATACCCAGCTCAAGCAGTTGCCCAATACCCATGAAGTGGCGGGGCTGCTGGATGACATCAGCTTCATTGCCACCGATAACGGGCTCAAATTGAACAGGATCAACTGGGAGGCAGAGGTCAAACACGAATTCTCGACCGAATTGCCCATGCGCATCGAGGTGGTGGGCACCTATCACGAGCTCGGCAAGTTCACGGCAGACATGGCCGCGTTGCCGCGCATCGTTATCCTGGAGTCGTTTCAGCTCAATCAAGGCCGGGGCCAGGACGAGTTGATAGGCATGTCGATGCAGGCCAAGACCTACAAGTACAACGGCAAAACCCTGGAGCAGAAGCCATGAGCATGAGAGTGATCGGACTCCTCTTGCCGGTGCTGTTGTTGACGGCCTGTGGCGGGCAGGAGGACATGGACGAGTACGTACAACAAACCAAGGCGAGAAAACCCATCCCGATCGAGCCCCTGCCGGAGATAAAACCATTCTCCCCCATGGCCTATCAGCGCAGTGATCAACGCAGCCCCTTCATTGAACCGCAACCAGAGACCAGCTCCAGGGTGGATGCCAAGACCAAGCCGGACTGCGCCCAGATAGTGGCCAGTCGGGAGAAGGAGGTGCTGGAACGCTACTCGCTGGCCAGCTTGAGCATGAAGGGATCCATCGGCAAACAGGGACAGTTGTGGGCACTGATCAGGACCCCGGACGGGCAAGCCGTGCGTGTGGGGCTCAATCAGTACATGGGGCTGGATCAGGGAAGAGTCATCAAGATAACGAACACCCATGTTGACTTGATGGAAACGGTACCGGATGGCAAAGGATGCTGGGTCACCCGAGAAACTCAGCTGGCCATGGCCAATCTCGACGCAAAACTATGATCAGGGATGAGCAGAGATGAGAACAACAATAAGAAGGATGAGGGGTGTGGCGCTGATGTGGCTGGGCGTATGCACTCAGGTGTGGGCGGTGCCGGCGTTGCAAGAGGTCAAGGTGAATCCGCTGCTGGCCGATCAACTCTTGCTGGAGCTGAGCTTCAGCGAGCCAGTGAGCGGATTTACCGACAGACTGTCGTATGAACCCAATCAGCTCCTGCTGCACGTGCCCGGCGCCATAGGGGCGCTGACGGTCAACCCGCTGCCCATCAAGCAGCAGGGGGTGGACAACCTCAAGGTGGAGGGCAAGGGAGAGGGGCTGGATATCAAGATAGCCCTCGATCAGCTGACCCCTTATCAGGTCCATCAACAGGGCAACAAATTGCTGGTGTCATTGGGAGAGAAGGCCGGCCAGCCGGTGGCTGCGACTGCGGTCTCCCCTGCTGCCAGTCCGTCGGCGCTTGTCAGGAGTCAGCCTGTGACCCAGTCTGCACTGATTGATACCCAGCGGGTCGCCCAGAACCAGTCTCAGTACCAGCCCGCGGCTGTCTCCTCTCCCATGGCGGCTCCCGCCCCTGTTGCTGCCAGCAAACCTGTGTTGTCCGTCTCGCAGGCGAATACAGGTGGTGCTTATTTCAACTCGGTCAAGGGGGTGGATTTTCGCCGTGGCAAGGAGGGACAGGGGGAGTTTCTTGTCACCCTGGACAACAGCTCGGCGGCAGTGGATGTGAGCAGCCGCGGCCAGAAGGTGCTAGCCAAGTTCCACGGTACCCGGATCCCGGATGATCAGCTGAACCTTATCAATGTGCAGGATTTTGCGACCCCGGTCTCCCAGGTGGAGGTGTTCCGCCAGGGCAATGACACCTTGTTTGAGCTCTCGGTCAACGGCCAGTTTGATTATCGCTACGACCAGGCCGACAAGATGTTCATCATAGAGGTGAAGAAGCGGGTCGCGACCACGACAGCGAAACAATATCAGGGCAAGCCAATCTCGTTGAACTTCCAGGATATTCCTGTTCGGACAGTGCTGCAGATCATCGCCGACTTCAACAACCTCAATCTGGTGACCACTGATTCCGTCTCCGGCAATATCACGCTGCGTCTCGATGGTGTGCCCTGGGAGCAAGCGCTCGACATCATCCTCAAGGTCAGAGGGCTCGACAAGCGGCTGGACAACAACATCCTGCTGGTGGCCCCGGCGGACGAGATTGCCGCACGAGAGAAACAGCAGCTGGAGAGCCGCAACCAGGTAGCCGATCTCGCGCCACTCTATACCGAGTACCTGCAGATCAACTATGCCAAGGCATCCGAAGTGGCGGCCCTGCTCTCCTCCGAGAGCACCAAGCTGCTCTCTCCCAGAGGGGCAGTGAGTGTGGATGAACGTACCAACGTGCTGGTGGTCAAGGACACGGCGGATGTCATCGGCAACGTCAAGCGGATGCTGGATATCCTCGATATCCCGGTCAAGCAGGTGGTGATCGAGGCGCGCATGGTGACCATAGACGACGGCTTCGACGAGGCCCTGGGGGTGCGTTGGGGGGTGACCAAGACGGATGGCCATGGCAACGGCACCTCGGGCACCATAGAGGGCAATGATGGCGCTGGCAATAATGATGGCAGTTCCACCATCACTCGCCCCGACGTGGAAGACAGGCTCAACGTCAACCTGCCGGTGACCAATGCCGCCGGCACCCTGGCCTTCCAGGTCGCCCGTCTGGCCAATGGCACTCTGCTGGATCTCGAACTCTCCGCCCTGGAGAAGGAGAGCAAGGCCGAGATCATTGCGAGCCCTCGCGTCACCACGGCGAACCAGAAGCCGGCCCTGATCGAGCAGGGGACAGAGATCCCCTATGTGGAGTCCTCGTCCAGCGGGGCGACCTCGGTCACCTTCAAGAAGGCGGTGCTGAGTCTCAAGGTCACGCCCCAGATCACCCCGGACAACAGGGTGATTCTGGATCTGACCGTGACCCAGGATACCAAGGGGGAAACCGTCCCGACCGGTACCGGGGATGCGGTCTCCATCAACGCCCAGTCCATCACCACCCAGGTGCTGGTCAACAACGGCGAGACCCTGGTGCTGGGCGGCATCTATCAGCAGACCATCAAGAGCGACGTCAGCAAGGTGCCGCTGCTGGGGGATATTCCCGGCCTGGGTTACCTGTTCAAGAAAACCACCAGCGAGAACAAGAAGCGTGAACTGCTGATCTTCGTGACCCCGAGGATAGTCACCGACGCCCTCTGAAAACTTTACATGTGAGGGTAAAACACATATAACCTTACGCCCCGATGAGGCTGGGGCGTAAGGGCTGCGGTTGCCAGTCCTGGTTTCTATTGAGATAATCCCCCTCCTGATCCATCGCAAGATAAGGTTCATAGGTACCCCGGTCGAGTATTTACCGGGGCCATACAGTTTGTAATTACTAACGAAAAGACATGGCTGAGAAACGCAATATTTTCCTGATAGGTCCCATGGGTGCGGGCAAGAGCACCATAGGTAGACATCTGGCAGAACAACTGCACATGGAGTTTTTCGACTCAGATCATGAGATTGAGCGCCGCAGTGGTGCCGATATCGGCTGGGTGTTCGATGTTGAAGGCGAAGAGGGTTTCCGGATCCGCGAAGAGAAGGTGATCGGTGAACTCGCCGAGCAGCAGGGTATCGTGCTGGCAACGGGCGGCGGCGCCATCAAGAGCCGTGAAACCCGCAACAAACTCTCTGCGCGCGGCATCGTGGTCTACCTCGAAACCACCATTGAAAAGCAACTGGCGCGTACCCAGAGAGACAAGCGTCGCCCCTTGTTGCAAACCGAAGAGCCGCCCCGCGAAGTGCTGGAGCGTCTGGCTCAAGAGCGCAACGCCCTGTATGAAGAAGTCGCGGACTTTGTCATCCAGACGGATGATCAAAGTGCAAAAGTTGTAGCTAATCAAATCGTTAAGTTGATTGGTATGTAATCAATAGAGGACGTCCATGGAAAGGTTGAAGGTCGAACTGGGTGAGCGCAGCTACCCGATTGAGATAGCTGCTGGTCTGTTGCAACGCCCCGAGGTGCTGGCACAGACGATCAAGGGCAAGCGGGTCATGATAGTGACCAACACCGTCGTCGCCCCCTTGTATCTTGAGCAGATCATTCAGTTGCTGCCCGGTTTTCAGGTTGAACACCTGATACTGCCGGATGGCGAGGCCTACAAGACCCTGGCTACCTTCGAGCGGATCATGTCTGCTCTGCTGGAAACCAGTCATGGCCGTGACACCACCCTCATCGCCCTGGGGGGCGGCGTGATAGGCGACGTTGTCGGCTTTGCTGCGGCAAGCTATCAACGAGGCATTCCGTTCATTCAGGTGCCTACCACACTGCTTTCCCAGGTTGACTCCTCCGTCGGCGGCAAGACCGCCGTCAATCACCCTCTTGGCAAAAACATGGTGGGCGCCTTCTATCAGCCCAAGCATGTGATCATCGACACCGACTGCCTCAAGACCCTGCCTGCGCGGGAATTTGCCGCCGGCATGGCCGAAGTGATCAAGTACGGCATCATCTGGGATGCGGCCTTCTTTGCTTGGCTCGAAGTCAACATGGCGCGGCTGCAACGCCTTGACGCCGAAGCCCTTTCCTACGCCATTCGTCGTTGCTGTGAAATCAAGGCCGACGTGGTCGGCCAGGACGAGACCGAGCATGGCGTGCGCGCCCTGCTGAACCTGGGTCACACCTTCGGCCATGCCATCGAGGCCGAGAAGGGCTATGGCAACTGGCTCCATGGGGAGGCGGTGGCGGCGGGCATGATGCTGGCGGCCGAAACGGCCCTGGCCCGTGGCGACATGACGACGCAAGAGGTTGCACGAGTCCGCGACTTGCTGCTGGCGGCGGACCTGCCGGTGCTGGCGCCGTCCGAGATGGACTTTGCCGCCTTCATTCGCCATATGCGCCGTGACAAGAAGGTGCTGGAAGGCAAGCTGCGGCTGGTGTTGCCGATTGGGATCGGGCAGGCCCAGGTGGTGGCCGATGTGACGGATGCGCAGTTGATGGCGGTGATCGAGTCTGGTCGTGACCAATAACAAATTGCTGAAACTGCCTTCCCAGCGGCAGCTGGTTGACCGGCTGCTGCATCTGATTGAGTTCAATCACCCCTTTATTTTTCTCTCAGGCAAGCCCGGCAGCGGCCGTGGCACCCTGTGTGAATCCCTGCTTGCCCAACTGCCTGACTCGGTTCGGGTGGTGAGCCTCATTGGCAGCCCGGCCATGAAGATGGCGGACGTGCGCCAGTTGCTGCTTCAGCAGGTGGTGGCACGCCCCCTGTTCAATGCGCAGGATGCGCTGGCCGACAGCTTCTTCCGCATGCTGGAGGGCAAACCTTCCACCCTGCTGCTCATGATCGAGCGCGCCGACACCCTGCCCGCCGAACTGGTGGGGGAGCTGTGGGCGCTCTGTCGCCATAACGATACCCTGGCCTCTCCCCATAAACTGGCCATCCTGCTCTCGGGCAGTGACGTCTGGTGTCGCGATCAGAAGAGTGCCCTCAAGGGGCGGGCCATGCCCGCGCTCGAGTTGGAAGTCGCGCCACTGAGCGCGCCTGAACAACGCATCTTCCTGTATGAGAAGGCCAAGGAGCTGAAGATCCCGGCGGCCCTCTTGCCCAAGCCGAAAGTGGAAGAGATCCTGAAGGGGGCGGGGGGACACCCGTCCGCCATCATGCAGTCATTGGAGGATGTCATGACCGACAGAAGGCCCAAGAAACGTCAGGCCGAGTTGCCCGTCAAGAAAATTGCGACCGTGCTGGCCCTGGCGGCCGCCGGTTTGCTGGCCCTGAGTTATCTCCCCCTGTTCGAGGAGGCTGGCAAGGAACAGCCCCCGGCCTCGACCCAGGGGATGGCGTTGCCCGACCCCGTCGCGACCGATCCGCTGAGCGTCGGTGCGGCGAGCGGGGCCCAGGGGAGCCAGGCGAGCAGTGGTGCCGATGCCAGCTCCTCAAGCAACCAGGTCGCCCGGGATTGGCAGCCCGATGCCAAGACCTTGCCCAAGAAGGTCGAGAGCGAGACGGTCACCACCGAGTCGAGCAATTACGAGGGGCGCCGGGTCGTCATCTCCGATGAAGTGGTTGAGAAACTGATGACACAGCCCAACGTCAGCGGTGCCCTGCCGACGGCGGTGGTGGACGAGCTGGTCGGAGGGAGTTCCCGCGCGGCCCCGACCGGGGCGGCGGCACAGGCACAGAGCACTGCGCCTGTTGCCAAGGCGACGCCCACTCCAGCCGCGACTGCGCCCGCCGCGGCGCCGGCACCCAAGGTGGCCCTGACGCCGGTGGCGACCCTCAACAAGAAGGCGAGGAACCACTACAGCATCCAGCTGATGGGGGCGAGCAACACCCAGGCGGTCGACAGCTTCGTGGCCGAGCATGGGCTGGCGGGCAAGGTCTGGGTCTACAAGACCCGCTTCCGTGGCAGTCCCTGGTACGTGGTGGTGCAGGGCGATTATGCCAACAGCACCCAGGCCAAGGCGGCGATCCGCAAGCTGTCCCCTGCCTTGCTCAAGGGACAACCCTGGCCCAAGTCGTTTGCCCAGATACAAAAAGAATTGAAGCAATAGCCAGTCGCCCGGGGAAGGGGGTAGAATCGTCCCCCTTTTTTGGGCATTGCCTTCTTAACACCGGACTTCCATGAAAAAAACACGCGCGTTTTTAAAATGGGCCGGGGGAAAATACTCCCTGGTCGAAGAGATTGCCGAGCGCTTGCCGGCCGGGCGTGTGTTGCTGGAGCCCTTCGTCGGAGCGGGCTCAGTGTTTCTCAACACGGATTACGATGCCTATGTGCTCAACGACATCAATCCGGATCTGATCGGTCTCTACAATCACCTCAAGCGGCAGCCGGACAACTTCATCCGCGAGGCGCGCAAGCTGTTTGTGGCCGAGCACAACCACAAGACCGCCTATTATCGGCTGCGCACCCAGTTCAACCAGACCGAAGCCGGGTTCGAACGGGCCCAGCTGTTCCTGTTTCTGAATCGCCACGGGTTCAACGGCCTGTGCCGCTACAACAAAAAGGGCGGCTTCAACGTGCCGTTCGGCTCATACAAGAAGCCCTATTTCCCGGAGAAAGAGCTGTGGGCCTTCGCCGAGAAGGCCCAGAAGGCCACCTTCATCTGCGAGAGTTATGCCGATGCCATGGCCAGGGCGGAGGAAGACTGGGTGATCTACTGCGATCCCCCCTATGCGCCGCTCTCCACCACGGCGAGCTTCACCACCTACTCGGCAGGCGGCTTCACCCTGGATGACCAGGCCCTGCTGGCCAGGCTGGCCCGACATACCGCCGCCCACAAGGGGGTGCCCGTGCTCATCAGCAACCACGACATCGAGCTGACCCGGGAACTCTATCGCGGGGCCCGGCTGGACGAGATCCTGGTCAAGCGCACCATCAGCCGCAACGGAGGCAGCCGCAACAAGGTGGCCGAGCTGCTGGCGCTCTACCCGCCCGGCATAGCCCCCGAGCAGGGCTACTATCCCGGCGAGGCCGAACTGGTCTCTGTCGGTTGAGTCATGAACGGTCCCTGCGGGGACCGTTGTCGTTTCTGCCCAGGCACGGCGCCTGTCTGGTCGGGCAAGTGCAAGGCCCGCGTCTTCTGCACCTGCGGTCCGCATTCCCTGTACGTGCGGGTCGTTTTCATCGCCCATTTGCGATAAAATTGCGCCGCTTTTTCTGCCACGCTGCCAATGGATGACGCTGATGAAAGACTTTCTGATTGCCCCCTCTATCCTCTCCGCCGACTTTGCCCGCCTGGGCGAGGATGTGGCCAAGGTGCTGGCCGCCGGGGCCGACGTGGTGCACTTCGACGTGATGGACAACCACTATGTCCCCAACCTGACCATAGGCCCCATGGTCTGTCAGGCCCTGCGTGACTACGGCATCGAGGCCCCCATCGATGTGCACCTGATGGTCAAGCCGGTGGATCGCATCGTCCCCGATTTCGCCAAGGCGGGTGCCAACCTGATCACCTTCCACCCGGAAGCCTCCGATCACGTGGACCGTACCCTGGGTCTCATCAAGGAGCAGGGTTGCCAGGCCGGTCTGGTGCTGAACCCGGCCACGCCGCTTACCTGCCTGGAGTACGTGATGGACAAGCTGGACGTGATCCTGCTGATGTCGGTCAACCCGGGCTTTGGTGGTCAGAGCTTCATCCCTGGTACCCTCGACAAGCTGCGCCAGGTGCGCCGTCTGATCGACGAGAGCGGCCGTGACATTCGCCTCGAGATCGACGGTGGCGTCAAGGTGGAGAACATCCGCGACATCGCCGCCGCCGGGGCTGACATGTTCGTGGCGGGCTCCGCCATCTTCGGCAAGCCAGATTACAAGGCGGTGATCGACCAGATGCGGGCGGAGCTGGCTCATGTCCGTTGAACGTCCCTTCGATCTGGTGCTGTTCGATCTGGATGGCACCCTGATTGACAGCGCCTCCCAGCTGGCGCTGGCGGTCAACCGCACCCTGACCGATCTGGGGCTGCCCGAGGCCGACGAGGCCGTGGTGCGCACCTGGGTCGGCAACGGTGCCGACAAGCTGATCCAGCGCGCGCTGGATTATCGCGAGGCGCCCGAGCAATTTGCCAAGGCCCGCCCCCTGTTTGACCAGCACTATCAGGCCTGCCTGCTGCAAGGGCTGGCCATGTATGACGGGGTGGAGCAGAGCCTGCGCCGCCTGCAGGCGCTCGGTTACCGCCAGGCCGTAGTGACCAACAAGCCGAGTCACTTCGTGCAGCCCATTCTGGATGCCCTCGGTATCGGCGACTGCTTCGCGCTCTGGCTGGGGGGCAACTGCGTGCCCGTCAAGAAGCCGAGCCCGGATCCGCTGCTGCTGGCCTGCCACGAGTTGGGTGTCAGCCCGTCGCGCACCCTGATGGTGGGAGACTCCGAAAATGATGTGCTGGCCGCCCAGGCTGCCGGCATGAAGGTGGTGGGGCTCACCTACGGCTACAACTATGGCCGTCCCATCGCAGATTCCCGCCCTGACTGGGTATGCGAGCAGTTTGCAGAGCTCGATGCCCTCTTGGCTGAATAACAAGGATCAACACATTCATGGCTAAACCAATCGTATTGAGCGGGGCCCAACCCTCGGGCCAGCTGACCATAGGCAACTACATGGGCGCCTTGCGTCAGTGGGTCAACATGCAGGATGACTTCGACTGCCTCTACTGCATCGTCGATCTGCACGCCATCACCACCCGCCAGGAGCCTGCCGCTCTGCGCAAGGCGTGCCTGGATGCCGCCGCCCTCTATCTGGCGGTCGGCATCGATCCGGCCAAGAGCACCGTCTTCATCCAGTCCCATGTGCCCCAGCACGCCGAGCTGGGCTGGATCCTGAACTGCTACACCCAGATGGGCGAGCTGTCGCGCATGACCCAGTTCAAGGACAAGTCCGCCCGTTTCGAGAACAACGTCAACGTCGGCCTGTTCGGCTATCCGGTGCTGATGGCGGCGGACATCCTGCTCTATCAGGCCAATCAGGTGCCGGTCGGCAACGACCAGAAGCAGCATCTGGAGCTGACCCGCGACATCTGCACCCGGTTCAACAACCTCTACGGCGAGGTGTTCACCCTGCCTGAGCCCTTCATCCCGACCGACGGAGCCCGGGTGATGAGCCTGCAGGATCCCACCAAGAAGATGTCCAAGTCCGACGACAACGAGGCGAACTTCATCGGCCTGCTGGAAGATCCCAAGCAGATCGTCAAGAAGATCAAGCGGGCGATGACCGACTCCGACGAGCCGGCCGTGGTGCGCTTCGATCCCGAGAACAAGCCGGGGGTCTCCAACCTGCTGACCCTGATGTCCGGTGTGACAGGTCGCTCCATCCCCGAGCTCGAGCAGCACTTCGAGGGCAAGATGTATGGCCACCTCAAGAGCGAGACGGCCGATGCCGTGGTCGCCCTGCTGGAACCCATCCAGGCCCGCTTCCGCGAGTTGCGTCAGGATGAGACTCATCTGCAGGCAATTTTGGCGGCTGGCGCACAAAAGGCGCGGGAAAGGGCTGAAAAAACCCTGATCAGCGTATATGATGTTGTCGGCTTCGTTCCTCGAGCCTGACATACTGGGAAGGTGTAGTTGTAGAGAGCTGGGTATTTGCCTGGCTTTCTTTGTTTTACCCGACCCCTGGTTCGTCATCTCCTCTTCCAATGTCAAACGCGGGCGCTTGCCCCAAGAGAAAGCATGTCTGTCGAATCAAATGCAATGATTGAAGAACTGAGTGACAAGGGCCACTGGCTGCGCAAGTTCCGCAAGGCCAAGAACCTCAACACCCTGCAGCTGATGGTCTCCAATGCCATCGACAAGCACCACAAGACTCCGGCCATCGCCGCCGCCATCTATCTGGCCGAATGCCAGCGCGAGCGCGAGCTGGAGCAGGGGCGTTATCTGGATCGCTGAAGCGCTCCCGGGTTCTGCCCATCTGCCGATGGGCCGCCATTTCACACCCCGCTTTCGGCCCTTGCGCCTTGCTTCGTCTGTTCCCCTGCCCAGTCATGGGCTATCCGGCGTCTTCTGCCTGCTCTCGTTCGCTTCCCTGCTAAAGGGCATGGGTTGCATGGGGAAATGCCATCGAGATGGCAGAGAGTGGGTCTTGCAGAATTGAGGCCGCCATCCATACCAGCGCATAGCCCCTCAGCGGTTTATTAACGGGGGCAGACATGCCAGAATGCGCGGCGTTTGTCCGTGGACGGCTGGCATACGCAGTCCGATCACCGTCTCTGTTCCATTCCCAGGGCTCTCTCATGCTGCTACTCATCGACAACTACGACTCCTTTACCTGGAACCTGGTGCAATATTTTGGCGCCCTGGGGCAAGAGGTGGTGGTCAAGCGCAACGATGAGCTCAGCCTGGACGAGATAGCCAGGCTTGCCCCCAGTCATCTGGTGATCTCCCCCGGTCCCTGTACGCCGAACGAGGCGGGCATCTCTCTGGCTGCCATCTCCCGTTTTGCCGGCGAGATCCCCATCCTCGGCGTCTGCCTCGGCCACCAGTCCCTGGCCCAGGCGTTCGGGGCCCGGGTGGTCCGTGCCCGCCAGGTGATGCACGGCAAGACCTCCCTCATCCGCCATCGTGGGGAGGGGGTGTTCAAGGGGCTCAAGGATCCGCTGCGGGTTACCCGCTACCATTCGCTCATCGTGGAACGGGAAACCCTGCCCGATTGCTTCGAGGTTACCGCCTGGAGCGAACACGCCGATGGCTCCATGGACGAGATCATGGGGCTGCGGCATAAAACACTGGCACTGGAGGGCGTTCAGTTCCACCCGGAAAGCATTTTGAGTGAGCAGGGGCACCAGTTGCTGGCCAACTTTTTGGCCGTTTCCTGAAAAAATCGTGATCCTCATCTCATAATCGAAATGAGGCCAAAAAAATTTTCCCTGACACTTTATTCACCCTGCTTCCTGCCCAAATTATCTCTTGCCAACACCCCCTGAGCCGTTATGCAATGCGGTTGCCTAAAATCTCACGGGCAATCGAACATTGTTCCTCATTGGCGGTTAAGTTACAGACTTTTTACTTTTTTTCTGTGATAATTCCGCCACGTTTACACGGATTTAACTTTTGGGCGGTGGATTATTCTGCCGCGATATAGCAGGAGAGCAATATGTCAGAGTTGTTGGCAGTGACACGTGAAGTGTTTGATGAAGTGATGGTTCCCAACTATGCGCCGGCCAAGATCATTCCGGTACGCGGCGAGGGATCACGTGTCTGGGATCAGGAAGGCCGCGAGTATGTCGACTTCGCGGGCGGGATCGCGGTCAATGGTCTGGGCCATTGTCATCCCAAGCTGGTCGAAGCCCTGAAAACCCAGGGCGAGAAGCTGTGGCACCTCTCCAACGTGATGACCAACGAGCCGGCCCTGCGCCTGGCCAAGAAGCTGGTCGCCGCCACCTTTGCCGAGAAGGTCTATTTCTGCAACTCCGGCGCCGAAGCGAACGAAGCCGCCCTCAAGCTGGCCCGTCGTTACGCCATCGACAAGTTCGGTGCCCACAAGACCCAGATCATCGCCTTCCACCAGGGCTTCCACGGCCGCACCTTCTTCACCGTGAGCGTCGGCGGCCAGGCGGCCTACTCCGATGGTTTCGGTCCCAAGCCCGCCGACATCACCCACGTGACCTACAACGATCTGGCCGAGCTGGCCTCCGTCATCTCCGACAATACCTGCGCCGTGGTGATGGAGCCTCTGCAAGGTGAGGGTGGCATCATCAGCCCCACCGACGAGTTTGCCAAAGGGGTGCGCGAGCTGTGCGACAAGCACAACGCCCTGCTGATCTATGACGAGGTGCAATCCGGGGTCGGTCGTACCGGCGAGCTGTTCGCCTATATGGGCCTTGGCGTCACGCCGGACATCCTCACCAGCGCCAAGGCGCTGGGCGGCGGCTTCCCCATCGGCGCCATGCTGACCACCACCGAGATCGCTTCCCACCTGAAAGTGGGCACTCACGGCTCCACTTACGGCGGCAACCCGCTGGCGTGCGCCGTGGCCGAAGCCGTGCTGGACGTGGTCAACACCCCACAAGTGCTGAGCGGTATCAAGCAGCGCGAGCAGCTGTTCCGCGACGGTCTCGCTGCCATCAACGCCAAGTACCACTGCTTCAGCGAAGTGCGTGGTCAGGGCCTGCTGCTCGGCGCCGTGCTCAACGATGACTTCAAGGGGCGCTCCCGCGACTTCCTGCTGGCCTCCATCGACCAGGGGTTGATGGCGCTGGTGGCAGGCACCAACGTGGTGCGCTTCGCCCCCTCCCTGGTGATCCCGGAAGCGGACATCAAGGAAGGGTTGGCCCGGTTCGAGAAAGCGGTTGCTCAGGTGGTCAACGCCTGATCCAAATTGAGGTGGGGAGCCCTCCCGGCAGGAGCCGGGACCCCACCTGTCGTCAATGAAAGGGAGTTGTCATTTATGTTGGTTATCCGTCCTATCGAGCAGCGCGACTTCGCCGGCCTCAAGACCTGTGCCATCGAATCCGGCACCGGCATGACTTCGTTGCCGGTCAACGATGAACTGCTGCAACGCAAGATCGATGCCTCGACCCAGACCTTCCTGGACAAGCCCGCCGGCAAGGGCGACTGCCTCTACTTCTTCGTGGCCGAAGACCTGGAGACCGGCGAGATGGTCGGTACCTGCGCCATAGACGCGGCCGTGGGCCTGTCCCAGCCGTTTTACAACTACCACATCGGCAAGGTGGTGCACTCTTCCCCCAAGCTCGGCATCTACAACGTGGTGGAGACGCTCACCCTCTCCAACGACTACACCGGCAATTCCGAGCTCTGCACCCTGTTTCTGCGCGAATGTGCCCGCGAGGGGCTCAATGGCCGTCTGCTCTCCAAGCACCGCTTTCTGTTCATGGCCGAGCACCCCGAGCTGTTTGACAAGACCGTCTTCGCCGAGATGCGCGGCGTCTCCGATGAGAATGGTCACAGCCCCTTCTACGAGTGGCTGCAAAAGCATTTCTTCTCGATGGACTTTCCCACCGTCGATTACCTCACCGGCATCGGCAAGAAGCGCTTCATCGCCGAGCTGATGCCCAAGTACCCGATTTACGTCAATCTGCTGAGCAACGAGGCGCGCGCCGTCATCGGCCAGACCCACGAGAAGACCCGCCCGGCCATCAAGATGCTGCAGGACGAGGGCTTCGTGAACCGCGGCTATGTCGACATCTTCGATGCCGGCCCCACCGTCGAGTGCGACGTGAAGCACATCCGCAGCGTGCGCCGTAGCCAGAAGCTGGCGGTGCTGGTGGGTGAGCCCATCGGCGGTCACACCTACCTCGTCTGCAACGCCAGGTTCGAGCAATACCGCGCCTGCTACGGCAACATCCGGGTCGATCTGGACAAGCACGAAGCCATCATTCCGCCCAAGATGGCGGCCGCCCTCAAGGTGGAGAGTGGCGACATGGTTCGGGTCGTCGATCTGGAATAACGGGTCCATATCACCGCATTGAAGCAGGCTGCCGAGGCGGCCTGCGCACCACAGGGAGTGAATTGATGATGTCTTTAGTCCAGTTTATCGATGGCCAGTGGCTGGCCGGTGAAGGCAAGCCGTTCGAGTCAAAAGATCCGGCCAGGAACGAAGTGATCTGGCAGGGGGAGGCGGCGAGCGCAGCCCAGGTGGATGCCGCCGTCAAGGCGGCCCGCGCGGCCTTCTACCATTGGTCCGATCTGGCCCTCGAGGATCGTCTGGTCATAGTGCGCCGCTACGCCGATCTGCTCGGCGAGCACAAGGAGGCGCTGGCCCTGACCATCGCCCGGGAAACCGGCAAGCCGCTGTGGGAGACCCGCACCGAAGTGGCTGCCATGCAGGGCAAGATCGCCATCTCCATCCGCGCCCATGACGAGCGCACCGGCACGGTCGAGAACACCATGCCCGGTGCCAAGGCGTTCGTGCGCCACAAGCCCCATGGCGTGGTGGCCGTGTTCGGCCCCTACAACTTCCCGGGCCACCTGCCCAACGGTCACATAGTGCCTGCGCTTATCGCGGGTAACGCAGTGGTGTTCAAGCCCTCCGAGCTCACCCCCATGGTGGCCGAGGCCATGCTGAAGATCTGGCAGGAGGCGGGGCTGCCCAAGGGGGTGCTCAACCTGGTGCAGGGCGAGGTGGAGACCGGCAAGGCGCTGGCCGGCAATCAGGACATCGACGGCCTCTTCTTCACCGGCTCGTCACGCACCGGCCACTTCCTGCATCAGCAGTTTGCCGGTCAGCCGGGCAAGATCCTGGCCCTGGAGATGGGGGGCAACAACCCGCTGATCGTCAAGGACGTGAGCGACATCGACGGTGCCGTCCATGCCATAGTGCAGTCCGCCTTCATCACCTCGGGTCAGCGCTGCACCTGCTCCCGCCGCCTGTTCGTGGAGCGCGGCGCCAAGGGGGATGCCCTGGTGAAACGGCTGGTGGAGGTGGTCGGCCAGATCAGGGTCGGCCTCTATGACGCTGCCGAACAACCCTTTATGGGCGCCATGATAAGCGAGAAGGCGGCGCTGGGCATGGTCGAGGCGCAGGCCAAGCTGCAGCAACTGGGGGGTGAGAGCCTGCTCGCTCTCAAGCATCTGGAGGCGGGCACCGGCTTTGTCTCCCCGGGCATCATCGATGTGACCGCTGTTGCAGCGCTGCCTGACGAAGAGTACTTCGGCCCGCTGCTGCAGCTCATCCGTTACGACGACTTCGATGCTGCCATCGACCAGGGCAACGCCACCAGCTTCGGCCTCTCGGCCGGCCTGCTGGGTGACAGCGAGGCGGACTGGCAGCACTTCTTCAAGCGGATTCGTGCCGGCATCGTCAACTGGAACAAGCCCATCACGGGCGCCTCCAGTGCCGCCCCCTTCGGTGGCATAGGTGCCTCCGGCAACCACAGGGCGAGCGCCTACTACGCCGCCGACTACTGTGCGTACCCGGTTGCCTCGGTGGAAGACAGCAAAGCCGCCATGCCGGATCAGCTGTCGCCTGGCCTGAGGTTCTAGGAAAGAGGCAGATATGAACAGGTAGGTGCTGGCCGACTACTGTACCCATTGCCCGGTTGCCTCCGTCGAAGACAGCAAGGCGAGCATGCCGGATCAGCTGTCTCCCGGTCTGACCTTCTGATAACAAGAAAATAAAAGAGGGGCACTGAACAGGTGCCCTTGTCTGTACCCGCAATCAAAGGAAAGAGAGATGCAAAAGGATATCGAGACCCTGTTTGGCCATCTGTGGGACAACTACATTCAAGTCACCCCCAGCGCCCACAAGGTTCACCAACTGCTGGGGGGCGGCGCCCCCATCATCAACGATCACGTGGCGTTTCGGACCTACAACCTGCCCAAGCTGGGGCTGGAGAAACTGGCGGCACACTTCCGTGCCCTGGGGTACGAGGAGAAGGGCGAGTACGTATTCAAGGCCAAGAAGCTCTATGCCAAGCACTTCGAGCACTCAGACCCGGACGCCCCCAAGGTGTTCATCAGCGAGCTGAAGGTGGAAGAGCTCTCCGCAGGCGCCCAGGCCATTATCCACAAGCTGGTGGATCAGGTGCCCGATCACCTGACCGATACCCCGGCCTTCCTCTACACAGGGGCGCCCTGGCAGGTCTCCTGGAGCGATTACCAGACCCTGCTGGCGGAGAGCGAGTACGCAGCCTGGATGGCTGCCTGGGGTTATCGTGCCAACCACTTCACGGTCAATATCAACCGCCTGAGCGATTTTGAGACCATAGAAGAGGTCAACTCTGCCCTGAAGGCGGCGGGTTTCGTGCTCAATACCGTCGGCGGCGAGGTGAAAGGGGACCCGCAGGTGATGCTGGAGCAGTCCTCCACCATGGCGGACAAGGCCGAGGTTGCCTTCAGCGACGGCGTGCGCGCCATCCCGAGCTGCTTCTACGAGTTTGCCCGGCGCTACCCGCAGCCGGACGGCGTGCTCTACCCGGGCTTTGTCGAAGCGTCCGCCGACAAGATCTTCGAATCCACCAACGCCATGTAATGGCGGTGGTTGGTAGAAACGCCCCAGATGGGGCGTTTTTTTATGGCGTTCTGTGCCGGATTCTGGTGCCTCTGCGCCGTCCTTGCCCCCCGAAACCGCCCTTTGTCGCTGGCATGCTCCCACCCAAGCCGCTGCGCGGTATCCAGATCGAGGCCCGACCGACCCCCTGTCGGTGGATGGCAGGGGAGAGAAGGGGGCTGCGCCGACCGATGCCTCCCCCCTCTGGGTGGGCCGGGAGGCGTGCCTGTCACACCCGCTGCAGCGCCCCTTCGGTGGCCAGCAAGGTGGCCATCCCGGCGGCGCGGCCCGCCTGAATACCTATCCGGGTATCTTCAAACACCAGGCAGTTGGCGGGGTTGGCGCCGAGCAGCTCGGCCACTTTCAGGAAGGTGTCCGGGTGGGGCTTGTGGTTGTCGATGTCGTCGGCGCTGACCAGCACAGAGATATAGGCATCCAGGCCGGTATTTTTCAAAATGCGCTGCGCATGATCCCGCGATGAGCCCGTGCCTATGCCCATGGGCACCTTGCCGTGGCAGCGCTTGACCAGCTCCCACATGGGCGCAAAGACGCGAACCCGGTCGATATGCTCCAGATAGAGCGCCACCTTGCGTCGGGTGAAGGCATCCACATCGATCTCCAGCCCATGCTGCTCGGCCAGGATGGCGACTATCTTGCGGGTGGGTATGCCGCCGTATTCATTGAGCCGTGCCCGATCAAACGGCAGACCGAACTCGGCGCTGGTTGCCTCCCAGGCATCCAGATGCAGGGGCATGGAGTCCACCAGGGTGCCGTCCATATCGAAGATCAGGGCGTCGTATTGCTCAAACTGGAACTGCTCGGACATGGGGTACTTCCTCCTCGGCCAAAAGAGCACACTACCAGATCCGCTCCCCCTATGCCGCGACCGCCGTCATGGTCGGGGAGGCAGCGGGTGTGACCATGGGCTGCTGATTTATGAGACACTAATGCGCTCTGCGCCTCGGGTGCCGGCATCTCACAGTAGCGAGCCTCTCTATGTCCCCAAAAACCGTCTTCTCAAGCGTGGCTCTGGTGATCGCCCTGGGCTCACTGGAGAAGAGCATAGTCACCACCCCCTTGCCCATCATAGGCGCCGAGCTGAACGCCGGCGCCGCCCTCACCTGGGTGGTCACCGCCTACCTGCTGGCGGCCACCGCGGCCCTGCCCATCTACGGCAAGCTGAGCGACATGTTCGGCCGGGTGCGGATGCTCAACATCGGCATAGGCCTGTTTCTGGCGGGGTCGGTGGCCTGCGCCCTGGCCCAGGATCTGCCGACCCTGCTGGCAGCCCGCGTGCTGCAAGGGCTGGGGGGCGGCGGCCTGATCGCGCTGGCCTTCACCGTTATCGCCGACTGTATTCCCCCGCGCGAGGTGGGCAAGTATCAGGGGTATATCTCGGCCGTCTATGCGGTCTCCAGCATCGCCGGGCCCCTGCTCGGCGGCTACTTCACCGAACAGCTGAGCTGGCGCTGGATCTTCTGGATCAACCTGCCCCTCGGTGCCCTGGCGCTCTGGCTGGTGAACCGCAACCTGGGTCACCTCAACCTGCGCCGCCGCAGCCGCTTCGACTGGCAGGGGGCGGGGCTGCTCATCACTGTCACTACCCTCTCCCTGCTACTGCTCTCGCCGGAAACCACGCTGTCCGCCATCTGGCTGGCGGCGGGGCTGGCCCTGTCCCTGCTGCTGCTCATCCTGGTGGAGCGACGCGCCCAGGATCCCATACTGCCCGCCCATCTGGCCCGCTTGCCCGGTTATCTGGTGAGCGTGCTGCTGGCGCTGGCCTCGCAACTGCTGATGTTTGCCGTGCTGGTCTACCTGCCCCTTCAGATGCAGTGGCAGAAGGGGATGGGGGCCAGCGAGAGCGGCCTCTACATGGTGATCTTCATGGTCTGCATCACGGCGGGGGCCTTCGTCGGCGGCAAGCTCATAGGTCGCACCGGTTACTACAAGCGCTTTGTGGTGGCGGGCTTTGCCCTGGCGGCGCTGGCTCTGTGGCAGATTCACGTCGATCTCTTTGCCAATCTGGGGCTGGGCTTCGCCGGTCTGGGGCTCGGGCTGGTGCTGCCGGCGCTCTCGGTGGTGGTGCAAAACGCCTTGCCGCGGGAAGATCGCGGCATCGGCATGTCCCTGTTCAACTTCGGCCGTGAGCTGGGGGGCGCGGTCGGGGTGGCTATCTGCGCCGTGCTGTTCCACGGGGCCCTGCCGGCCGGGACCAGCCACAACCTGGCCAGCCTGAGCCCCGCCGAGCTGGCCCCGGGTTTCAGCGCCACCTATGTGGGCATGGCGCTGATCGCCAGCGCCGCCCTGCTGGTCACGCTGCTGGCGTTGAAGCGCCACGAGCTGGCCAGCATCCCGGCCTGATACGCTTCCTTGACACAAAAAAGGGCTCCCGAGGGAGCCCTTGTTGCGTGTACTAGTGCGGATCTGCCCATCAGGCCCCGAGGCGGATGGGGCGCAGGGCGGCAATAGCCCCGCCAAAGAGCGCCATGGCCAGCAGCGCCAGGGCCACAGGCCCCGCACTGTAGGCAAACCCGGCGACGGCGGACCAGAGCGCCACCCCGAGGTGCATCATGGTCATCGCCAGCGACATCAGCATGCCCCTGTGGGCTGACGAGAGCCCGGCAATGTGGCCCTGCAGGGCGGGGGATCCTATGCCGCCCGCCAGCGCCCACAGCCCGAGCGGCAGCAGCAGGGCAGGCAGTGAGGCGGGAGAGAGATAGAAGCCGACGCTGGCAGGCACGCAGACCACCAGGGCCAGGCGCATCAGGACGCGCCCGCTCTCGACCCGGCCAGACAAGCGGGGCATCAGCAGGTTGCCGATGACGCTGATGATGCCGAGGGCCCCATAGAGGAGCCCCACAGACCCCATCGACAGGTCCTGGGTGTCGCGCAGGTGCTGGCCGACCAGGTTGAAGAGGCCAATGCCGCCGCCCAGGCCCAGGCACATGGCCAGCAGGGCGCCGACCGCACCCGGTATGGCCAGCAGACGGACGCCCTTCTCCTCCTGCTGCGCCGCCGATCTGTCTGCCGAAGGACTGCCGGCGGGCAGCAGGGCCAGGGCCGCCGCCACCCCCCAGGCACAGAGGCCGAGGAGGATAAAGGCGGCGCGCCAGGAGTGCCACTGAGCGAGCAGCGCCCCCAGGGCCGGGCTCGCTATCATGCCCAGCGTCAGGCCGGACTGCACCCAGGCAATGCGCTTCATGGCATCTTTCCCCGTGCCGTCTGCCGCCAGGGCAAAGGCGATGGGCAGCATGCCGGCACTGGCGAGACCGGTGAGCACCCGGCTTGCCAGCCCCCACTCGAAGCTATCGACCAGGCCGGTAGCGATGGAGGCGGCCCCGAACAGCAAGGCGGCGGGCAGCATGATCCTCACCCTGCCGAGGCGATCCGAGAGGCTGCCGAGCAGGGGGGCGATCAGCGCCAGCGCCAGGCTGTAGGCGGTGATAAACAGCGTGACCCGCTCGGGCTGCACCCCCAGCTCCCGGCCTATGGGGGTCAGCAGGGGGCCCAGCATCAGCTCATCGGCACCTACCAGAAATGCAATTAAAAAGAGCAATACTTTCAATAACATGATGTTCACCTTAAGGATGTGATACCGAGCCGGTGGCCGCGAGGGAGTGAATGTCCAGCACCCGATCCGGCCAGTCTGCCACGAAGGCCTGCTCGTGGCAGACCACCACCACAGTCCCGGCATAGTCCTGCAACGCCTGTTGCAGGGCCGCCTTGACGGCGGCATCCAGATGGGTGGTCGGCTCGTCCAGGATCAGCAGGTTGCTGGGTTGCAGGGCCAGTCGGCACAGCTTCACCTTGGTCTGCTCCCCGCCACTCAGGGCGGCGATCGGTTGCAGTGCCAGCTTGCCCCTGATGCCGACCCGGGCCAGATGCAGCCTGGCGCCCTTGTCATCGAGGGCGGGGCAGGCGGCTTTCACCAGGGCCAGTGGGGTGGCATCCGGATGGGGCCAGTGCAGCGCCTGTTCGAAGTAGCCCGCCTTGACCCCGGGGGAGAGGCTGAGCCGACCGCGCAGGGGGGCCAGATCGCCCGCCAGTGTCTTGAGCAGGGTGGACTTGCCGACGCCGTTGAAACCGGCGATCACCACCTTCTCCCCCCGGCTCAGGGTCAGGGTCAGGGGCGCCAGCAGCGCGCGATCATGGCCGATGACCAGTTCAGAGGCGGCGAGCACCTGCTGGCCGCCGCCCCCGACGCTGCGAAACGCGAGGGAGACCCCCTTGTCCCGCTCCGGGTTGGACAGGCGCTCGATGCGCGCCAGCTGCTTCTTGCGGCCGTTGGCGATGCTGGCGTTGACCCCGGCGCCGTTCTTGGCGATGAACAGCTCCAGCTTGTCGATCTGCCTCTGCTGCGCCTGGTATTGCCGGGCGTGAGCGGCATCATTCGCGGCCTTCTGGGCCATGGCCTTGTCGAGGTTGCCCTGGTATTTGCGAAGCTGCAGGCGATCGATATCGCAGATGCCGGTGGCGATGTGGTTGACGAAATCCCTGTCGTGGGAGACCACCAGGAAGGCGCCCGCGAAGCCGTCCAGGTAGCTTGCCAACCAGGCCACGTGGGTGCTGTCCAGGTAGTTGGTCGGCTCATCGAGCAGCAGCAGATCCGGCGAGCGCAGCAGCAAGCCGGCCAGCATCACCTTGTGGCGCTGGCCGCCGCTCAGATTGGCCAGCCGGGTCTGCATGCCAAGCTGGGTGAGGCCAAGGCCGGCGGCTACCTCGTCGATCCGGCTCTCTATCTGGTAAAACGACTGGCTCTCCAAGGTGGTCTGGAGGCTGGCGGCCAGGGCCAGCTGATGGGGCTGGGCACAGCGCGCCGGGCTGGCATAGATGGTCATCATCTCCGCCTCGGCCCGATAGAGGGGGGCAAAGGCCGTTTGCAGATATGCCCGTATCGTCAGTTGCCCGTCCAGCTCGGCATGCTGGTCGAGGTAACCCCGGTCAAGACCGGGCTGCCAGAGGATATCCCCGGCGTCAGGCTGGCGCTCCCCCTGGAGCAGCTTGAGCAGGGTGCTTTTGCCGACGCCGTTCCTGCCCGTGATGCAGATATGTTCGCGGGGAAGCAGGGTGAAGCTGGCGTCCTGGTACAGTGTCTTGTCACCGAGGTGACAGGTCAGATGGTGAATGCTGAGCAGACTCATGGTGCTATATCCATAAAGAAACGGGGGCGGTACTTGGCGTACCGGCCCCCGTTTCACGCAATATTGAAACTTTGTCCTGAAGATCAGAAACAAAAAGGCCGGCGATGAAGCATCTCGCCGGCCTTTCTCCTGTTCTCATCAGATGCGGGGTCGCCTCCCTCTATGGAGGGCGCAAGCGCTATCTGATGAAGATTCAGAAGAGATGTGGCTCCGGGCAACACTTCATCGTGTTAGTGCACGGAGCACAGCCTCCTGACAGAACATTTGAACAGGATGTACAACATTGCAGAGCAGTCCAACATGAAATCTGGACGCAAAATACGCAGATTCCGGGGGACAGTCAACCCGCTCGCCCCTGAACTGGCCTACTCCGGTCGGTTCTATGCGTGCCTGGCGCGAGCGCCATGGCGGGCTCCACAAGAAGCCAAACCGCCGTCTGGTAGGGGGCAAAGCAGGGCCCTGGCTGGCCGGGGTAGTTGCCCATCAGCAAGCTGGCGTCGCTGGCTAGCTTGTCGAAATGGGGCATGGGCAAGAGGCCTGCGGTGAGATTGGCGAGCAGCAGCAGAGTTTGCGTCTGGCCGGTGGCCGGATCCCGCCAGCTGCGGCGGTAGCTGATGCACAGGGGATCGCCCTCATCCAGCAGCTCGAAGTCGCCATGGCGAATGACGGGGTGGGCCTTGCGCAGGGCGATGAGCTGGCGATAGCAGTGAAACAGGGAGTCGGGGCGGGCCAGCTGCTCGGCGGCGTTGATCTCCATATAGTTGTCGTTGAGCGCTATCCAGGGCTCTGCCGTGCTGAAACCGGCCCGGGGGCCCGAGTCCCACTGCATCGGCGTGCGGGCGTTGTCGCGGCCAATGGCATCGAGGCGGCGGGCGAGCTCGGCGGGGTCCAGTCCCGGCTGGCTGGCGCTGTAGTTGATGGCCTCCAGATCGCGCAGCTCCTCTGGCTGCCAGCGGCGGTTGGTCATGCCAAGCTCCTCCCCCTGATAGATGAAGGGAGTGCCCTGCATCATGTGCAGCACCAGGGCCCACTGCTTGGCACTCAGCTCGCGCCACTCGGGGCTGTCGTCGCCGAAGCGGGAGACGGCGCGGGGCAGGTCGTGGTTACCCAGAAACAGGCTGTTCCAGCCTTGGCCGTGCAGCCCGCTCTGGTGGCGGGCCATGGCGTCCTTGAAGGCGAAGTGAACACCATGCTGAACTCGCTGTCATCCGGGTTCGAATAGCGCCGCATATGGGCCAGATCTGCCCCCCAGGTCTCACCGACAGTGATGATCCCCTTGCCGCCGAAGCTGGCGCCACTCAGCTCGCGGATATAGTCGTGCAGGCGGGGGCCGTTGCTCATGGCAATGGGCGACCACTCCTTGCTCACCATGTCGATCACATCGAAGCGAAACCCCTTGATGCCCCTGGCCAGCCAGAAGTTGATCACCTCCGCCATCTCGGCCCGCACCGCCGGATTGTCCCAGTCGAGATCGGCCTGGCTCGCATCGAAGTTGTGCAGGTAGTAGCGATCAAGCGCCGGCACGTATTCCCAGGCACTGCCGCCGAAGATGGAGTCCAGCGGGTGGGTATCGACGAAGGTCTGGTCCCGAAAGACGTAATAGGTCTGGTAGCGGGGATCCCCGGCCAGCGCCTGCCTGAACCACGCATGTTCGGTGGAGGTGTGGTTGGCGACTATGTCCATCATGATGCCCATGCCGCGCGCTCCCGCCTCGGCAATGAGCGAGTCCATCTCGGCCAGGGTGCCGAAGGCGGGGTCGATGGCGCGGTAATCCGCCACGTCGTAGCCGTTGTCCCGTCTGGGGGAAGGGTAGACGGGGGTGAGCCAGAGCAGGTCCACTCCGAGGGTCGCCAGGTGGTCCAGGCGCTGGCGGATGCCGTTGATGTCCCCCATGCCATCGCCGTCGCTGTCCTGAAAGCTCATGGGGTAGATCTGGTAGATAACGCACTGATCGAGAGTGAGGGTGGGGTGAGGATGCATCAGCGTGGCCGGTGGTGAAGTGGTCCCGCCATGTTACTCAGTGGGAGCCGGGGTCAACAGGGTGAGGTGGGCCTTGAAAAGGGTTCCATTGTTGGCTGATAGCCAAAACTGCGGGCAGGGTCACAAAGCCACCATCCCGACCAGGGCGTGGTCGGGATGGCGGTGTACTCACATGCCCGCCGGCGTGGCCCTTATCGGGTCGCCTCGGGCTGTTCGGCGCCGGGTGTCTGCTGGCGTTCGGCCTGGGCGTCCAGCTCCTTGCCGAGGAAGTAGTTAAGGAAGGTGCGGATCACCGCGATGATGGCGAGGCGGATCAGCTCCTCCTTGCTCGGCGCCACTGTGGTGGCCAGGATATCGGCGGCGAGCTGGAACTCCAGCGCCAGGATGAGCCAGCTACCGAAGCAGAGACGAATGCGCGGAAAGCCGGGCTGGTGATCCCGCACCCGCGCCGCCAGCCAGAGGGTCTTGCCAAGTCCTATCACCACGCAGGCGATGGAGATGATCTCCAGCAGCAGCTGGAACAGCTCGACCCCGTGCATCATGCCCTCTTTCAGGCTTGCTATCTCAAACACTAGGGTCACCTCCCTGATTCAAAAGAGACACTTTTAACACGGCATGGGGGCCGGAGCCAACTCAGAGCCCCTTGAGCAGCATGGCGACCTGCGCGATGGCATGACGGGCCGCAGGGCTGATGCCCACCAGCTGGAAGAAACCGTGGATCACCCCGAGCTGCCGCTGACAGGTGGCGGCAACACCGGCTTGCAGCAGTTTGCCATAGAGGGCCTCTCCCTCGTCACGCAGGGGATCCCACTCGGCCGTGAGGATATGGGTGGGCGGCAGTCCAGCAAGATCAGGATGGTGCAGCGGGCTCGCCTCGGGATGGCTGGCGGGCAGCCTGCCCAGATAGGCCTGAAACCCGCTGAGCAGCATGTCACGGGTGATGAGGTAGTCGTCGCCAAGGTCGCGATAGCTCTGGCTTTCTCCCAGGGCATCGAGCATGGGATAGATGAGGATCTGGGCGGCGGGCAGTGCCGCTCCCGCCTCCTTGAGTCGCAAGGTGGTGATCAGGGCGAGGTGGCCACCGGCGCTGTCGCCTGCGAGTGCGACCCGCCCCGGATCGCCGCGCCACTGCGGCAGCGCGGCCATGATGGCGAGGGTCGCGGCCAGCGCATCGTCATGGGCGGCAGGATAGCTATGCTCGGGGGCGAGGCGTGTGTGGACGGCAAACACCAGGGCATTGGCACTGTTGCACAGCATCCGCATCTGGCGATCGTGGGTCTCGAAATCCCCGCTGACGAAACAGCCGCCGTGGAAGTAGATCAACACCGGATAAGCGGGATCCGGCATGTCCAGGGGTTGGTAACGGCGGATGGCGTAGTGATCGGCCTGCCACTCTTCGATGGCGCCCACCTCTTCCCGCTCACCGCCCAATACGGCAGAGGAAAGATAGCCCTCCCGCCGCGCCTGCCAGCTCATCTCGCTTGCCCTGGGTCTGCCAGCGGCAACAAATTCCGCCACCATGGCCGCGATGGCCGGTTCGAGTTGTTCTTCCATAACGCACCAATAACTGTATATAAAAACAGGTATTGTGCGCTTCTGGTCTGAAATCGCAACCGGCGTTAGTTGAGGCAGCTCACAAAATCAGGCTTCAATCAGTTTGAATTCAATCACATAGAGCGGTGGCAGCGCGGGGTAGATGTCCCGGATGACGGTCTGGAGCTCGGCGAGGGTCATGTTCTCCTGGCGGGCGTGCTCGTCGGTCAGGTCATCGAAGGCCAGGGGCGTAACCGAGAGCACCTCCATGGTGCCAAAGGGCTGGTGCTCCGGATTGGTGAAGAGCGCGAGCCGCTGGCCGGGCTGCCAGTTGGCCTCGCTCTCGTCGCGGATGGTGATGGTCTTGCGGCCGGACTGGATGTCGGCGACGAAGCGGCCGAAGAAGGTGAATTCCGGGTAGGTTGGGGTGTGAACTGACATTTTCTCTCCGAAGGACAAGGGGTGGGCAGGGGCCGGATCAGCCCGAGGCTGCCCATTCTAGGAGTGCCGGGGAGGGCGCGCAGCACTTTTCGCCCGGATGTGCGGGTGGCGTGGGTTGGCGCGCTTGCTCTGCCCTGCAAAGTGGCTGCAAGTGAACCCGAATGTGCGATGATGTGGGCTCCTCTTTCTTGATATGTAACAAAATGGAGAGGGACTGGCTGTGGTCTGATGGCGTCTGGCGCGGTTCCCCGCCCGGCGGACATGAACGAAAGGAGCGAGTGTGAATTCCGAGTTGATCTGGGTGCTCAGCATGCTGGTGGGCGCCATCTTCCTGTTTATTACCAACAGGGTACGCATGGATGTGGTGGCCTTGTTGATCATCATTCTGTTCGTGTTGAGCGGCACCCTGACCCTGCCACAGGCGCTGGCGGGGTTCAGCGATCCCAACGTCATCCTGATCGCCGCCCTGTTCGTGGTGGGGGAGGGGCTGGTGCGCACCGGCATCGCCTATCAGGTGGGGGATGCCCTGGTGAAGGTGGCAGGCAGCAGCGAGACCCGGCTGCTGGTGCTGCTGATGGTGGCGGTGGCGACCCTGGGAGCCGTGATGAGCAGCACAGGGGTGGTGGCCATCTTCATCCCGGTGGTGCTGAGCGTGGCGAACCGGATGGGGATCCCGGCGGGACGGCTGATGATGCCGCTGGGCTTCGCCGGTCTCATCAGCGGCATGATGACGCTGGTGGCCACGCCGCCCAACATGGTGGTCAACAGCGAGCTGATGCGCCACGACATCCAGGGCTTCGGCTTCTTCGGCTTCACCCCCATGGGGGTCATCATTCTGGGGATGGGGATCCTCTACATGCTGTTGATGCGTCACCGTCTGGTGCGTGAGGGGGAAGAGGGCAAGGGTAAACAGGCGGGGCGCAGCACCATGCGCGACCTCATCCGCGATTATCGCCTGGCCGGCCGGGCTCGCCGCCTGGCGATCCGCCCCGATTCTCCGCTGATCGGCCAGACCCTGGACGAGCTGCAACTGCGTGCCCGCTTTGGGGCCAACATCATCGGGCTGGAGCGCTGGCGCAAGTTTCGGCGGGTGATGGTGACCGTCTCCGGCGTCACCGAGTTCCAGGCCAAGGACGTGCTGCTCATCGACATGTCCGACCCCGAGGTGGATGTGCGGGAGTTCTGTGCCGAGGCGCGACTCGAACCCATGATATTGCGCGGGGAGTATTTCTCGGATCAGGCGCGGGAGGTGGGCATGGCCGAGGTGTCCCTCATTCCGGAATCCCGTCTGCTTGGCAAGAGCATCCGCGAGGTGGCCTTTCGTTCCCGCTACGGCCTGAGCGTGGTCGGGATCCGCCGCAACGGTGAGGAGCTCACCGGCAAGCTGGTGGATGAGCCGCTGTTGATGGGAGACAGCCTGCTGGTGGTGGGCAACTGGAGCCTCATTCGCCAGTTGCAGACCCACCACAGGGACTTCCTGCTGCTCGGCCTGCCCGCCGAGGTGGACGAGATGGCGCCGGCTCGCAGCCAGGCCATCCACGCCCTGATCGCCCTCGCGGTCATGATAGTGCTGATGGTGACGGATCCCGTGCCCAACGTCATAGCGGCGCTCATCGCCTGCCTGCTGATGGGCAAGTTCCGCTGCATCGACATGGAGAGCGCCTACAAGTCCATCCACTGGCCGACCCTGATCCTGATCGTCGGCATGCTGCCCTTTGCCCTGGCGTTGCAGAAGACCGGCGGGGTGGATCTCATCGTCGGCGGGCTGATCTCGGCGGTGGGGGAGATGGGGCCCCGTGTCATGCTGGCCAGCCTGTTCGTGCTCTGCGCGGTCATCGGGCTCTTTATCTCCAACACCGCCACCGCTGTGCTGATGGCACCCATTGCGCTGGGTACGGCACAGCAGATGGGGGTCTCTCCCTATCCCTTCGCCATGACCATCGCCATCGCCGCCTCGGCGGCCTTCATGACGCCCGTCTCCTCACCGGTCAACACCCTGGTGCTGGGGCCCGGCAACTACAAGTTCATGGACTTCATCCGCGTGGGGGTGCCTTTTACCCTGCTGGTGATGGTGGTGAGCGTCATCGCCATTCCCTGGTTCTTCCCGTTCTGAGCAGCTTTGATCAGGGGAGAAACACAAGCGGCCTGCGGGCCGCTTTTTATTGACCATATATCCCGACGCTGTGGGATGAGGTCCTGGGCTGACAAGCCAGTGAGCAGAGAGAACGGCAGGGAAGGAGAGGAGGCAAGGGCCGAAATCCAGGCACAAAAAAACCAGCATGAGCTGGTCTGTTTGGTACTGCCTTGATGGTGCGGAAGGAGAGACTCGAACTCTCACGCCTAGGGCGCCAGAACCTAAATCTGGTGCGTCTACCAATTTCGCCACTTCCGCAATATTAATGGTGGCTATGACGGGATTCGAACCTGTGACCCCCGCATTATGAGTGCGATGCTCTAACCAACTGAGCTACATAGCCGTCTTGTATCCGACATTGTCGTGTACAAGTAAAATCGCTGGGTACTAGGGTTTGGACCTAGGCACGTTGACGAGATCAAGACCTCTCACGTTTACCACAGCTATCACCGACAAGGTCGATGAAAGGCAATAATGGCTGGGGTACTAGGATTCGAACCTAGGGATGGCGAGATCAAAACCCGCTGCCTTACCGCTTGGCGATACCCCAACAGCGCTCCTCAACCGTCAATAATGGCGGGCAAAGAACTTTAAAAATGGCTGGGGTACTAGGATTCGAACCTAGGGATGGCGAGATCAAAACCCGCTGCCTTACCGCTTGGCGATACCCCAACTGAACAACTTGTAAATGGTGGCTATGACGGGATTCGAACCTGTGACCCTCGCATTATGAGTGCGATGCTCTAACCAACTGAGCTACATAGCCGTCTTGTATCCGACATTGTCGTGTACAAGTAAAAATGGCTGGGGTACTAGGATTCGAACCTAGGGATGGCGAGATCAAAACCCGCTGCCTTACCGCTTGGCGATACCCCAACAGCGCTCCTCAACCGTCAATAATGGCGGGCAAAGAACTTTAAAAATGGCTGGGGTACTAGGATTCGAACCTAGGGATGGCGAGATCAAAACCCGCTGCCTTACCGCTTGGCGATACCCCAACTGAATGATTAATGGTGGCTATGACGGGATTCGAACCTGTGACCCTCGCATTATGAGTGCGATGCTCTAACCAACTGAGCTACATAGCCAACCGTGCTTCCAGTGAGTCGTTGCCTCGTCACTGTGCGGCCGGAATTATGCGTATCTGGCTCTGGGGCGTCAACCCTTTTTTTGCCAGAAAAACCGAATTTGGGTGCGTTTGGCGAGTTATTGGACGCTGTCGCGCAAAAGCCCAACAATCTGGTTTTTTTTGCGACATTTGGCAGCAGATCCGCAACCTGTGCCCATAGCAAAGAGGCCAGCAAATGCTGGCCTCTCATGGGGTTAGACGTTGAACAGGAAGTTCATGATATCGCCATCCTTGACGATGTAGTCTTTCCCTTCGGCGCGCATCTTGCCCGCTTCCTTGGCGCCTTGCTCACCCTTGTAGGTGATAAAGTCGTCGAAGGCGATGGTCTGGGCGCGAATAAAGCCTTTTTCAAAGTCGGTGTGGATCTTGCCCGCCGCCTGCGGGGCGGTGGCGCCGACCGGAATGGTCCAGGCGCGCACTTCCTTCACCCCGGCGGTGAAGTAGGTCTGCAGGTTCAGCAGCTCGTAACCTGAGCGGATCACCCGGTTCAGACCCGGCTCTTCGATCCCCAGATCGGCCATGAACTCGGCGCGGTCGGCGTCGTCCAGCTCGGCGATGTCCGCCTCGATGGCGCAGCAGACCACGACCACAACGGCGTTCTCGGCGGCGGCGATTTCACGCACCTTGTCGAGGAAGGGGTTGTTGTCGAAGCCATCTTCCGCCACGTTGGCGATGTACATGGTGGGCTTCAAGGTCAGGAAGTTGAGGTGGCTGACGGCCGCCAGCTCTTCCTTGTCCAGCTTCATGCCGCGGATCATCTGGCCGTTTTCCAGGGCAACCCGAATCTTTTCCAGGGTTTCCACTTCCAGCTTGGCATCCTTGTCGCCGCCCTTGGCGCGCTTGGACTGACGGTGGATGGCGCGCTCGCAGGCGTCCAGATCCGACAGGGCCAGCTCGGTGTTGATCACCTCGATGTCATCGGCCGGGGAGACCTTGCCGGCAACGTGGATGATGTTCTCGTCCTCGAAGCAGCGCACCACGTGGCCGATGGCTTCGGTCTCACGGATGTTGGCCAGGAACTGGTTGCCCAGACCCTCACCCTTGGAGGCACCCGCCACCAGGCCGGCGATGTCCACGAATTCCATGGTGGTCGGTACGACACGCTGGGGGTTGATGATGGCCGCCAGCTGGTCGAGGCGGGGATCCGGCATGGGGACCACACCCGTGTTCGGCTCAATGGTGCAGAACGGAAAGTTGGCGGCTTCGATGCCGGCCTTGGTCAGCGCATTGAACAGGGTGGATTTGCCTACATTGGGCAGGCCCACGATACCGCATTTAAAACCCATGAATTGTTACCTTACTTGATAGATGCTGTGAGGGGGCGCAGGCGTCCCATGTCATATTTTTTTGGCCGTCGAGACGGTATGAAACCGCTCATGGCACTGATCATGTCAGGCTTGGGCTCGTTGTTGAACGCGCCCCTGAGTGCAGCCGACTCATGATCGAACATTCCTATACTTTTTCAGCCTTGAAGCTGTGCAGCCGGTTCATGGCCTTGGTCATGTCCTGCTTGAACAGGATATCGGTGGCGCGCAAGGACTCATCCAGTGCGGCCTCGATCAGGCTCTGTTCACTGCTGGGCGCCTTGGTCAGCACGAAGCCGGCGACCAGCTCCTTGGCACCGGGATGACCGATCCCGAGGCGCAGCCGGAAGAAGTTATTGTTGTTGCCCATCCTGGCGATGATGTCCTTGAGGCCGTTGTGGCCGCCGTGGCCACCGCCCTGCTTGAACTTGGCGATGCCGGGGGGCAGATCCAGTTCGTCGTGGGCCACCAGTATCTCTTCGGGGACTATCTGGTAGAAGCGGGCCAGCGCCGCCACCGCCTTGCCGGAGAGGTTCATGTAGGTGTTCGGGATGAGCAGCCGCACATCCTGCCCCTCCACCAGGATGCGGGCGGTGTGGCCGAAGAACTTGGGCTCTTCGCGCAGGCTGACATTGTGCCAGCGGGCCAGTTGCTCCACATACCAGGCCCCCGCGTTGTGGCGGGTCTTGGCGTATTCGGGGCCGGGATTACCCAGCCCGACAATCAGTTTGATTTGATGCGTCACGCTTGATGTCTTCACTCGCTGCTTGCACTACTGGTTGCCATAAACAGAGGGTCCAGGGCAATGGGACGCAATATTCTAGCCGCCGACTGGCGATCACTCAACCAAAGCTCGGCAAGCCGGGGGGAATAACCCGGTAACGGGTCGCCAACTGCCGCAAAAAACGGGCTTCGCCCCGGCCCGTTTTTGCGCAGCGGCTCAGGGGGCGTCGACTTGACCGGCACGCAGCAGAGTCACCGTCTCTTCATCCAGGGCGGTCACCAGGGGGCGGGCATAACGCACATAGTCCACGAACGAGGCCGCATCTGTGCCGCAATCCACGTTGGCAGCCTTGCAGTCGAGGGCCTCGCCCGGCCCATAGACGGCGCCGAGCTGCTCGCCGCGCTTTGCCACTGCCAGCACCGGGAAGGCGGTCAGCTGGCCCGCCACCCAGGCGAGATCCACGCGTTCTGTACTCTGGCTTTCGGCACTCTGACGCTGCGCCCGTGCCAGGGCCTGCCAGCCGTCGTTGCCGTTGGCGCTGTAGGCGTTGGTCACCACCCGGTAGCGCCGCCCATTCACCAGATCCTGCCACTGACCCTCGGCCGTCTGCCACTGCAGCCGGGTCAGATGGCCCGCCTTGCCAGCTTCGGTCTCCTTGAAGGTGTAACGCAGATGGCCGCCATAGGGGAACTTGCCCGCATGAGCGTTGGCGGGCAGGGTGGCCGTGATGGTTTCGGTCAGCAGGGCCCGCACCTCGGCGCCGGAGAGGGTCAGTACGCTGAGCGGGTTCTTGAACGGCAGCAGGCTGAGGGCCGCCTCCCCCTGTCGCAGCTCACCGGCGGGCAAGTCGGCGCGCACGCCTCCCACCGCCAGCAGGGCGAAGTCGACCGGGCCGCCGGTCAGGGCCTGCACCTGCGGGGTGTTGGCCCAAACGTATTGGCCTTCCGCCACCAGGGGCGCGACGTCGGAGCCGTGGTTGTCGCTGCCGTTGTCGCCGGGGCGGCGGGCATTTTGCAGTGGCTCGGGAAGGGTGCCGATGACGGGGCCGTAGGCCTGCTCCAGCGCCGGCTTGTAGTGGCTGTCGATGAGGCCGCGCAGGCGCGGATCTTCATCCACCGTCACCAGGTTGGGCTGGGCGTCGATGAACTTGCCGGCCTGCTGGCTGCGGGTCTTGTCCAGCCTCTGCTGGCGGGCTGGATCGGCGAAGAAGTCGCGGCTGGCCAGCAGCTGGTTCTGACCCTTGCAGGCGATGACCCGGCCCTGGGCGTCGAAGCTGACCCGGGCAAGACCGATGGCCTGGGCATAGGATCCCGCCTGCACCACGCAGGTCAGACCCACGCCGTCCGGATTGGTGACCAGCTGGGCGTATTCCCCCGTCTTGCCCCAGCCGACGTTGCGAAAGTCACCGAGCAGGCTGTGGGAGTGGCCGCCGACTATGGCATCGAGGCCGTTCACCTTGGCCGCCAGCGCGAGATCCCGGGCGTTGCCGATGTGGGTGAGGGCCACTATCCGGTTGATCCCCCTGGCCTGCAGCAAGTCGACCGTGGCCTGGGCCGAGGCCACTTCTTTGGCAAAGCGCAGCTTGCCGACGTTGGGGGAGATGTTGGCCATGTCCTCCAGCACCAGCCCGATGACGGCGACCAGCTGCTTGTCTGCGGGCAGGTGGGCGAGATCGGTGACCGGGCTCTTCTGGTTGCCATCGAAGGCATAGACCACGAAGGGCTTGAGGTTGCTGGCCTGGCGCAGGTCCGGGTCGTCGCGGCCGTCCAGGTTGGCGGCCAGCACCGGGAAGTTCACCCCCTGGATGAAGCGGGCCAGCTTCTGGTTGTCGAGATCGAACTCGTGGTTGCCAAGGGCCATGGCATCGAAGCCGAACTGGCTCAGCAACTCGGCATTGGCCATCCCCTCGTTGAGCTTGAAGTAGCCGCTGCCCTGCCAGGCGTCGCCCCCGTGCAGCAGCAACAGCGGCTGGTTCTTGGCGAGCGCCTCGGCCTGGTAGGCCTTCGTCATGGTGAGCAGGCGGGGATAGCCGCCAAGGCGGGTGTAGAGGGTGTCGGTTTCCCCCTGCTTGCCGAAGAGAGGCCCCTTCAGCTCGGCGTTGACCGGGTCGAACTGGGAGTGGGTGTCGTTCATGTGTGCCAGGGTCAGGGTGAAGGGCGGATCCTGCTGGCCGGTCAGGCAGGCAGAGAGCAGGGCGCACAGCGGGAGGAGAGTGAGGAGACGCAAGCACTTCATGGGGACATCCTTAACCTGCGGGGGCAGGGCATTACTTTGGCCAGGCTTGAAAAAACAAAAACCGCCAGTTGGCGGTTTTTGTCACAACGGGGCATATCAATGCTCAAACATGGCAGAGATGGACTCTTCGTTGCTGATACGACGTATGGCTTCGGCCAGCACGGAGGAGAGCGTCAGCTGCTTGACCTTGCCGACGGCCTTCATCTCGGCGGTGAGCGGGATAGAGTCGGTGATGATCAGCTCGTCGATGACCGAGTTCTTGATGTTTTCCACGGCGGTGCCGGAGAAGACAGGGTGGGTCGCATAGGCGAATACACGCTTGGCGCCACGCTCTTTCAACGCTTCGGCCGCCTTGCACAGGGTGCCGCCGGTATCGATCATGTCGTCGACGATGACGCAGTCACGGCCGGCCACGTCGCCGATCAGGTGCATGACCTGGGAGACGTTCGGGCGGGGACGACGCTTGTCGATGATGGCGATGTCGGTGTCGTCCAGCAGCTTGGCGATGGCACGGGCACGGACCACGCCGCCGATGTCCGGCGATACGACAACAGGAGACTCGAGGTTCTTGGACAGCATGTCTTCCAGCAACACAGGGCTGCCGAACACGTTGTCTACGGGGACATCGAAGAAGCCCTGGATTTGCTCGGCATGCAGGTCAACGGTCAGCACGCGATCCACACCCACGCTGGAGAGGAAGTCGGCGACGACCTTGGCGGTGATGGGCACTCGGGCGGAGCGGACGCGACGGTCCTGACGGGCATAACCAAAGTAGGGAATAACGGCAGTGATACGGCCAGCTGAAGCACGACGCAGTGCATCCACCATGACGATCAATTCCATCAAATTGTCGTTGGTCGGGGCACAGGTGGATTGAATGATGAAGATATCGCCACCGCGTACATTCTCATTGATCTGTACGCTGATCTCGCCGTCGCTAAAGCGACCTACGGCAGCATTGCCGAGTTTGATAAACAGGCGATCTGCGATCTTCTGGGCTAGTTCCGGCGTTGCGTTACCAGCAAACAGCTTCATGTCAGGCACGGTTTGAAACCTCGGGGTTGCATCCAGTATGTGGGGAGTCTGATTCAGACCCGTATCGTTTGGGGGCAAACGATTTATCAAGATAACGGACAAGGCCTCTGGAAGCTCTGTGGTGGCGCCGGATTACCCGGGTGGACGGCAGAGCCACCACCTTCGGCACCATCACGTCAGATTGGCCAGGGTATCAGGATCCGCACCTAGGCACATCGACGAGATCTAAATCTCTTGATGTGACCCGCAACAATGTCCAGTTGGCTGGGGTACTAGGATTCGAACCTAGGAATGGCGAGATCAAAACCCGCTGCCTTACCGCTTGGCGATACCCCAATCACTGACTTGTTGCAAAGTGGCGAAGAGTGGTGATATGTTCTCGCCCTTGGCGACAAACCCATCCCAGCCTTCCGGCACCCTTGCCAACACCTTCCGAGCAGCCACTTCGTCTTCAAATTGAGCAAAGACGCAGGCGCCAGTGCCCGTCATTCTTGACGGCGCGTATTCTAGCAACCAGCCGAGCGCATTGGCAACCTCGGGGTGGCGCTTTTTCACCAGCAATTCGCAATCGTTTTTCCACACCCCTTCCAGCAGGTTGTGCAATGTCATCCTGGGGGTGTTGCGGGGCAGCTCGGGATCCTGAAAAACTGCCGCCGTTGCCACATGACAATCGGGTTTGAGCACCAGATACCAGGCGCTCGGCAGCTCGACCGGCTGCAGCTTCTCCCCGACCCCTTCCGCAAAGGCGGCCCGGCCGCGCACGAACACGGGCACGTCGGCCCCCAGCTGCACCCCGAGTTCCGCCAGCTCGTCTTCGCCGAGCCCCGCCTGCCAGAGATGATTCAGGGCCACCAGCGTCGTGGCGGCGTCAGAGGAGCCGCCGCCGATGCCACCCCCCATGGGCAACAACTTCTCCAGCCGGATATGGGCCCCCATCGGGCTTGGCAGCCTCCCCTGCAACAGGCGGGCGGCACGGATGATGAGATTCTGTTCATCCGGCACCCCGGGGATGGCCGGGCTCAGGGTGAGCAGGTCGGTATCGGCGAGCGGCTCGAATTCCAGCCAGTCGCCGTGATTGAGGAAGATGAACAGGGTCTGCAGCTCGTGATAGCCGTCGGGACGGCGGCCGTTGACGTGCAGGAAGAGGTTGAGCTTGGCCGGCGCCGGCCAGCGGATCGCCGTCTTCGGCGCGCTCTGGTCTGGGAGGCTCATCATGGCGCCAGGGTCCATTGGTTGATCTGCAACTTGAGGCGGCTGCCCTGGCCGGTCATGGTCAGCAGGTGGGGCAGCCGGTAGTTGTCCTGATCCCGGTAGTCCCCATAGACGATCTGCCACTGACCGTCGCGCACCGAGGCCAGGCTGGCGTCGGGGTTGAGCTCGAATTCGGCCTCACCCGGCAGTCCCTTGATCCACTCCGGCAGCCCGGTGACCGGAATATTCCAGCCGGTGAGCTGATAGACGAGGGCCTCGGCATCCTGGCTCTGGTGCACCTTGCCTTCGTTGTCGGTCAGGGTGATCTCCCCCTTGCTGCGGGAGAGCTCCAGAATATGGGTGCCGATGAGGCTGGTGAGGTTGAGGCGATAGTCATCGCCGTTCTGCTGCCAGTTGAGGCGGGCGCTACCCTTCTGGCGGGCCGTGATGATGGCCATCTTGCCCGACAGCTCCCAGTGGGTCAGCTGCTCGAGACGGGCCCGTTCCTGCTGCCAGTTGACCTGATCCCGCTGGGGTTGAGTGGTGGTACAGCCGGCCAGTACCAGCAGGCAGGCGAGGGAGAAGATACGCAAGAACAAGGTCGTGCTCCGGATAAGAGATTTGCCACAGTATAAGGGGCGGCCGTATTGCTTTTAAAGACTTACCCTTTCTCGTACAATTGTCGGCCTTCATACCCTGTGCACGAAACGATCATCACCCACCCATGAGTCTGCTTGCCCTCGGAATCAACCACAACACCGCCAGTGTCGCCTTGCGGGAGCGGGTCGCATTTGGCCCGGACTGCATCGATCGCGCCTTGCGTGAGCTGGTGGAGCAGCCCGGTGTCAGCGAGGCGGTGATCGTCTCCACCTGCAATCGCACCGAGCTGTACTGCAGCCTGGAGCAAGGGCAGGGGGAGCAGGTGCTGAGCTGGCTGCAGCGGTTCCACGAGCTGGAGGCGAGCGAGGTGCTCTCCGCCATCTACCGGCACCACGACGAGGAGGCGGTGCGCCACCTGATGCGGGTCGCCTGCGGGCTCGACTCCCTGGTGCTGGGAGAGCCGCAGATCCTGGGGCAGATCAAGCAGTCCTACGCCCACGCCCAGCAGGCGGAAGCGGTGAAGGGATCCCTCGAGCGCCTCTTCCAGAAATCCTTCTCGGTGGCGAAACGGGTGCGTACCGACACCGAGATCGGCGCCAGTGCCGTGTCGGTGGCCTTCGCCGCCGTGAGCCTGGCCCGCCGCATCTTCTCC
Organism: Aeromonas rivipollensis; assembly: GCF_037811135.1. Lineage (NCBI taxonomy): Bacteria > Pseudomonadati > Pseudomonadota > Gammaproteobacteria > Aeromonadales > Aeromonadaceae > Aeromonas > Aeromonas rivipollensis. The sequence continues at coordinate 3,288,995 of NZ_CP149130.1, read as the reverse complement.
GATCTCTCCCAGACCAAGGTGCTGCTGGTGGGGGCGGGCGAGACCATCGAACTGGTGGCCCGTCACCTGCGCGAGCAGAGCGTCACCCGCATGATGGTGGCAAACCGCACCCTGCAGCGGGCCCAGCTGCTGGCCGAGGAGTTTGGCGCCCAGGTGATGACCCTGGAAGAGATCCCGGACTACCTGCACGAGGCCGACATCGTCATCAGCTCCACCGCCAGCCCCCTGCCCATCATCGGCAAGGGCATGGTGGAGCGCGCCCTCAAGGCCCGCCGCTTCAGGCCCATGTTCCTGGTGGACATCGCGGTGCCCCGCGACATCGAAGCCGAGGTGGACGAGCTCTCCGACGCCTATCTCTACACGGTGGATGATCTGCAGGGCATCATCGAGCAGAACCTCGAGACCCGCAAGCGGGCGGCCGCCGAGGCCGAGCTCATAGTGCAGGAGGAGCGCGACGACTTCATGGGCTGGTACCGCAGCCAGCATTCGGTCGATCTCATTCGCGATTATCGCCACCAATCCCAGCAGGTGGCGGATGAAGAGTTGCAGCGTGCCCTGCTGGCCCTGCAACAGGGCGAGAATGCCGAGCAGGCCCTCAAGGCCCTGGCTCACCGCCTCACCAACAAGTTGATCCACGCACCGACCCAGGCCCTGCGCCAGGCCGCAGCCCAGGGGGACAGCCACAAGCTGTCCCAACTGCGTCATGTGCTGGGGTTGTCAAAAGAGTCATAGTTCCGGGGTGGCCAGCCGGCTGCCCCTTCCTCCATCGAGAACACAAGATTTATGAACCCGTCATTGATCAGAAAGCTGGAAGGCCTCATCGAGCGCCACGAAGAAGTACAGGCCCTGCTCGGCGAGCCCGGGGTCGCCTCGGATCAGGACAGATACCGTGCCCTGACCCGGGAATATGCCCAGCTCGAAGACATAGTGCACGCCTTCCAGCGCTTCCGTCAGGCCGAGGAGAACCTCGAGACCACCAAGCTGATGCTGGAAGAGGACGACGCCGACCTGCGCGAGATGGCGCAGGAGGAGCTGCCGCTCGCCAAGGCGACCTTCGAGGAGCAGGAGCAGGCGCTGCAGGTGATGCTGCTGCCGCGGGATCCCAAGGATGACAACAACTGCTACCTGGAGATCCGCGCCGGTGCCGGCGGCGACGAGGCGGCCATCTTCGCGGGGGATCTGTTCCGCATGTACTCCCGTTACGCCGAACGTCAGGGTTGGCGCGTCTCCATCGTCAGCTGCAACGACGGCGAGCACGGCGGTTACAAGGAGGTGATCGCCAAGGTGGATGGCGAACATGTCTACGGCCGCCTCAAGTTTGAATCCGGCGGCCACAGGGTGCAGCGGGTCCCCGAGACCGAGTCCCAGGGCAGGGTGCACACCTCCGCCTGTACCGTGGCCGTGCTGCCGGAAGTACCGGAAGCCGAACAGATCGAGATCAACCCCTCCGAGCTGAAGATCGACACCTTCCGCGCCTCCGGGGCCGGTGGTCAGCACGTCAACAAGACCGACTCCGCCATCCGCATCACCCACCTGCCCACCGGCCTGGTGGTGGAGTGCCAGGATGAGCGCTCCCAGCACAAGAACCGCGCCAAGGCGATGTCGGTGCTCTCCGCCCGGTTGCAAGCGGCCGAGGACGAGCGCCACCGCGCCGCCGAGCAGAGCACCCGCCGCAACCTGGTGGGCTCCGGCGATCGCTCCGAGCGCATCCGTACCTACAACTACCCCCAGGGGCGTCTCTCCGAGCACCGCATCAACCTCACCCTCTATCGTCTGGGGGAGATCCTCGAAGGGGATCTGGATTGCGTCATCACCCCGCTGGTGCAGGAGTATCAGGCGGATCAGCTCGCCTCCCTGGCCGAGAGCAATTAATGCAGATCCAGCAGGCTCGTGCCCACATCATGGCGACGTTGGCCGGGGGGGAGTCCCCCCGCGCCGACGCCGATGCGCTGCTCTGCCATCTGCTGGGTTGCCGGCGCAGCTACCTGATGACCTGGCCGGAGCGCGAGCTCGATGGCGCCCAGCAGGCCACCCTGCAAGCCTGGCTTGATCGTCGGCTGGCCGGTGAACCCATAGCCCACCTCATCGGCGAGCGGGAGTTCTGGTCGCTGCCTCTCAAGGTGAGCCCGGCCACCCTGATCCCGCGCCCCGACACCGAGGTGCTGGTGGAGCAGGCGCTGGCGCGTCTGCCAGCCGGCCCCTGCGCCCTGCTGGATCTGGGTACCGGCACCGGCGCCATCGCGCTGGCACTCAAGTCCGAGCGGCCCGATGCCGATGTATGGGCGGTGGATCGGATGCCGGACGCCGCCGCCCTGGCCCGCTCCAACAGCGCCGCCCTGGGATTGCCCATAGCAGTGCGGGACGGCAGCTGGTTCGAGCCCCTGTCGGATGCGCCGCGCTTTGCCATGATCGTCTCCAACCCGCCCTATATCGACGGGGCGGATCCCCATCTGGAGGAGGGGGACGTGCGCTTCGAGCCCCGCTCCGCCCTGGTGGCAGACGAGCAGGGGCTGGCGGACATTCGCCTGATAGTCGCCGGTGCCCCCGCCCATCTGTGCCCGGGGGGCTGGCTGCTGCTGGAGCACGGTTGGGAGCAGGGGGCAGCGGTGCGTCAGCTTCTGCTGCAACAGGGCTACTGCCAGGTGGAAACAGTGCGGGATTATGGGGATAACGAGCGGGTGACTCTGGGTCGTCTGGCGCCGTGATGATGACGGGCGGAGCTGTCCGCCCCTGTGAAGGAAACCATATGTATGTTGCTCTCAAACATCTGCACCTCACCCTGATTGTCGGGGCCGTGCTGATGTTCATGCTGCGCTTTTACTGGGCCCAAACCGGCTCCACTCATGCCCGTAACGGCCGGGTGCTGCAGGCCAGCGGCTGGCTCAATGGCCTGGTGGTGCTCTCCGGCGTGCTGCTGTGCATGGTGCTGGATCTCAATCCCCTCAACAACGGGATCCCCTGGCTCAGCGAGAAGCTGAGCGCCGTGCTGGCGGTGGCCTTCCTCGGCATGATGGCGCTGCGCCTGGCGCGCAGCAACAGCATCCGCTGGTTTGCCTTCCTGGGGGCCCTGGGGTGGATCTTCTTTATCGCCAAGCTTGCTGTCCTGAAACAGGCCAGCCTGTTCGGCTAGGGATGACGACGATGATACGTGTGGATGAGTGGACCGACTTCGAGGCCCACGACCTGGCCGAACTGGCACTGTCGGTGAGCGATGAGATCCTGGGCCATGGCGGCGCGGGAGAGGCCGAACTGGCCCGTCTCGATACCTGGCTGGACGAGGCCATCGTCGAAGGGGACTGTGACGAGGTGCGTCGTCAGCTGTTGCAGGGGTTCTACCAGACCTTGGGGTTTCGGGGTGACTGGCAGGACTACTTCTCTGCCGCCAATTGCGACCTGAACCAGGTGCTGGTACAGCGCAAGGGCATACCGGTGAGCCTTGGTATCCTCATCATCCAGTTGGGTCGCAAGATTGGCCTGGATGTGGAGGGGATCTGCTTCCCGGGCCATTTCCTGGTGAGCTTCGCCGGCCTGGAGGGGGAGGTCTATGTGGACCCCTTCAACGGTGACGAGCTGAGCCTGCACCGCATCGAGCTGCTGCTGCGCGGTGCCCTCGGCAACCTGGCGACCCTGAGCAATGACCATTTACAGCCCTGCGGGCAGTGGGAGATTATCGAGCGCTTGCTCAACGTCAGCAAGGGGGCCCTGCTGCGGGAGGAGCGCATGACCGAGGCGCTGCGTGCCAGCGAGCTGTTGCTGCGCATGAAGCCCGGCGATCCGCTGGAGACGCGGGATAGGGGCTTCATCTACGAGCAGCTCGACTGCCCCCGTTTCGCCGCCGACGATTTTGAATACTTTATTGAACAATGCCCGGACGATCCTGTGGCCGATGTGCTGAAAACCCAGCTGGCCAGCCTGGATCTTAGCCCCAAGCCCCTCCATTGAGGGCCTCTGGGGAAGCCCTTTCACTTAAGGATGCTGAGATGGAACAGAAGAATATCAAGATCAATGCGATCGACGTCGCCAACGACAAGCCCTTCGTGCTGTTCGGCGGCATGAACGTGCTGGAATCCCGCGACATGGCGATGGCGGTGTGCGAGAAGTACGTGGAAGTGACCAGCAAGCTGGGCATACCATTCGTGTTCAAGGCGAGCTGGGACAAGGCCAACCGCTCCTCCATCCACTCCTACCGGGGGCCGGGTCTGGAAGAGGGAATGAAGATCTTCCAGGAGCTGAAAGCGACCTTCGGCATGCCGGTCATCTCCGATCTGCACGAGCCCCATCAGGCCAAGCCGGTCGCCGAGGTGGTTGACGTTATCCAGCTGCCCGCCTTCCTGGCGCGCCAGACCGATCTGGTGGAGGCCATGGCCCGTACCGGCAACGTCATCAACATCAAGAAGCCGCAGTTTCTGAGCCCGAGCCAGATGAAGAACATCACCGACAAGTTCGAGGAGTGCGGCAACGATCGCCTGATCCTGTGCGAGCGCGGTGCCAACTTCGGCTATGACAACCTGGTGGTGGACATGCTGGGCCTGGGCGTAATGAAGAAGAGCACCGGCGGCTATCCGGTCATCTTCGACGTCACCCACTCCCTGCAGTGCCGCGATCCCCTGGGGGCCGCCTCCGGTGGTCGTCGGGATCAGGTGACCGAGCTGGCTCGCGCCGGCATGGCGGTCGGCCTGGCGGGTCTCTTTATCGAATCCCACCCGGATCCCAAGATCGCTCGCTGCGACGGTCCTAGCGCCCTGCCGCTGGAGAAGCTGGAAGGTTTCCTCAAGCAGATGAAGGCCATCGACGATCTCATCAAGGGCTTCGAGCCGCTCGACACCTCCGCCTGATCTCCAGGCCGACGGTCTTGATAAAAAGTGCCCCGCCATGCGGGGCATTTTTTTATCCAGAGTATTTTCATTAGGGTCTTAAATACATCACCGACCAACTATATCACGGTTGCCGTGGTGTTAATGATGTTAAATATGTTGTGTGATTGATGTCTCTTAATTGCGCCTTATAACGTGTGAAAGTGGCGCCGTTGCGATGACGAAATAGCATGACGCCAGCGAGAGAAGGATATTTTCTCGTGACGGCTCCCAGCATGCCTATTTCTGCCATATGAGATGCCAATTAATTAACAGGACGTTAATCATGCACAAGAAAATATTCAGCAGCCTTTATTTCCAAGTGCTGCTTGCTATCACCCTGGGGGTATTTCTGGGACATGTCTATCCCGACCTTGGTGCAGATATGAAGCCTTTGGGTGATGGCTTCGTGAAATTAATCAAGATGATCATTGCCCCCGTTATTTTCTGCACCGTAGTGACCGGCATCGCCGGCATGGAGAGCATGAAGGCGGTGGGCAAGACAGGTGCCATAGCGCTGCTCTACTTTGAAGTGGTGAGCAGCATCGCCCTGGTCATCGGGCTGTGCGTGGTGAACCTGCTGCAACCCGGGGTAGGCATGAACGTGGATCCTGCCACGCTGGATGCCAGCGCCATCTCGGCCTATGCCGAGCAAGCCAAGTCGCAGGGCATCATCGCCTTCCTGCTTGATGTTATCCCGGGCAGCGTGATCGGCGCCTTTGCCAGCGGCAACATTCTTCAGGTGTTGCTGTTTGCGGTGCTGTTTGGCTTCTCCCTGCATCATATCGGCGAGAAGGGGAAATTGGTCTTCAATATGATAGACAGCTTCTCCCAGGTTATTTTCGGCATCATCAACATGATCATGAAATTGGCACCGGTTGGCGCCTTTGGTGCCATGGCCTTTACCATAGGGAAATATGGTATCGGCTCGCTGGTCCAGCTCGGTCAGCTAATTGCCTGCTTCTATGTGACCTGCCTGCTATTTATCTTCATGGTGCTGGGCAGCATCGCCAGGGCAAATGGCTTCAGCATAGTGCGCTTTATTTCCTACATCCGGGAAGAGCTGCTGATCGTGCTGGGCACCTCCTCTTCCGAATCCGTATTGCCGCGCATGCTGGTGAAGATGGAGGCGCTCGGCTGCAAGAAGTCGGTGGTGGGCCTGGTGATCCCGACCGGTTACTCCTTCAACCTGGATGGCACCTCCATCTACCTGACCATGGCGGCCGTCTTCATCGCCCAGGCGACCAATACGCCGCTGGATCTGTTCCAGCAGCTCACCCTGCTGGTGGTGCTGCTCATCTCCTCCAAGGGGGCGGCCGGGGTCACCGGCAGCGGCTTCATCGTGCTGGCGGCCACCATCTCGGCGGTGGGGCACCTGCCGCTGGCCGGGCTGGCGCTGATCCTGGGGATAGACCGCTTCATGTCGGAGGCGCGGGCCCTGACCAACCTCATCGGCAATGGTGTGGCAACTCTGGTGGTGGCGCGCTACTGCGATCAGCTCGACGAGCAGAAGATGAACGAGGTGCTCGCCAACCCGGTCGCCGTGCAGAAGGTCGACCAGCACGGATAGCCGGCAGGCGCGGTCTGCAAGGCGAGATGGGCAGGCACCGTGGCTTGCCCATAAAAAAACGGCCCGGGTGGGCCGTTTTTCATGGTGCAGATGACCGCAGAGGGAATTACAGGCTCTGGGTGAAGGTGCGGGTGACCACATCACGCTGCTGTTCCGGGGTCAGGGCGTTGAAACGCACTGCATAACCGGACACGCGGATGGTCAGCTGCGGGTACTTTTCCGGATTGGCGATGGCGTCTTCCAGGGTCTCGCGGCGCAGCACGTTGACGTTCAGGTGTTGACCACCCTCGACCACGGGCTCGGTCTGGACCGGCAGTTCACGGTATTCGAACTGGCCCAGGTCGGACAGTGCGACTTCCTGATCGGCGACGAAGCTGTCGCCCTTGGCGCAGATGCAGCGAGCTTGCTGCTTCTCTTCATCCAGCAGCCAGAAAGAGTTCAGCAGTGCGGCGTTGGCGGACTGGGTGATTTGGATGCCCTTGATCATGGTATGACTCCTCATAGGAAAGCGGATTCAACGGTAAGCACATTACCCTGATGTTTTTAAACCACCTTGATGACGGGATGATTTAACGGGGCCTTGCCTTACACCTTTACTTCGTTGGGGTCATATATACCACGATGGTAATAATACGAAAATTGATCCAAATCAATAAAAGCGCATTCTGCGCGCGAGAAAAGGGATTAATTCATTGAGATTAATCAAAAATAGATCATTTTTATGATTTTGTAAGATATATAAATTATGCATTTTTTATTGGGTATATCTAGTAATTTAACTACATCTTTAGCCGTTATTCTCTTTATAAGGTCAGGGTCGGGCGTCTTGCAAGATCAGGGCAGGACCTCGCTGGGTGGCCAGGTGTGCGGCCGTCATCTCGACAGGCAGGGGACCAGGGGTTTTGGCGGACGCAGGGGCGCAGGTGTTGCCATCCCTCAGCGCCGAGTCGCGGTTGCGTCTTGCTGCCCGGCCCCCTATCCTGAGCCCCTTGCGGCATTCATCGAGGATATTGGGGTGCCAGAGGTAGTGGATTCACAGAGAGAGGAGACTGGCGTGCTGACCTGGAAGGATGTGATCGGTTCTGAGAAAGAGCAGGACTATTTCAAGGCAACCCTGGCGACCGTCAGGGAGGAGCGGGAAGCGGGCAAGGTGATTTACCCCCCGGCCACCGAGGTGTTCAATGCCTTCAAGCTGACCGAGCTGGATCAGGTCAAGGTGGTGATCCTGGGGCAAGACCCCTATCACGGGCCGAGTCAGGCCCACGGCCTCTGCTTCTCCGTGCTGCCCGGGGTGCGCACGCCTCCCTCCCTGGTCAACATCTACAAGGAGATGCAGCGGGATCTGCCGGGTTTTGTCACACCCAGTCATGGCTTCCTGGAGTCCTGGGCCACCCAGGGTGTGCTGCTGCTCAATACGGTGCTGACGGTGCAGGCGGGCATGGCCCACTCCCATGCCCACCTGGGCTGGGAGACCTTCACCGACAGGGTCATAGAGCGGATCAACTCCCACTGTCAGGGGGTGGTCTTCCTGCTGTGGGGAGCCCATGCCCAGAAGAAGGGACGCTTCATCGACCGGTCGCGTCACCATGTGCTGACGGCTCCCCATCCCAGCCCATTGTCCGCCCACCGCGGCTTCATCGGCTGTGGTCACTTCTCGGAGGCAAACCGCCTGCTGGTAGAGCAGGGGATGAGCCCCATCGACTGGCTCTCGGTCTGCCATGACCTGCCTGTGCCGGCCTGACCGTTCTCCCGCCTCTGCGAGTGGCCAGGGCGCGCAGGCTTGCCCGCTTGTCTGCGTCGCCGGGGTGGGGGTTGTCTGCAACTGATTTGATTGAGTGCAAAGTTCGGGTAATAAATGACCGTATACTCGAGACAGTCTCTTTTTCAATTCAGCGCAAGGAGTGCTCATGTTATCCAGTCTCCATAAGGACCACCTCAACATCGCCAGGTTGCTGACACTGCTCAAGCACAAGCTGGCAGCCATCCGCAATGAGCAGCCGGTGAGCTATTTCCTGCTCCGGGACGTGGTGGACTACTTGCGGGAGGTCTCCGACAAGTTCCATCACCCTAAGGAAGACATGATCTATGACTACTACCTGAAATACAGGGTGGTGGAAGGGGAGGTCGCCAACCGGCTGCATGAGGAGCACGCCCGCCTGCTGGTGGCCGGCACCGAGCTCAAGGAGATGGTGGAGATGATACTGATGGACGCCGTCATTCCGCTTGAGCAGTTCACCGCCAAGCTGGAGCAGTTCATCGAGCAGCAGGAGGCCCATATGAACTACGAGGAGGGGGTGATCTTCCCCCATCTGCGTGACTCCCTGACCGAGGATGACTGGCGTCAGCTCGAGCAGCTCTGGCAGAACAGGGCCATCAATGATCCCCTGTTTGGGGCCGAGGTGAGCCAGCACTTTCAGGCGCTGGCCAAGCAGCTCTCGTTGCCCCCCTCATCCTGAAATGGCAGGCGGGCCAAAAAACGACGCCCCGGCTTGGCCGGGGCGTCTTGTTTTACTCTGTCAGCGCGTCTGTGTCGCCATCGGCGACGCCGGTGACACTAGAGCTCCAGTTCTTCCGAACCTTCATAGGCGATGTCGATGGCTTGCAGCTCCTTTTGCAGGCGGTGCTTGTCTTTAAGCGCCTCTATCTCACGCCATTTGCGTTTCTTTCCCGTTGTCCCGCGGCTACGTGAACCCAGCTCAACGACCTCGTCAAAATCGAAGTTGAACATGTCCATGGCTCCCTCCTTGGTTTTATGGTTTTCACCATTCGTATAACACGACGCATTTGAAAATAAAACGTTTTTATGACCTAGTTGTGACAATCGGAAAGGTGGATAAAAAAAACCGGACTGCCCTTTCGGGAGCCCGGTTTTATCGGCGCAACACCTCCTGTGGAGGGGCTGGCCGAGATGGCTTCGGCCCGTCTGTTTACAGACGGCTGGCCAGCATGGTTTCCAGCTTGCCCTGATCGACGGCGAACATGCGGATGCCTTCGGCCAGCTTCTCGACCGCCATGGCGTCCTGGTTCAGCTCCCAGCGGAACTGCGCTTCTGTCATGGGGGTCGGCTTTGCCTTGCGCTCGCCGGTGTAGTTCAGCTTGCGCACCACGGCGCCTTCGGTCTTGCTCAGCTCTTCCAGCAGGGCAGGGCCTATGGTCAGGCGGTCACAGCCGGCCAGCTCCAGGATCTCGCCGGTGTTGCGGAAGCTCGCACCCATCACCACTGTCTGGTAGTCGTGCTGCTTGTAGTAATCGTAGATGGCGGTGACTGAGACCACGCCCGGATCTTCGCTCGCGGTGTAGTCACGGTTGTGTTTGGCCTTGTACCAGTCGAGGATGCGGCCCACGAACGGGGAGATCAGGAAGGCGCCGGCTTCGGCACAGGCACGGGCCTGGGCGAAGGAGAACAGCAGGGTCAGGTTGCACTGGATGCCCTCTTTCTCCAGGACTTCGGCGGCACGGATGCCTTCCCAGGTGGAGGCCAGCTTGATCAGGATGCGATCGTTGGTGATGCCGGCTTCGTTGTAGAGGCGGATCAGCTTGCGGGCCTTGGCGATGCTGGCGTCGGTGTCGAAAGAGAGACGGGCATCCACCTCGGTGGAGATGCGGCCCGGGACTATCTTCAGTACTTCCAGACCTATGTTGACCGCCAGCTTGTCGCCCGCGTCGATGATTTGCTGTGCCTTGTCCTGGCTCTGGGACTTGGCCCAGTTGATGGCGTCTTCGATCAGAGCCGCGTACTCGGGGATCTCGGATGCCTTCAACACCAGGGAGGGGTTGGTGGTGGCATCGATGGGCTGGTAGCGCTTGATGGCTTCGATGTCGCCGGTGTCGGCAACTACCGTGGTCAGGGCTTTCAGCTGGGTTAATTTATCGGCCATAGCAAATATCATCTCTATATGAGGGAGCAATCCCAGGGGTTGCGGGCGTGAGACGGCCGTTCTGAAATAAAATTACAAAATCCCGGCGACTCAGGCTCAGAAAAGCACGATGGGGGTGGCCCATCGCCACTGCCTGCCTAATTAATACGGATGTGACGCTTCCTGCAATAGGGGGCCTTGTACGTGAATCACCCAGGTGGCGGGAGGGGGGGGAGTGTCAGGAGCAAAGTGTCTGATAAAAAACGACTTTTACTTATCTTTTGGCAACGGCAGGCGGCCGGCACAAAAGCAACTTTTTTAGTTGATTCTTCATTTTGTGCAGTGGGTCACACAAATACTCTTGTCAGCTACTTGAAATTTAATTACGTGTAAAACGTTTGGCGTGACAAGCCCCTGGCTGGGCGACATCAGAGGCAAACGCTTGCCTTGCCGCCGCCCGCCAAGGCATCTGTTTTTTACCTTCATGGGAATATCGACAGGAAAGTCCCTTTTGGGTCTTATTCGTCGGCTATAGAATCGCACATCAAGTTTTGTTGATTATTTGCGTGCTAAATGAAGCTTTTTTGCATCAAATCGCTCGTTTTTTGTCTTTCCAGTGAGCCTAATCACTATTCTGAATTCCCTCCCTATGCTAGATTCCGCCCCTTCGGCGCAATGCTAATTCGGAAATTGACAGAGAGCGGTCAGCGCAGACTGACCATGGATGTGATAACAACGAGAGAATTATGGACACCTTGATTGCAATGATTAACGACCTGATGTGGGGAGCCGTGCTCATTTACCTGCTGATCGGGGTCGGACTCTTCTTTACTTTCCGCCTGGGGTTTATCCAGATCCGCCACTTCGGCCACATGTTCTCGGTACTGCGCAATAGCCGCAAATCCGACAGTGCCGGCATCTCCTCCTTCCAGGCACTCTGTACCAGTCTGGCCGCCCGTGTGGGCACCGGCAACCTGGCCGGTGTGGCCGTCGCCATCTACCTGGGGGGCCCAGGCGCCGTCTTCTGGATGTGGTTGATCGCCTTCATCGGCATGGCCACCGCCTTCGTCGAGAGCACCCTGGCCCAGCTCTACAAGGTCAAGGATGAAGACGGCAACTACCGTGGCGGTCCCGCCTACTACATGGAGCGTGGCCTCGGCATGCGCTGGATGGGGGTGGTCTTCTCCCTCTGTCTGCTGCTGGCATTCGGTCTGGTGTTCAATGCGGTGCAGGCCAACTCCATCAGCCTGGCCATGAACGTCGCCTTCGGCATCCCTGACTGGGTCAGCGGTCTGGCACTGGTGGTGCTGTCCGGCCTCATCATCTTCGGCGGCATCCGCGGCATCGCCCGCTTCGCCGAACTGGTAGTGCCCTTCATGGCGCTGGCCTACATATTGATGGCGCTGTTCGTGGTAGCCATGAACATCAGCGAGCTGCCCGGGGTCTTTGTCCTCATCATCAAGTCGGCCTTCGGCATCGAGCAGGCGGGTTCCGGCGCCATGGGTTACGCCATCTCCCAGGCGATGATCAACGGCATCAAGCGCGGCCTCTTCTCCAACGAAGCCGGCATGGGCTCAGCCCCCAACGCCGCCGCGACCGCCACCCCCTATCCGCCGCACCCGGCGTCCCAGGGCTATGTGCAGATGCTGGGGGTCTTCCTCGACACCATCGTCATCTGTACCTGTACTGCCGCCATCATACTGATGTCCGGCCAGTTCGAGCCGGGGTCAGGGGTCACCGGGGTCGAGCTGACCCAGCGTGCACTCTCCTCCCAGGTCGGTGGTGGTGGCAACATCTTCATCGCGGCGGCCATCTTCTTCTTCGCCTTCACCTCCATAGTGGCGAACTACTCCTACGCCGAGACCAACCTGGTGTTCCTCGAGCACAACCACAAGGGCGGCCTGATGCTGTTCCGGATGTTCGTGCTGGGCATGGTGATGTTCGGTTCAGTGGGTGAGCTGCCGACAGTGTGGGCCCTGGCGGATGTCTCCATGGGGCTGATGGCCATCGTCAACCTGATCGCCATACTGCTGCTCTCAGGGGTTGCCATCAAGCTGGCCAAGGACTACAACGACCAGCTCAAGCTGGGTCGCGTCCCCACCTTCGATGCCAACAAGTACCCCGAGCTGCGCAGTCAGCTGGAAGAGGGGATCTGGGACAACCCGCCCAAGAGCAAGCAGGCCTGAGCCCTGGGTTGATCCGGTTGGGTAATGAAAGAGGGGAGCCATGGGCTCCCCTCTGCTATATGGGCCATGCCCACCGGAACGATGGCACGGGTGGATAGATTCACAGGGTGCTGGCTGAAGGCCTCCCTGGCAAAAGCGACGATACTTCACGCCACTTCACATCCAGCACACCTTGGCTCGTTATGCTGGCCCCACAGTTCGTCGCTGGTGCGGCGATCCCAAGCAACCGAGAGGATAGAATGACCATGCAACAACGGGTGCGGATGACATTGCTGACGGCGGGCACCCTGCTGTGGGCTGGCCTGACACAGGCCGCTGCGGACACCCAGGGTGATCCCCTGCGCCCCCTGGTGGATGCCAGCATCCGGCCCGTGCTCAAGGAGTACAGGATCCCGGGCATGGCGGTGGCCGTGCTGAAGGATGGCAAGGCCCACTACTTCAACTACGGGGTGGCGAACCGGGAGAGCGGAGCCCCCGTCAGCGAGCAGACCCTGTTCGAGATAGGCTCGGTCAGCAAGACTCTTACGGCAACGCTTGGGGCCTACGCCGTGGTCAAGGGCGGCTTCCAGTCCGATGACAAGGTGAGCCAGCACGCCCCCTGGCTCAAAGGCTCCGCCTTCGACGGCATCACCATGGCCGAGCTCGCCACCTACAGCGCAGGGGGCCTGCCGCTGCAATTCCCCGACGAGGTGGATTCCACCGACAAGATGCGTGCCTACTATCGCCAGTGGACGCCAGCCTACCCGGCGGGCACCCATCGCCAGTACTCCAACCCCAGTATCGGCCTGTTCGGCCACCTGGCGGCCCATAGCCTGGGGCAACCCTTTGAGCAGCTGATGAGCCAGACCCTGCTGCCCGGGCTCGGCCTGGCCCACACCTATCTCAAGGAGCCCGCCGCGGCCATGGGGAACTACGCCTATGGCTACTCGAAAGAGGACAAACCCATCCGGGTCAACCCGGGGATCCTGGCGGACGAGGCCTATGGCATCAAGACCAGCTCGGCGGATCTGCTGGCCTTCGTCGGTGCCAACATGGCAGACGGTGGCGACGAGCCGTTGCAGCAGGCGATCGCCATGACCCACAAGGGGATCTACTCGGTGGGAACCATGACCCAGGGGCTCGGCTGGGAGAGCTACCCCTATCCCGTCAGTGAAGCGGCGCTGCTGGCGGGCAACTCCCCGGCGGTGACTTACAATGCCAATCCGGTCAGCCCCGTTGCCGGGTCCCAGAAGGTGGGGGAGGCGCGGCTCTACAACAAGACAGGCGCGACCAACGGCTTCGGTGCCTATGTGGTCTTCGTGCCCGCCAAGGGCGTCGGCATCGTCATGCTGGCTAATCGCAACTATCCCAATGACGCCCGCGTCAAGGCGGCCCACGCCATTCTGAGCAAGCTGACGGAGTGACAGCTCGGCCCCGTTGATTGAGGTGAGTACGCCGGGATTGCCCGGCGTACTCTTTGGTGCTTCCCGGCACAGTCAGGCGTCACCTGATGGCCCCAATGGCGTGCCCCCCGCCGCCGAATTTCCAAACTGGAATCTACCGATCGCCATCTCGTCACTAGGTGCGAGCGGGCGCCCCTCCTATAGTGCTGCCCATATTCAACCTGTCCCCCATGCTCAGGCCACCGACGCTGGTTGGCATGGTCTGCGTGGGCGGGCCTTTCGCAATGGAGCATCCATGGGCATTTTCCTGCTGTGCACTTTCCTGATGATCATCCTCTACCCGGTCGGGATCGATCTCTATCTGGTGGCCGTGCCCCAGATTGCCGATGCCCTGCAGGCGAGCGAGGCGCAGATCCACACCGCCTTCTCCATCTACCTGTTCGGCATGGCGGCCACAGTGCTTCTGGGGGGGATCATTGCGGATCGCCATGGGCGGCGCTGGGTGGTACTGGGGGGCGCCCTGATTTTTGTCCTCGCCTCCCTGGTGGCGGCCAATGCGGCGGGGATCAGCCAGTTCTATTTCGGCCGCTTCTGGCAGGGGGTCGGGGCGGGGGCGCTCTATATCATGACCTTTACCGTGCTGCGGGATGTGCTGAGCCAGGAGCGGCTGGCGATGGCGCTCTCCATGATCAACGGGGTGATCTGCGTCATTCCGGTGCTGGCGCCGGTGCTCGGTTATCTCATACTGTCGCATTTCGATTGGCGCGGGATCTTCGTGGCGATGGCGCTGGTGGCGGCCGTCAGCGGCCTGGTCAACCTGCTGCTGCTCAGGGAGACTCGCCCGACCCGCCAGCAGCGTGGCGCGACCCGGCCCCTTGCCCTGCTGGGCTCCCCGCGCTTCATGCTGCACTCGCTTCTGACCAGTGCCAGCGTGACCGCCATCCTGGTCTATGTCAGCGTCTCGCCGCTGATCCTGATGCAGGGGCTTGGCTTCACCACTGAGCAGTACTCCCTGGTGATGATGGTGATGGCCGGGGTGAGCATGTCAGCTTCCTTCCTGACGCCGCTGCTGCTGCGCTGGCTGGGCAAGCAGAGGGTGCTGGCGCTCTCCCACCTGGCCTATCTGCTGGCAGCCTGTTTCCTGCTCGGCAGCTGGCAGCTGGGGGGCGGTATCCCCTTGCTGCTGCCGGGCTTTGCCCTGGTCTGCATCGGCTTCTCCTGCGGCTTCGGGGTGGCGATGGGGGAAGCGCTGGCGGAGTGTCAGCACCAGGCGGCATTTGCCAGCGCCCTGCTCTGCATCATGCAGATCAGCCTCTCCGGCCTCTATATCTGGCTGCTGGGCCAGCTTGGTGTGGCCCCATCCTTGATGCTGATCTCTGCCCTGCTGTTGACCCTGCTCAGTTACCTGGCCGTCAAAGGGCTGCTACCATGGCTCGCGCTGCGTGAAGCGCGGTCGCGGGGATAGGGGGAGAGGAAAGATGCGCAACCTGGGTGAACTGGATTTGAACCTGCTGGTGGTCTTCAAGCACCTGATGCAGGAGCGCAGCGTGACAGGGGCGGCCAAGAAGCTCTGCGTCACCCCCTCGGCGGTGAGCAAGGCGCTCGCCAAGCTGCGGGACTGGTTTGACGATCCCCTCCTGGTGCGGGTACGTCAGGGGCTGCAGCCGACCCAGCTCTCCCTGACCCTGGAGGAGGAGCTCAAGGCCTGGTTCATGTTGACGGACAGCATCACCTCCCTCAATAGCGAGGCGATCCCCGAGGGGGCCCGCTTCAGCCTGGTGATGGAGTCCCCCTTCAGCACCAGCTTCCTGAGCGAGCTGCCCATGACCATCTACCAGAAGTACCCCCACTCTGTGGTCAGGATGCTGGGGTGGGATCACCACTCCCTCAACGACATAGTCAACGGGGATGCGGATCTCGGCTTCTGCGCCCGGGAGACCCACGGTCGATCCCAGGCCAGGGTCAACCGGCTGCCCTATTACATCGATCACGAGGTACTGTTCAGCGACAGGCCCGTGGTGTTCCTGCGTAAAGATCACCCCCTGCTCCAGCAGACCTGGTCCCTGGAGAACTTCCTGGCCTGTCCCCAGGTAAGCGTGGTGTGGGAGGCCAGCGACAGCTGGGCGCTGGACGATCTGCTGGAGGACGAGGGGCAGAGGCGGGAGGTGCCCATCATGGTAGCGAGTTTCGAGCAGGCCCTGCACATCGCCTCCCAGTCGAGCCATGAGCTGATCGCGGTGGCGCCGTCCTATTGCGCTGGCTATGCCGCCAGACACCACGACAACCTGATCGCCATGCCCCTGCCACTCCCCGAATCACTCTACAAGCAACTTGAGATAGCCTTCATCCTGCTGTGGCACAAACGCCATAACCAGGATGCCAAGGTGATGTGGCTGCGCAATGAGACGAAGCGGCTCTATGGCCTGGCGGCGAAGGGGCTTGCCCTGTTCCCGTGGGGCGGGGGAGAGACTGTGTTGGCGCCGGCGGGAGGTGTCTGATTCAGGGGGCCAATGGCCCCCTGAACTCAACCGTACTGCTCTTCCATCCAGGCTTCGACGATAAGCTGGGCGGAGACTCCGTCCACGCTGCCCTTGTCGAGCGCCTTGTAGCCGCCGCGCTCGAACAGGCGGGCACGGGCATCCGTGGTGGTGAGCCGCTCGTCCTTGAACTCCACCGGCTTGCCGAAGCGACCATGGAGGCGGTTGCCGAACTTGCGGGCCCGCACCGTGATCTCCTGATCGGTGCCATCCATGTTCAGCGGCAGGCCGACAATGAGCAGATCCGGCTGCCACTCCTTGAGCAACTTTTCAATCTCGTCCCAGTTGGGAATACCGTCGTTGGCCTTGAGGGAACGAAGGGGTTGGGCCGTGCCCGTGAGCTCCTGGCCGATGGCGACGCCTATGCTCTTGGTGCCGTAGTCAAAGCCCATGATGCTGCGTGATGACATGGATGTCCTTGAAATAGATGAATAAAAAGATGCCGTTTCCCCTCACCCTTGCCCTCTCCCGGAGGGAGAGGGCACCTGCCGAGGTTATGTTCGCTCGAATCTGGCTAACTCCGTTTTAGCTGACTGGTTGCCGCAGATATATCCGAAACGTGCCGATTTACCCCCTTCTCCCCTCGCGGGAGAAGGGCTGGGGATGAGGGGCACTAAATGGGAACTGCACCAACTAAAGAGCGTGACAAGGGATCTAACTGTGCCCCACCTGGCTGGAGAGGTGTAGGGGATTGACGCCGATGCTGATGACGACAATGGCCTGCTGCCAGCGCTGGTGAATGTGCGTATCAAACACCATCAGCTGTGCCCCACCTGACTGGAGAGATGCAGAGGGTTGACGCCGATGCTGATGACGACAATGGCCTGCTGCCAGCGCTGGTGAATGTGCGTGTCAAACACCATCAGCTATGTCCCACCTGGCTGGAGAGATGCAGGGGATTGACGCCGATGCTGGCGGCGGCCTGCTGCCAGCGCTGATGAATGGGGGTGTCAAACACCAGCCTGGGGTTGGGGGGGATCACCAGCCAGGCGCCATCCACCAGCTCCTGCTCGAGCTGCCCTGCACTCCAGCCGGCGTAACCCAGCGCCACCAGCCAGTGGTCCGGCGCCTCGGCGGTGCCCAGGGTTTCGAGGATGTCCTTGGAGGTAGTGACCATCATCTCGTCGCTCACCTGCAGGGTGGAGTTGAAGCCGGGCCTGAAGCTGTGCAGCACGAAGCCGCGATCAGCATGGACCGGGCCGCCTTGCAGCACCGGCTGTTTCATCTCGGCGGTGGCAGGGGGGCTCAGCTTGAGCTTGGTCAGCATGGCGTCCAGGGACATGTCCACCGGGATGTTGACCACCAGTCCCATGGCTCCCTCGCTGCTGTGCTCGCACAGATAGACCAGGGAGCGTTCGAAGTAGAGGTCCGTGAGGCTCGGCATGGCGAGCAGAAAATGGTTTTGCAGTGTTTGCATAGATATCAAAGAGTGCAAAGGTATTTGGGGTGATTATGGCAGTTGACGGCGGCGGGCAAAACCGCTTTTTCGCGCAGAAAAGCCGGAAGTCCGGGGGCTGGCTCACATCGTCGCGCAACAGAAAAGAGCAGGGGCCGCGCTGGCCCCTGTGGTGTCACTGCCTGGGTGACGGCCTCGAGGGGGCGTCTCCTGGGGTTATTTTCCCAGCCGGCGTTCGATGGCATCCATCAGCATGCCGGTGATATGCACCGGGAAGGCCGCCTCGATCTCGCGGATGCAGGTCGGGCTGGTGACGTTAATCTCGGTCAGCCGATCGCCTATGATGTCGAGCCCGACGAAGATCAGCCCCTTCTCTTTCAGGGTAGGGCCCACCGCACGGGCGATGGCCCAGTCGGCCTCGCTCAAGGGACGCGCCTCGCCGCGGCCGCCGGCCGCCAGGTTGCCACGGGTCTCTCCCTGGGCCGGAATGCGGGCCAGGCAGTAGGGCACGGGCTCGCCGTCCACCACCAGCACCCGCTTGTCGCCGTCCTTGATGGCGGGCAGGAAGGTCTGTGCCATGCAGTACTGGCTGCCGTGGGCGGTGAGGGTTTCGATGATGACCCCCACGTTGGCGTCATCCTCCTTCATGCGGAAGATGGAGGCGCCGCCCATGCCGTCCAAGGGCTTCAGGATCACGTCTTTGTGTTTGGCGTGGAAGGCGCGCAGCTTATCGGCTCTGCGAGTGACAAGGGTGGTCGGGGTATGCTCGGCAAACCAGGCGGTGTAGAGCTTCTCGTTGGCGTCGCGCAGGCTCTGGGGCTTGTTGACGATGAGGCAGCCCTCATCCTCGGCTCGCTCCAGCATGTAGGTGGCGTAGATAAATTCGGTGTCGAACGGCGGATCCTTGCGCATCAGGATCACATCCAGGGTGGAGAGGGGCTGATCGATCACCTCGCCCAGGTTGAACCAGTCGGCATAGTCATATTTGACGGTCAGCGGGCGCATGGTGCCAAAGGCGCGACCGGCTTCCATGTAGAGATCCGACATCTCCAGATAGAAGAGCTCATAGCCGCGCTTTTGCGCCTCTTCAAGCATGGCAAAGCTGGAATCTTTCTTGATATTGATGGCCGAAATCGGGTCCATCACTATGCCGAGTTTAATGGTCATCCGAGTTTCCTTCTTGTGGCTCGATTGCGAGTGAGATTCTTAAAACCTGTTTCAGGCCAGATCGCCAAAGCGGCACTGCAGCGCGGTAATGGCGGTCAGGGCGGCGGTTTCGGTGCGCAGCACCCGCGGCCCCAGCAGCATCTCTTTGAAATCTTCTTGCACGGTACGGGCGATCTCGTCGCTCGACAAGCCCCCTTCCGGGCCGATCAGCAGGCGCACCCCGTGTTCCGGCACCGGCAGTGTGTTGATGCTGTAGGGGGCGCGCGGGTGCAGGTTGAGCTTGAGCTCTTGGGTCTCTTCGGCCAGCCAGGCATCGAGCTCCATCGGCATGCGAACTTCGGGCACCACATTGCGGCCGCACTGCTCGCAGGCGCTGATCACCACCTTCTGCCACTGCTCGCGTTTCTTCTCCAGCCTGTCGGCGGGCAGCTTGACGCCGCAGCGCTCGGAGAAGAGCGGCGTGATGCAGGTGACACCCAGCTCGACGGATTTCTGGATGGTGAAATCCATCTTGTCGCCACGGCTGATCACCTGGCCCAGATGGATGGCGAAGGGGGACTCCACCGAGCGGGCCTCGCAGCTGTCGATGGTCACGTCCACCGACTTCTTGCCGACGCCGGTGATGGTGGCGGCATATTGGTTGCCGTCGCCGTTGAACAGCTCGAGCTGCTGACCCGGCTGCATGCGCAGCACCCGGCCGATGTGGTTGGCACCGTCTTCCGACAGGGCGAGAGTCTGGCCCACCTGCAGGGCGGCCGGTTCATAGATACGTGGAATGCGCATGGCTCAGTGTCAGTCTCTGGTTCAAGAAGAGGGATTTTAAATCCCTTGTGCCCATAGATGGGGTTATCGGCACTGCTTTTCAATAAAGGGGTTGGTGTTGCCCTGCAGTTTGCCGATGCGGCTGTTGCGCTCGCACTCCCAGCGGTCGGCCGGGTACTGCCTGTCCCAAGCCTCGAACAGTTTACGCTGTTGGGCGGCCAGGCGCAGCCCATACTGCTGGCCCATGTAAAGGTAGGCGCGGGCTATCTGGCCGCGTACCGGCCCCTTGGGCGGCTGTACCCGGCGATCCTTGAAGTCCACCAGCATCTGGCACTTGCCGTACTGGTTCGGCTTGCCGTTCCAGTCGGAGAAGCGGTAGTTGGCCCTATCGCCGTTGACCTCGCCGATGGCGGGGAAGAGGTTGTGCATGTCCCCCTCCATCTTGTTGAACTCGTCGCTCTTGCCGCAGTTCTTGCGCCCGCCCTCTTGCCAGCACTGGAGCTGGTGGCCGAACTCCCAGGCGGGGACCACGTGCTCCCACTCGATGCGAGAGGCGCGATTGGCCTGCTTGCGCGGCAGGTAGCCGCAGCTCTCCCAGTCGGGGGCCATCTGCTTGCCGCTGAACTTGATGTTGCAGCCGCAATAGAAGGTGGTGGGGTGGCTCTGATAGAGCTTGTTCAGATCCTGCTTGGCGGCGCGAAAGGTCTGGGCCTGCAGGGGCGAGCTGATGAACGGCAGGCTGATGAGCAGGCCGACACTGAGGGTGAACAGAGAGCGAAACATGAAGATCCTTGGCAATGAAACGGTTGGCTGAAGAAGCTGCGCACCCTAACACAGGGGCACGACAGGGGTTGACTCAATCCGCTGGCGACCCCGGCTGCAACACCAGGGGCTGGCGACAGCGGCGGCAGTGATAGCGGGCCTCGCCGCGCACCACCTTGTTGTGACGGCGCACCGAGAGCTGATGCTGCTGGCAGGCACACGCATAGGCATGGGTGCGCTGGGCCAGCACCGTGAGATCGAAGCTGTGGGTGGTGTTGGGAGCGAGCGCGAACAGCTCCCGCATCACCGACTGCCACTGGCGACCGTGGGGCAGCACCCGCGACTTGCCGCGCCCTTCCCCCCAGAGGGCATAGACCAGCAGGTGCGCCACCTCGTGGGGCACCACCTCGGCCAGAAAGGCCTGCTGGTTGGCTTCATAGAGCGCCGGGTTGAAGCGCAGCTCCCAGGTTTGCAGCCGCGCCGACCCCGCCGCCCGGCCCCGCATGTTGCAGTGAACGCGCGGGCGTGGGAAGGAACGGCCGAGGCGCGCCTCCGCCTGCATGAAGCAGGCGTCGACCCGCTGGTGCAGCAGCTGGAGCAGGGAAGCGTCGAGTTGGGATCTGGTGGCAGACATCGAGGTCTCGTCGGGTAGCGGATAAGCAAAAGGGGAGCCAGGCTCCCCTTTTATCACAACGGCCAGCCTTACAGACCGGCGGCGTCGCGCAGCAGAGCGGCCTTGTCGGTCTTCTCCCAGGGGAACTCGTCACGGCCGAAGTGGCCGTAGGCGGCGGTCGCTTGGTAGATGGGACGCTTGAGATCCAGCATCTCGATGAGGCCGTAGGGGCGCAGCTCGAAGAACTCGCGCACCAGCTTGACCAGCAGCTCCTCGGCCACCTTGCCGGTGCCGAAGGTCTCGACGCTGATGGAGGTCGGCTCGGCCACGCCGATGGCGTAGGAGACCTGGACTTCACAGCGGGCAGCCAGACCGGCGGCGACTATGTTCTTGGCAACGTAGCGGGCGGCGTAGGCGGCGGAACGGTCAACCTTGGACGGGTCCTTGCCGGAGAAGGCGCCACCACCGTGACGGGCCATGCCGCCGTAGGTGTCGACGATGATCTTGCGACCGGTCAGACCGCAGTCACCCATGGGGCCGCCGATGACGAAACGGCCGGTCGGGTTGATGAAGTACTTGGTGTCCTTGGTGATCCACTCGGCCGGCAGCACCGGCTTGATGATCTCCTCGCGCACCGCTTCCACCAGATCCTTGTGGCTGATGGAGTCGCAATGCTGGGTAGAGAGCACCACGGCATCCACACCCAGGATCTTGCCTTCGTTGTCGTAGGCGAAGGTGAGCTGGCTCTTGGCATCCGGGCGCAGCCACGGCAGGGTGCCGTTCTTGCGCACTTCGGCCTGACGCTTCACCAGCAGGTGGGAGTAGGTGATGGGGGCGGGCATCAGCACGTCGGTTTCGTTGGTGGCGTAGCCGAACATCAGGCCCTGGTCACCGGCACCCTGCTCCAGCGGATCGGTACGATCGACGCCCTGGTTGATGTCCGGGGACTGCTTGCCGATGGCGTTCAGCACGGCGCAGGAGTCGGCATCGAAGCCCATGTCGGAGTGGGTGTAACCTATCTCGCGCACTGTGTCGCGCACGATCTGCTCGATGTCGACCCAGGCAGAGGTGGTTACTTCACCGGCCACCATCACCATGCCGGTCTTGACCAGGGTCTCGCAGGCGACGCGCGCCTTGGTGTCTTGCACCAGGATGGCGTCCAGCACCGCATCGGAGATCTGGTCGGCGATTTTATCGGGATGGCCTTCGGAGACCGACTCGGAAGTAAACAGCTTTGCCATGATTGGTTCTCGATTCGTATGGGGTTATCGCCTTGGCCATAACCGGAAAATGACAGGATGACTGTAGAGGTATCTACATCTGGACGTCTATTTTAATTAGGTCACAGGGTGATTGCCAGCACTATTTGGGGTTGGACCCGCCCGGACCAAGGCTGAGGGGGCAACCACCCCGATGGAGGTAAGAGAGGGGGCGGATTGAATCGTTTTCCCGGGCCAGAAAAGCGATTGTGCTCCCAAAGCCACTTTATTCGCCCAGATAATATTTGCACCGCGCCCGCCCTGCTGGGACAATAACGCGCCTTAATCTTGGCCATCAAATGAAGCAATCGCAGGAGATACAGATGCCTTCTCGTAAAGAGCTTGCCAATGCCATTCGCGCATTGAGTATGGATGCCGTTCAAAAAGCCAACTCCGGTCACCCGGGCGCCCCCATGGGAATGGCAGATATCGCCGAAGTGCTGTGGCGTGGCCACCTCAAGCACAACCCGAACAACCCCAAGTGGGCCGACCGTGACCGCTTCGTGCTGTCCAACGGCCACGGCTCCATGCTGCTGTACTCCCTGCTGCATCTCTCCGGTTACGACCTCTCCATCGACGATCTGAAAAACTTCCGCCAACTGCACTCTCGCACCCCGGGTCACCCGGAGTACGGTTATGCCCCTGGCATCGAAACCACCACTGGTCCTCTGGGTCAGGGCATCACCAATGCCGTGGGCATGGCGATCGCCGAGAAGGCCATGGCCGAGCAGTTCAACCAGCCGGGTCACGATATCGTCGACCACTACACCTACGCCTTCATGGGCGACGGCTGCCTGATGGAAGGTATCTCCCACGAGGCTTGCTCTCTGGCAGGTACCCTGCAGCTGGGCAAACTGATCGCCTTCTGGGATGACAACGGCATCTCCATCGACGGTCATGTGGAAGGCTGGTTCACCGACGACACCCCCAAGCGTTTCGAAGCCTACGGCTGGCACGTCATCCCGGCTGTTGACGGTCACAACCCGGAAGCCATCAACGCCGCCATCGAAGCCGCCAAGGCCGAGACCGGCAAGCCGACCCTGATCTGCTGCCGCACCATCATCGGCTACGGCTCCCCGAACAAGTCCGGCTCCCACGATTGCCACGGCTCACCGCTGGGCAACGACGAGATCGCCGCCGCCCGTGCCTTCCTGAAGTGGGATCACGCGCCCTTCGTCATCCCGTCCGAGATCGCCGCCGAGTGGAATGCCCAGGAGAAAGGCACCAAGCTGGAGTCCGACTGGGCTGCCAAGTTTGCCGCCTATGAAGCCGCGCACCCGACCCTGGCTGCCGAATTCAAGCGCCGTACCGCAGGCGAGCTGCCGGCCAACTGGGCCGCTGAATCTGCCAAGATCATCGAGACCCTGCAAGCCAACCCGGCCAAGATCGCGACCCGTAAAGCATCCCAGAACGCCCTGGAAGCCTTCGGCAAGCTGCTGCCGGAATTCATGGGTGGTTCCGCCGATCTGGCCCCGTCCAACCTGACCATGTGGTCCGGCTCCAAGTCTCTGACTCCCGAGAGCGCCGCAGGCAACTACATCCACTACGGCGTGCGCGAATTCGCCATGTCCGCCATCATGAACGGCATCGCCCTGCACGGTGGTTTCATCCCCTACGGCGCCACCTTCCTGATGTTCATGGAGTACGCCCGCAACGCCCTGCGCATGGCCGCCCTGATGAAGCAGCGCGCCATCTTCGTTTACACCCACGACTCCATCGGTCTGGGTGAAGATGGCCCGACTCACCAGCCGGTCGAGCAGATCGCCTCCCTGCGTCTGACCCCGAACATGAGCACCTGGCGCCCCTGTGACCAGGTAGAGTCTGCCATCGCCTGGAAGCACGCCATCGAGCGCCATGACGGCCCGACCTCCCTGATCTTCTCCCGTCAGAACCTGCCCCAGATGGACCGCACCGCCCAGCAACTGGCCGATGTGGCCAAGGGTGGTTACGTGCTGAAGGATTGCGCCGGTACCCCGGAGCTGATCCTGATCGCCACCGGTTCCGAAGTGGAGCTGGCCGTGGCCGCCTATGAGCAGCTGACCGCCAAGGGCCGCGCCGTGCGCGTGGTCTCCCTGCCGGCCACCGACGTGTTCGACGCCCAATCTGCCGAGTACAAGGAGTCCGTCCTGCCGTCCAGCGTCACCAAGCGTGTCGCCATCGAAGCGGGTATCGCCGACTACTGGTACAAGTACGTGGGCTTCGGCGGCAAGATCATCGGCATGACCACCTTCGGTGAGTCCGCCCCGGCCGAGCTGCTGTTCAAGGAATTCGGCTTTACCGTGGAAAACGTGGTTGCGACCGCAGAGTCCCTGTAATAGCCCCTGTAAACGCTGAACATTGGGTCGCCTAGGCCCAATAGCTAGAACAATAAAACGCCCTCCATCGCAAGATGGGGGGCGTTTTTTATGATCCTGAGAGTGTTGCAGAAGGCTTAATGAAAAACGGGCTCCAAACAGTGTAGTTGTGAGAGAGACCATTTATTAGATGGACGCATATGCGTACAATGCTCTTACGAGTCTACTTGTCTCTGATTCAGCCTAATGCTGAATGGAACTTTTCACACTTAAGCTGTAGTGATGAGTGAGCGTTGAAGAGAGCGTTGTCATATCCGGCTGTGTTTTTAAATAGTTCATTTAGTAGACACAACATGTTCTGCTCAAGGGAAAGAAGTTTGCATGTCACAGTATAAGCCTAATCACATACCACTTAGAGTACGTCTGGTATGTGCTTTTTTAATGCTCGTTAGTGTGGCCTACGGTGTTGCCGAGCTGGCTAATGGGTATACCTATATTCCAGCGAAAAGAGGTGGTTTCTTTATCTCTGGCATTCCAACATTAATTATCGCCATCTCATCGTTTTTATTCTGTATTGTCGCTGCATTGTGCATAATAGATCACTATGACAAGAGAGATAATGAAAAGGTTTATTCAATAGGAAAGAGTATTATATTCAACGTTGCACTCTATATGCTTCTGGGGGCACCACTTGTTGGAATATTAGAAGCGGTTTTGATGAGAAATGGGATAGATATATTCCCTAAGTTTCATGGGTTTGCTGAGACTTTTTCATATCACACTCCAGGTATGCGAGACCTGCTTATATATGTAACCCCTATTTCAGATAATGCTCTTTATATTATGGGTGGGGCGTGCGGCTTAGCATTAATAATCGAGCCCCTAGAAGAGTTTCAAGGAGGAAAATATAAATATCTGTGCCCTATATTGGGTTGTCTTGCCATGATAGGGTTTGGGACCTTCATTCTATCTTTAACATTCGAGGAGTTACTGTTAGGAAAGGCTGGTTTCGGTAAAGATCATACTTATGCTGTCACTGCTATGGATGATCCTGCGAAATTCAATGCGGTATTACTCACCGGGTTCATAGTCGGAGGGATGTTCTTCTTTTCTGGCTGCATTGGTCTAATGGGTTCCGTGATTAAAAAAATGAGAATGTCTAGACGTAAAAATAGTCAGCCCAACGACTTACTCTTTAAATAGCGAGATAAAAGACACCGGCCTAAGCCGGTGTCTTTTTACCATAAATAATAAACTTTATGCCTGCGGCGGGGTACTTTCCGCATTGGACATCACGGCATCCATCTGCACCAGGGCGCCGGCGGGCAGATCGCTCACGCCGATAACGGTGCGGGTGGGCAGATAGGCCGGGAAGTATTTGGTGTAGATGGCATCCACGTCCGCCAGATCCGCGATGTTCTTCACCTGGATATTGACCTTGACGATATCGTCCATCACATGGCCGATGCTCTCCACGATGGTCTTGATATGGCCGAGGCACTGGGCGGTCTGCTCACGGATACAGCCGGTCAGCACCTTGCCGGTGGCCATGTCGATCGGCAGCTGGCTGGCGATATGGTTGTAGTGGGAGAAGGCGACGCTCTGGCAATGGAGCGGGCTGCGTGGTGCCTTGTCGGTGTTACGGGCGCGGATCACCAGGTTGTGCCTGTCTTCCACCAGCTGGGGCGGGGTGCCGTCACCGTGGGAGATGACCGCATCCATCTGCACCCGGGCACCGAGCGGCAGGGCAGAGGCCACGATCAGGCTGCGGGCTGGCAGATAGGCGACGGCGCGGGCGATGGCGGAGTCCGGGAAGAAAGTTGTGTAAACCTCGTTGACGGCCTCCAGATCCGCGAGGCTGGTCAGGTAGACAGTCACCTTGACGATATCGTCAAAGGGCACATCTATGCTCTCCAGCACGTTTTTGATATTGCGCAGGCACTGGGCTGCCTGCTCCTGGATGCCACCGGCAACCAGCTGGCCGGTGGTGGCATCCACCGGCAACTGGGCGCCGATATTGTTGTAGTGGGAGAAGGCCACCGTATGGTTCGAGAGGGGATCGGCCGGTGCCCGGCAGCTGTTTCGGGCGAGCTTGATAAGGGGGCAGGGGGCTTGCGGGAAGGTGCCTTCCCCGTTGGAGAGCAGGGCGTCCATCTGAATGGCGGCGCCGAGCGGCAGACCGGCCACCGCCAGCACGGTACGGGTCGGCAGGTTGCGGGGGAAGAATTCGCGATAGACGGCGTTGACCGCCTCCAGATCCCCCATGTTCTTGAGGAAGAGGGTGACTTTCACCATGTCGTCCATGACGTGGCCGATGCTCTCGACGATGGCCTGGATATTGGTCAGGCACTGTCTGGCCTGCGCCTGGATATCGCCACTCACCAGCTTGCCTGTCCTGGGATCGACCGGCAGCTGGGCGGCAATATTGTTGTAGTGGGAGAAGGCCACGCTCTGGGTGTAGGGGCCCAGATCCTGGGGGGCATGGGGGGTATTTCTTGCAGCCTTGATGATGGTGCCACTCATAGGATATTCCTCTTCTTGCTATTCGTTGTTATCGCAGGGTATGGGTCACCCCATTCGATCGCGCTCCTCCATACCCGACAAGGCAGATCCGGTATGGCAACCGATGGCCCGTTGCCGCATATAGAAGGGCGTCGGGTCCTCGGTGATCATTGTCAATCCGCGCCCGAGAGGGAGTGGATAAAGGAGGCTGGAACAGGGTGAAATATCTCAGACAGGGGGATTCTATGAGTGGCCAAGGGGGGAGGGCAAACCGGGATCTCGTTTTTATGCGTTGGCTCAACGCACTGAAATATAGTCCCGTTGCGATTCAATTCAGGGAATAAATGCCCTGCTGATGGTGCAATCAGCCCCATTTTTCGGAGGATCAGCCTGATACGGGGGCTCACTCCCGACAGATAGGGAGCCAGGCTGTGAACCATAGGTTAATCAGCGGTGACGCCGTGCAGTTAATTCAATTGTTCATGCATGGATATGTATTTTATGCACGGACGATGGGGCTGTTATGGTGATTGAAAATATGCTAGCCATGTTCGGCAAGTATATGAATGGCGATATGGCTGGCATATCATGCAATATATCTGCATGGGAAAGTCATACGGGCCATGAAATAGCGCCATGGCGCAATCTCTGGGGTGATTTTTTATCTGGCCTCATAGACCCGAAGCATGCCATGGCAGCACCGCCACTGCGCCTCTGGGCTGAGGCGGCAGATCCTGAGGCGAGACGCCCTGATTTGCGATCGGCATCTGGCTGGCGACGAGCGGCGATGAAGCAAAGAGAGATGAAGATGGAGTACGGAAATATAGCTGCGGCCGAGATCCCCCTCGCCTTGTTGCTGGAGGCGGATCCCTCAGAGAAGCGGATAAGGTCATACCTCCCAGGGGCCTGGTGTTTTGCCGCCCGGGCCCAGGGCATCCTGGTCGGGGTCTGCGTCGTCAGGACCCTGAGCCCGGGGACGGCCGAAATTTTCAATGTCGCCGTGAGGCCGGATCACCAGCGCCGGGGCATAGGCTCCGGTCTGCTGCGCCATGGGCTGACCGAGCTTGCGGCCCGCGGCATCAGGCGGGTGGAGCTGGGCACGGGCACCTTTGGTTATCCGCTCACCTGTTATCAGCGCCTCGGTTTTAGGGTGGATGCCGTGGTGAAGGATCACTTTCTGCACCACTACCCCGACCCCATTTTCGAGAGCGGCATCCAGCACAAGGACATGCTGCGACTCTCTCTCACCCTCGAGGCTGGCGCCCGGTAGTGGGAGAGTGAGCGCTGACCACAGGGCGCACCGCCCGACGCTAACCACGCCCGCCAGGGCAGGATGGAATCAATGAGAGTTGAAGCAGAGCAGCTGGAAGCCAAGGATGTTGCAGCGCAGCAGATAGGACAGATGGAACAGATAGTGCAGACGCAGCTGGATGCCTATAACAGCAAGGATGTGGCGGCCTGGCTGGCCACCTATGCCGATGATGCAGCCCAGTACAGCCTGGAGGGGGAGATCATCGCCCGGGACAAGGCGCAGATGGCGGCGAACATGGTCTCGCGCTTCGCAGAGCCGGATCTGCATGCGCCCCTGCTCTCTCGCCACAGCTACGACAATGTGGTCATCGACCATGAGCGCGTCACCCGCAACTTCCCGGAGGGGCTGGGCACCATAGAGATGCTCTGTATCTACCTCATAGAGCAGGGTCTGATCGCCAGAGCCAGCTTCAAGCTGTTCAACAAGCGGCTCACCCCCCGCTGACCGGCCTTTTCCACCCCAATGCACAAATGCCGCCTTTGGGCGGCATCTGTTTGAGCACGTGATTGCTCAGGGGTTAATGGCGCTGGTACTCAGGCGCTCAGGCGGGATAGACGGCGCCCAGTACCGCCGGTCGGCTGGCGCCGGTGTCAGAATGGGAGGGCTGGTTGCCCGGCTTGATGGACGGGCCCGGGGTGAAAATCGATTAGCTGGCTCCCTCAGGCGGGATAGAGGGCACCCAGTACGGCCGGTCGGCTGGCGCCGGTGACGGCGGGCAGGTTGCCGGGCTGGCGCGTCATAAAGCGCTGTGCCAGCCAGGCAAAGGCCGTTCCTTCCACCCAGTCGGGGGCGAGCCCCAGTGCCGCCGTGCTTTCAAGGCGCCAGCGGGGCAGCAGGGCGGCGAGCTCCGCCAGCAGGGGGCCGTTGTGGGCGCCGCCACCGCAGACGAAGAGCTCGGGCCTGGTTTGTGCCTCATCCACCGCAGGCAGCTGGCGGGCTATGCTGTGGCAGCTGAGCGCCTGCAGGGTGCGCTGCACATCCACCGGGGCGTATGCCGTGCCTGCCAGCTCGTGGTCTAGCCACTCCAGGGTGAACATCTCCCGCCCCGTGCTCTTAGGATAGGGGGCGGCGAAGTAGGGGTGAGCCAGCAGTTTTTCGAGCAGCGCCGGAACAAGCTGGCCGCTGGCCGCCCATTGGCCACCGGCGTCGTAGCTGCCGCCCTGGGGGTAATGGCGGCGATACCAGCCATCGAGCAGGGTGTTGGCGGGGCCGGTATCGAAGCCATAGACGCCCTCGGCGTGGCCCGGCAACACAGAGATATTGGCGATGCCGCCGAGGTTCAGCACCACCCGAAGGGCATGGGGTCTGGCAAAAATCGCCTGATGGAAGGCGGGCACCAGAGGCGCCCCCTGACCGCCGAGGGCCATGTCCAGGGTGCGAAAATCGGCAATCACATCGATACCCGTGAGGGCAGCCAGCAGGGCCGCATTGCCTATTTGCAGGGTAAAGCCGAGCTGGGGGCGGTGGCGCACTGTCTGGCCGTGGGAGCCGATGGCGCGGATATCCTTGGGTTCAAGCCCTGCCTTGGCAAGCAGCGCCAGGGTGGCGGCAGCAAATTCCTGCGCCACTCGATTGTCGGCTACCCCCATGCGGTCTATCTCGTTCTCCCCCGGGGTGCAGAGGGCGTGGAGCTCGTGCGCCGTTGCCTCTGGCCAGGGATGGCAGAGGGCATCCTCTACCCGAAGGGTTTCACCATCCATAGTGACCAGCACGGCATCGATCCCATCCATGCTGGTACCCGACATCAATCCGATATAGCGCTCGCTCATGACATGCCCTTCTGTGACGAGAAACCTGACCAAGGAGTGGAGGAGGGCGCGGCATCTATCCCATGCCAGGCTCTGGTACCCGACATCAATCCGATATAGCGCTCGCTCATGACATGCCCTTCTGTGACGAGAAACCTGACCAAGGAGTGGAGGAGGGCACGGCATCTATCCCATGCCAAGCTCTGGTACCCGACATCAATCCGATATAGCGCTCGCTCATGGCCTCTCCTTGTTCTCTGTTCATTACCGCCAAGTGGGGCGAGCCTTAGCTGCCGTTGCTGTCCCGCTTGTTCTGGGCCAGTTGCAGATCCGTGCTGTCGAGCTTGGCCAGTTGCGGCCTGGCCTCGGCCTTGAAGCTGGCCAGCGCCCGCCCGGTGAGGGTCTCGGCCTGGGGCAGGGTGAGGGTGCGCGGGTTCTTGTGCACACCGCCCACCACGAATTCATAGTGCAGATGCGGGCCTGTGACGCGGCCAGTGCCCCCCAGCAGGCCTATGGTCTGCCCCTGTTTCACCCGCTGGCCCTTGTTCACTGTGCGCTTGGAGAGGTGCAGGTACTTGGTCACGTAGTTGCCGGCGTGCTTGATGAAGACATAGTTGCCGTTGAACTGGTTGTAACCGGCGGCCACCACGCTGCCTGAGCCCGCCGCCATGATGGGGGTTCCGACGGGGGCCACGTAGTCGATGCCGTTGTGGGGGCGCACCTTGCCGGTGACAGGGTGCAGGCGGCGCGGATTGAAGTTGGAGCTGATGTATTTGAAGTTGACCGGGGCGCGCAGGAAGCTCTTGCGCATCGCCTTGCCTTCCGGGGTGTAGTAGTTGCCATCCTGGTTCAGCACGGCGCGATAGATGGCCCCCTGGTTGATGAACTCGGCGGCCAGGATGTCGCCGGAGGCCACCCGCTCGTCATCCTGATACTTGTCCTGATAGACCACCCTGAAGCTGTCCCCCGGCTGCAGGTCCTGGGCAAAATCGATGTCCCAGCCGAAGATGGCGGCGAGATCCATGATCTGATCCTCCGTCATGCCCGCCTCGCTGGCGGCGCCCCAGAAGCTGGATCGGATCTCCCCCTTCGCCACCTGCTCGCGGGTGTCGAGCTCGAGGCGCACCGGTCTGGCCACGAAGCTGTCGTCCTTGCGGCTCACCTTGAGCGCCTGCTCAAGGCTGTGGGGGTAATAGAGGCTGTGCAGCTCGCCCTGTTCGGTGAGCTTGAAGGTGAGTTCCTGTCCCGGCTGCAGCATGCGCAGGGGATCGCTGCCGTCGAGCTGATCGATGAGGTGCAGATCAGTGGTATTGAGCCCGATGCGCTGGAAGATGACCCCCATGTTGTCGCCCCGGCGCACCTTCACCTGCTTGGTGATGTAGCGCGGCTTGGGCGGGGTGAGGGGCTGCGCGTCCTCGAGTTCATCGGTCGCGGCGGCCGGGTCGGCGGGCTGGTGCAGGGCAAGTTCGTTGCCGTTGTCATCGACCCGGGTGGCGACGGCCTGTTCGCTTGGCCAGGCTGCCAGCATCATCACCAGGATGCTCAGAATAAGCACCATCTTGCGGTGCCAGGTAGGAAGAGAGTTGAAGGCGTGCCAAATGACCATGAGAAGCTGACGAAGTTGAACCCAGAAGAAGGTCGGAGTTTACCGCCTTTCCAATTGGCCTGCCATTCCAGTAATATGTCTGGCCCTGTGGAATCGTGATTGGAGAGTCAAAAAATGTCCCAGCTCGAGGTGGCGCTAGCCGAGATCAAGCGCGGAGCGGAAGAAATTCTGGTTGAAGAAGAACTTGTCGCCAAGTTGAAGGAAGGGCGCCCGCTGCGCATCAAGCTGGGGATGGACCCGACGGCTCCGGACATTCACCTGGGCCACACAGTGATCCTCAACAAGCTGAAGACCTTCCAGGATCTGGGCCACGAGATCATCCTGCTGATCGGCGACTTCACCGCCATGGTGGGGGATCCGTCCGGCAAGAACAGCACCCGCCCGCCGCTCTCCGAAGAGGCCATCAAGCACAACGCCCTCACCTATGCCGAGCAGGCGTTCAAGATCCTGGATCCCGCCAAGACCCGCATCGAGTACAACTCCACTTGGCTGGGTGAGCTGGGCGCGACCGGCATGATCAAGCTGGCGGCCAAGCAGACAGTGGCCCGCATGATGGAGCGCGACGACTTCAAGAAGCGCTACAGCGGCGGCCAGTCCATCGCCATTCACGAATTCCTCTATCCGCTGCTGCAAGGCTATGACTCGGTCGCGCTCAAGGCGGACGTCGAGCTCGGCGGTACCGATCAGAAGTTCAACCTGCTGATGGGTCGCGAGCTGCAAAAAGATGCCGGCATGGCCGCCCAGTGCGTGCTGATGATGCCACTGCTGGTGGGTCTGGACGGCGTCAAGAAGATGTCCAAGTCCGCCGCCAACTACATAGGCGTGCACGACGCCCCGGGTGAGATGTTCGGCAAGATCATGTCCATCACCGACACCCTGATGTGGAACTACTACGAGCTGCTCTCCTCCCGCCCGCTAGCGGACATCGAAGGCTTCAAGGCCGGTATCGAAGCCGGTACCCTGAACCCCCGCGACGTGAAGATCTGGCTGGCGAAAGAGATCATCACCCGCTACCACGACGAAGCGGCGGCCGAAGCGGCCCACGAAGACTTCACCCAGCGCTTCTCCAAGAACGCCATCCCGGACGAGATGCCGGAAGTCGAACTGGCCCTGGAAGGGGAAGGTCTGGCTATCGCCAACCTGCTGAAAGACGCCGGTCTGGTGGAGACCACCTCAGAGGCGCTGCGGATGATCAAGCAGGGCGCGGTCAAGGTGGATGGCGACAAGCTGGACGATGGCAAGGCACTCATCGGTGCCGGTACCGCCGTCTATCAGGTCGGCAAGCGCAAGTTTGCCCGGGTGACCGTCAAGTAAGCGCGCTCCCCTGATAGAAAGAAGGCCTCCATCTGGAGGCCTTTTTGTTGCGTCATTTACCGGGTCAGCGGGGATTACCCCTCTTTTTTAAGGAAGTTGCGATAGAGCATGTAGAGGTGGGCCGAGCTCCAGCTGAAGTTGCTGGCCCCCTGCATGGCGCCGGTTTCCGGGTTGTAGTTTTCGCGGATGGGGCCAGTGCCCGCCAGCCCCTCTGCGTTGGCAAACAGCTTGTTGACCAGCGCCTGGGCGTCGTCGCGATAGCCGTAGTTCTCCAGCCCCTTCACCCCGAAGTAGAACTGATCCAGCCAGACCCGGCCGCGCCAGTAGATGTCGGGGTCATAGGCCGGGTTGGTCAGGGCCGCGGTGCCGAGCGGCACCTTGGTGTTGAACTCCTGGGCATTGAGCATTATCTCGCGCACCCGCGCGGCTTTCTCCTTGTCCGCCACCTCGGCCCAGAGCGGGCTCCAGCCTTCCGGCCCACGGCCACGGGCGGTCAGCAACTTGCCGACGCAGCCGTTGGCGTCTGCCACATCCCCCTGATGGATCTGGCGATCGTAATAGAAGCCGGAGGCCTCATCGAACAGACAGCTGTTGATATAGCCGGCCAGCTGGGTCGCTCCCTCGCGATAGCGGATCCCTTCATCCGGCTTGCCGAGGAGGTCTGCCATGTCCGCCAGGATGCGCTTCTCTTTCGCCAGGAAGGCGTTGAGCTCCACCGACTCCTGATCGATGGAGAAGCCGATGAGGCTGCCGTCATCCTCGTGGTTCTCGAAGAAGGCGACGTTCCAGTCCTGGCGCGCACGGGCCAGGTCCCCGCCATAGGCCTTGTCGGCGTAGCGCTTGAGCTGGTCCTGCTCGATAAAGCCGAAGCGGGCGGCGTTGTCCATGCCGGACTCCCAGCCGGCGCCGTGCTGGGCACCTATGTCCATCTCGGCGTAGCCGCCAACGCTCAGCACCTGCTGATAGAGCGCCATGCCGGCGCAGCCGTACCAGCCATCCCCCTCGGGGGTGCAGCTCGACAGATCGACTCCGTCCGGTACCGCGCCGCTGTACTGCACCTTGAAGGTGATATTGCCGAACTCGTCGTTGTGCTCGACGTGGCGGGTGGCGCCGTACTCTATGATGCCGTTGCGGTTGTTGTCCCGCGCCCTGTACCACCAGTCGTGATAGGCCTGGATCTTCGGATACATCTCGGCGATGAAGGCCTTGTCCTGGGTGGCGCCGTAGATCTCCCAGATGGCCCAGGCGGAGAGGGGCGGCTTGGTGTCCCGCTCGTTCCAGTTGCCGCCGTCACCGCCGCGATCGGAGAGCTTGTTGTAGAAGACGGCGTCGATCACCATGCCGGCGTCCTGGGGACGCACCGGATCGTCGGGCTGGATCTGGTAGTCATACATGGCGCGTACGTTGTTCTTGGCCACGTCCGGGTTGAAGTGAGCCATGGCGTAGGCGTGCTTCCAGCTGTCCCAGGCCCAGACGCCGTCGAACCAGCGGGCCGTGTTGGAGGGGGTGACGCCGTCGTGGAGGATGGCGCCAGCCGGCGAGCGCCAGTTGCCGTTGAGGGTCTCCATTGCCTTGACCGCGATGCGGCGCTCCGATTCGGGGATCCCCTGGTTGGAGAGGCCGCGCTCGAGGTAGCCCTCCCAGCGGCGGATGGAGGCATCGAAGGCGTCGGCAGGCTTGGCCAGCAGGGTCTGGCGGCTCTGCTGGTAGCGGCTCGCCTCATCAGAAGAGTGGACATAGCTCTGCAGGGTGTAGATATCCTGCTGACCCTTGGCGGCCAGGGTGAGGCTGGCCTCGCTCACATAGCCGAGCCCCTTCTCGTCCAGGGTGGTGCGGCTTGGCAGGGTGCGATCGATGCGATAGCGGGCGCTGCCGCTTTGCATGATGTTCCAGGTGCTGCGCAGTTCGCCGAACTGGAACTCGATGCCTTGCTCGCTCTGGCTGATGGTGCGGGTCCAGTCCGGGTACTGCTCGGCCACCGTCTTCCTGGCATCCCACTGCTGGAGCAGCTCCCCCTGCCAGCTCAGATTGAGGGTGAGGGGCGCATCCTGATTGTTCACCAGACGGGTGCGGACAAGGGCGGTGCGGGCATCGCCGTAGCGCAGCTCCAGCTCCAGGGTGAAGGGCTCGAACTCGAAGCGCTGCACCAGGGCACCGGGGATGGCGTAGATCTCATGCTTGCTGGCGCTGGTGAGGGGGTACTGACGGCCGCTCTCATCGCTCAGGGTCAACTTGTCCAGCTCCCTTGCGAAGAAGAGGCTGTACTCTTCGGCGATCACCATGGGGCCGGTGAAGCCGCCCCACTCGGTGTCGCTGGCGGGCAGCAGGAAGCCGTGCCAGGCCCCGAGATCGAGCAGGGGGTTGTATTTGAGGTTGGAGTAGCTGTCAAAGTCACGGAACTGGAGCGGGGTACCGGTGCGATCGATCACGTTCCTGTACTGGTTCGCCAGGGTGGCGCCGGGCGGGGTAGGTGCGCTTGAGTCATTGCCGTTGCAGGCGGCCAGGCCAAACAGGGCGACACCCAGGGCGACGGAAAGTAAATTTTTACGAAACATATCTCGCTCCAATGACGATTTTGTAGGTTAAGAAAGGTGCTATTTTTGTGGTTATTTTAGTAAAAACGTTTTCAAAGCCATTCTAGGGGAAAGAAAGCGGAAAGGTTGGCGCTACGTCACAGTACGGGCGGGGAGAGGTGTGATCGGGATCACCGGGTTACATGAGGTTACACAGGAATTATTATTAGTAACTATTTACTTGGCGTTGCGGGGCCGTTGAGGGGCAGGTGCGCAGATATTGGTGGGGGGTCAGACCGAACTCCTGCTTGAAGCGGGCGGCGAAGCGGCCGGGGGAGTCGTAACCGCAGGCGAGGGCCGTCTCCAGCGGGCTCAGTCCCTGTTGCAGCAGGGTGAGGGCGTGGCTCATACGCACTTGGGCCAGCAGCTGGCGAAAGCTGCGCCCCTCGGCGGCCAGCTTGCGCACCAGGGAGGCGCGGCTCATGGAAAAGTGGGGGGCCAGGGTCTCCAGCCTGTGATCGGCGCCGGGCTCGACCCCGAGATAGCGAGCCAGCCGCTCCCCGAGCGTCATGGTGCTGGCGGGAAACAGCAGGTCGAGGGCATGGGCGGCGTGCAGCTCGGCATAGAAAGCGTGCAGCAGCTGGATCTGGGTTGCCTCGCTCAGCTTGCGGCTGGCCATGGAGCAGACCAGCTCGAAGCAGAACGCCAGCGCCGGGCTTATCTCAAGGCGTGGCTCCCGCTGCGGGGTGGTCGGGGCCTCAGTCAGCCACTCGGCGGGGGGCGGGGCCAGCAGGGTCAGGGCATGGGAGCTGAACTTGCCCTGCTCGGGCTGGTTGACGAAGGTGAGCTGGTGGCCTGCCGGGATCAGCAGCCAGCTCCCCTTGTCAAAGGACAGGCGCCTCTCCTGCCACCACAGCTGTTTGTGGCCCTGCTGCACCCAGATGAGGGTCGGCGCATAGATGAGCACCCTGTGCAGGGGCTGCTGGCGGATCCCGAAATAGTGATTCAGTTGCAGCAGGGGAGTGCTCATCCGGCGGGCTCCTATGGGGTGACGAAGGTGGCGGTCAGGGTGGCTTTGCCCAGCGCCATGGCATTGAGCATGTAGCCTACCATGGCGGGCGGGGTATCTGCCTTCACCTCGAGATCCTGGGGCAGGGCCCAGGCGGTGAACTGGTAACGGTGCATGCCGTGCCCGGCCGGGGGGCAGGGGCCGCCGTAACCCTGGCTGCCGAAATCGGTTTTAATCTCCAGCCCCTGCTTGAGCTTGCCGGAGGCGTTGCTGGCCAGCTCGCTCTGGTTGGCGGGCAGGTTCACCACCAGCCAGTGCCACCAGCCGCTGCCGCTGGGGGCATCGGGATCATAGGCGGTAATGGAGACGCTCTTGGTGCCGGCCGGCAGGTCCTGCCAGCTCAGCTGGGGGGATCGGTTCTCCCCCTTGCAGCCGAAGCCGTTGAAGCTCAATGCCTTGTCCATCAGCTGGCCTTCCTGGATGTCCGTGCTCTTCAAGGTCATGGCGGTGGCTGGCAGGGCCGCCAGGCACAGCAGGGAGAGCAGGGCAGAACGCAGGGGTAATTTCATGGTGGTGCTCCTTTATGGATGAGGGGATCCCCATGGGGAGATCCTGATGACGGGATCAGTCTAGCGGCGGGGGACGAGCCGGGTTCAACCTTACTGCTCAATATCGGAATAAAGAATGCCTGTTTCGAGCCGAACTGCGCTTTGTGGGGAAAGGAGAGGGGTTGAGAGAGGGTTGGGAACGCCGCTGCGGTTAGTGGTGGGCGGCCATAAAAAAACCGGCCTCCATGAGGCCGGTTTTGACATCTTGCTGGCAGCAGCGAGGCGGCTTAGCGCAGTATCATCTGCTCGCGGCCCGGGCCGACGGAGACCATGGGCACCGGCACACCCAGCAGGGCTTCGATGCGCAGCACATAGTGCTGGGCAGCCTTGGGCAAGTCTTCGAACTTGCGGATGTGGGAGATGTCTTCGCTCCAGGCTTCCATGGACTCGTACACCGGCTTGAGACCAGCGGTCTGCGGCCAGATCGGGTTCTCGGTGTTGGCACCTTCGTAGGCCACGCAGATCTTCAAGTCAGGCATGCCGGAGAGGCAGTCCAGCTTGGTCAGGGCGATCTCGTTGGCGGCCTGGATCTCCAGACCCTGCTTGGTGGCGACCGCATCGAAATAGCCGATGTCACGGGGACGGCCAGTGGTGGCGCCGAACTCGTTGGCGAACTTGCGGAACTCTTCCTGGTTCTCCATGGCGGTGATCAGGGTGCCGGTACCCACAGAGGTACTGAACGCCTTGGCCACGGCAATGACACGCTCCGGGCGCAGGGCCGGCAGGCCGCCACCGATCCCGGCGTAGGCGCCGGAAACGTGGGAGGAGGTCACCCAGGGGTACTCGCCGTAGATGAGGTCACGGCCGGCGCCCAGCTGGGCTTCGAACAGCAGGGTGCCGTTCTGGGCCTGGATGGCCTTGAGCGGCTCGCTGACGTTGCAGACGGCGTCGATCCAGGGGGCGGACACTTCCAGCAGCCAGTCGGCCATCTCCTGGGCGGTCTGGCTGAACTCGAAGCTCGGGTAGAGAGCCTTGAGCTGCGGCAGTTTCCAGTCGAGGAAGAACTGGATGCGCTCGACCAGCACTTCCGGCTGTTTCAGCCAGCCCACCAGGATCGCCTTTTTCATGACCCGATCACCGTAAGCCGGGGCAATGCCCTGACGGGTGGAGCCATAGGCGCCATCACCCAGACGAACTTCTTCCAGGGTGTCTTCCAGGGCGTGGATCGGCAGGCAGAAGGTGGCTCTGTCAGAGATGGCGAGTTTCGGAGTCACGCCGGCGGCTTTTACTTCAGCCAGCTCTTTGGTCAGCGGCTCCGGGCTGATGACCATGCCAGGGCCGAGGACAACCAGGCAATCCGGGTTGAAGACGCCGCTTGGCAGCTGGTGCAGCTTGAAGGTGCCAAGATCGTTGACCACGGTGTGGCCGGCGTTGTTGCCGCCCTGGAAACGGATGCTGGCGGCGGACTGGCCTGCCAGATAATCGACGATGCGGCCTTTGCCTTCATCACCCCAGTTAGCACCTACGACTACGATAGACGACATGACTCTTTCTCCTAAGACGTTAGGCGTCCATCCTAGGAGCCCTGTGTGGATTAGAAAAATTAATTATCTTTATAATTCCAATAAGGAAGTCATATAATTATGACCGATTTATCGGCACACAACGTGCCATGGTGCGCCAAGCCGCGCCAGCGCTGGATGAGAACCTCTTCATGCTGGATATTCACTGGTTAAATACCTTCGTCACCCTGGCCCGCCTGCAGCACTTCGGCCAGACCGCCACCGAATTGCACATGACCCAGCCCAACGTCAGCCTGCACCTCAAGAACCTGGAGCAGGCCACCCGGGTCAAGCTCATCGAGCGCAGCCCCTTTCGGCTGACCCAGGCGGGGGAGCGGTTGCTGCAAAGCGCCGAGCGCGCCATCAATGAGCTGCAGCTCTGCCAGTCCGATCTCAACGCCCTCAGCCAGTTGAGCCAGGGGACGCTCGCCATCGCCGCCAGCGACATCATCTCGCGGCTGCTGCTGATCCAGCCGTTCCAGCGCTTCAAGCAGGCCTTTCCCGGCATCGATCTCACCCTGTTCAACACCACCTCGGATCAGGCGGCGGATCTGGTCAGGGCGGGCAAGGCGGATCTCGGCTTCGTGATGGCGCAAAAGCGCAGCGAGCCGCTCTTCTACACAGAATTGCAGCAGGTGACCTGGTGTGCCCTGGGGCAGGGGCTCAGCCGCTGGCAGGCCCGTGCCAAGGCCGGGGATAGCGATCCCCTCGACGAGCCCACCCTGATCCTGCTCGGTCACGACACCCGCACCCGGGCACTGATAGACCCGTCCTTGCCCCTGCTCGGGCTGCCGAGCTGCCGCATCATGGAGGTGGGAAGCGTGGATGCCCAGCTCGACTGGGCGGAGGCGGGGTTTGGCGTCGCCATAGTGCCGGACTTCTCGCTCCACCCGCGCCTCAAGCTCAGTGCCCCCGTGACCCGGCTGACCGACTTCCCCGGCACCAGCCTGGGGTATGTGGTGCGCCAGAACCAAGTGCTGTCGCGGGCCATCAAGCAGTTGCTGCACTGGGTGGAGGAGGAGATCCAGCGCCCGGACTCGTTGCCGCTTCCCAAGGGATAAGGCCGGCGCCGCTCGCCGGCGCACATCCGGATGACAAGAGGCCACCCCGGGGTGGCCTCTTGCATTGTGCTCTCCCCGTCATTGGGCGGGGGCGGGCGTATCGCCGGTGACCGGCGAGGCGCCGCTTGGGCTGCCCGGTGCGGGCGTCGCGGTCGGTGCAGTGCCCTTTGCCGCCGAGGGAGTGGTGATCCCGGCCGCGTCCGGCTGGCTGCCCTGCGCTGACGTTGTCTCTGCCTGCGTCGGGAGCGTGGTCAGCGCCGGGGCTTGCTCTGTCGTCACCGCATCCGAACTGGCCGGCAGGGTGGCGCCGGCGGGTTGCTCCGGCAGCACCTCTGTCCCCTCCAGCGGGGTGGCCGCACTGGTGGGGACGGACGGTGCCGTGGGGAGCGCCCCCGAGGTGGCCTCGGCCCCTGAGGGGGCCAGGGTGTCGGGCAACAGGGTAGGAGCGGCATCCAGCATGCCGGGGTGGAGCGGGAGTACGTCCCCCGCCTGCATGGATTCCGGGGTGAGGGTGGTGAGCGCCGGGTGCAGCCGAGTGAACTGCTTGAGATTGCGGCTCAGCACGTCGCGCAGGGTGCGTACCTCTGCCTCGGGCAGGCTGGCCTCGGCCACCAGCTCGGCGGTTACCGCAAAGGTGGCGATGGAGCTGGTCTGCCCCGGGTAGAGGTTGGCGCCAATGCGGCTGTGCTCATAGTAGGGATACTGCTTGAGCAGCTTGTCGACCTGCTCCCCCTCGATGGGAATGAGGCGGGCCTGGCAGCGACCTGTCAGATCGCCTATCCCCTGGTTGGGGTGGCCGGCGACCAGGAAGGCGGCATCCAGGGTGCCGTTGCAGAGTCCCTCCAGCCGGTTGCCTGCCGAGGCCACGGGAGGCGCGGCAAACTGGCTCTCCTGCCAGCCCATGGCGTCGAGCAGCGCCCGGCTGGTGACCCTGTCCCCTGAATTGGGGGCGCCCAGATCGACCCGCTTGCCTTCGATGTCCGCCAGGGTGGTGATGTTGCTGGTGGCGCTGGCGAGCAGGGTCAGGGACTCCTTGTGGAGCCGCAGCAGGCTGCGCAGCTGATCGTTCGGGGTCTGGCCCGCGAAGGGGCCGCTGCCCTGGGCCGCATGGTACAAGACATCCGACTGCACCAGCGCCAGCTGGATGTCGCCCTTGGCCAGCGCGGCCAGGTTGGCGATGGAGCCCGAGGTGCTCTGCACCGTGCAGTGCAGCCCGTGGTTGCTGCTGTCGTCGTTGAGCAGACGGCAGATGGCGCCCCCCGTGGGGTAGTAGACGCCGTTGAGCGCCCCCGTGCCTATGGTGACATAGGCGGGGGTGGCAGAGAGGGGCTGTGCCAGCATGGCCGCCAGCCAGGGCAGGGCGGCAAGTGAGAGGCGCAACAGGGGACGCAGGGCTCGTGGGTGCATAGTGAACCGGAACAATGGCTGAAAAAAAGGATGAGCCAGGCTCATCCCGTCATGAGTCACATCTTATCTATATCAGATGTGAACCTGAATGGCTTTCACCATTCCCGTCAAGGGGGTGGGACCTTGTCAGGCGCGGCGCTGGAGAATGGCCTTCTCCATGCGCGCCAAGGCTTGGGTGAGGCGAGCCCTGGTGCAGCCAGCGTTGGAGCGCGCGTTCCTTGTCAGGCGGTGCGCTGGAGAATGGCCTTTTCCATGCGCGACAAGGCTTGGGTGAGACGAGCCCTGGTGCAGCCAAAGTTGAGGCGCACGAACTGGCCATTGCCAAACTGGGCGCCCGGGGAGAGACCGACCCCCGCCTGCTCGAAGAAGGCGACGGGATCATCCAGCCCGAGGGCGCTCACATCGATCCAGGCGAGATAGGTCGCCTGATTCCTTGCCAGCTTGACGCCGGGCCAGCGGGACACAGCCTGCTCGATCAGGGTCAGGTTGGCCCTCAGATAGTCGAGCTGTTCACTGAGCCACTGCTCGCCGCTCTCGTAGGCCGCCTCGGCGGCGACGAAGCCCAGCAGGTTGACGTCGGCGCTGATGCCGCGCATCGCCTGTTGCAGCTTGAGCCGCAGGCGGG
Organism: Aeromonas rivipollensis; assembly: GCF_037811135.1. Classification (NCBI taxonomy): domain Bacteria; kingdom Pseudomonadati; phylum Pseudomonadota; class Gammaproteobacteria; order Aeromonadales; family Aeromonadaceae; genus Aeromonas; species Aeromonas rivipollensis. Next base: position 3,247,150 of record NZ_CP149130.1, on the reverse strand, counting down.
CGTTGGGGATCACGGCGAAGGAGCAGCACAGGCCGGCGATGTTGAAGGTCTTGCTCGGCGCCATCATGACGGCAGAGCGCTCGGCGGCCGACGGGCTCAGGGCGCCGTAGGGAATGTGGCGGGCATCCTTGTCCAGCAGCAGATCGCAGTGGATCTCATCCGAGCAGACAACCAGGTTGTGGCGCTCGGCGATGGCGTCGATGGCGAGCAGCTCCTCGCGAGTGAAGACGGTGCCCCCCGGATTCTGCGGGTTGCACAGCAGCAGCAGGTCTGCGGAGGGGGCCTGGCGCTCCAGCTCCTCCAGATCCAGCACCCAGCGCCCGGCCTCCTCCATCATGGGGACGGTCAGCAGGGGGCGATCGTTGAAGCCAGGCGCCTGCAGGAAGGGGTAATAGACCGGCTTGGGGGTGATGATGCCACGGCCGTGCTGGCTCCAGGCCTTGCAGGCGAGGTTCAGACCGGGCACCACCCCCGGCAGGAAGACCAGCCACTCCGGGGATATGGTCCAGCCATAGCGCTGCTGCAGACGGGTGATGATGAGTTCGATCAGCCGGGGGGAGGGGCGGGAATAGCCGAAGATGCCGTGGGCCACCCGCGCGGTGAGGGCCTCGATGACGGCGGGAGGCGAGGCGAAGTCGGTGTCGGCTACCCACATGGGCAGTACATCCTGACCCTTGTACTTGTCCCACTTCAGGCTCATGGTGCCGCTGCGATCTATCTCCCGATCAAAATCAAACATGTGAAATCCTTGTACTGGCCAGAGGGTTTACCAATGTACGGACTTGGACCTGGCCTCGCAAGCCTTGAGGTGGCTGTTGATAATCGCATAAAATAATCGCCGTCATACTGTACATCCGCCGGCTTCTGGCTTCCTTTTCTCTTCCATATCAATGGTATCTCTATGAGTTTGCTGAGTGCTGCCCGCAAGAGGCCGGATCCCGTCTCTCTCTCTTTCCTCGCCGTGACCTTCATGACCGGGGTGGCGGTGGCACTCCAGGTGCCCACCCTGAGCCTGTTTCTGGCCGAAGAGGTGCAGGTGCGCCCCTTCCTGGTCGGGCTCTTCTACACCGTCAATGCGGTGATCGGCATCCTCATCAGCCAGTGGCTCGGCCATCGCTCCGACAACGGAGGGGATCGCAAGCAGCTGATCCTGCGCTGCTGTGTCGCCGGCATAGTGCTCTCCCTGCTGTTTGCCTGGAACCGGCAATACTGGCTGCTGGTGAGCCTGGGGGTGGTGCTGGCGAGCCTGACCGCCACCGCCAGCCCCCAGCTGTTTGCCCTGGCGCGCGAATACGCCGACAGCCGCAACAAACGGGCGGACATGTTCAGCTCGGTGCTGCGGGCCCAGTTCTCCCTGGCCTGGGTGATAGGGCCGCCGGCCGCCTTCGCGCTCGCCATCGGCTACGGCTTCGAGGTGATGTATCTGGCTTCCGCCCTGGCTTATCTGGTCTGCGCCCTGGTGGTCTGGCGCTGGCTGCCCTCCCTGCCGCTGCCGAGCAGCCATGGCGGGGGGGAGCGGGTCAGCAGCTGGCGAGATCCCTCGGTACGGGCGCTTTTCATCGCCTCCACCCTGATGTGGACCTGCAACAGCATGTACCTCATCAACATGCCGCTCTACATCACCCGCGAGCTGGGGCTGGAGGAGAAGCTGGCCGGTATCTTGATGGGCACGGCGGCGGCCCTGGAGATCCCCTTCATGCTGCTGGCGGGTTACTACACCCGGCGCTTCGGCAAGCGGCCCATGATGCTGCTGGCGGTGCTGGCCGGGGTGGGGTTCTACGCCGGCCTGGTGACACTGTCGAGCCAGGGGGCCCTCATCGCGCTGCAACTGCTCAACGCCATCTTCATCGGCATTGTCGCCGGCATTGGCATGTCCTATTTCCAGGATCTGATGCCGGGTCGGGCCGGGGTCGCGACCACCCTGTTTGCCAACAGCATCCGCACCGGCTCCATCATGGCGGGCGCCATCGCCGGCACAGTGGCGGAGATCTGGAGTTTTCACGGGGTATTCATGGTGGCCACCGCATTGGCGCTGGCCGCACTGGCCGCTTGCTGGCGGGTGCCCAATGTGTGAGGCGCCCATGGCGGTCGCCACGGCATTGACGCCGGCGGGATAAGCAGGGGCCGGCCGCGGAGGCCGGCGGAGCATTACTTGCCGTTGTCGGCCTGGTATTCGTTGCGCAGGCAGCGCAGCAGCAGCTCGGCCGCCGGGCCCAGGGCATCGGTGGAGAGAGTGAGCAGGTAGGTGTAGAGGTAGCGCTCGCTGCCGCCGGCCAGATCGAGCTGCACCAGGGCGCCGCTGGCGAGCTCCTCCCGCACCAGGTGGCCAGGTACCCAGGCGTAGCCGAGGCCGAGGCGCACCATGCTGAGCACCTCGTGATAGTGGGTCGCCTTCCAGCCGGTGTCGTCCGCGTCGTTCCAGTCCACCGAGCGGTGGATGGGCGGGTGCAGGCTTATCTGGTTATGGCTGGCGAGCAGCTCGGCCGTGATGGGCTCCTCTTGCCCGGCGAGGGGATGCCCGGCCGCGCACAGCGGCAGCAGGCAGACTTCGTCCAGCGGCAGGCCGGTGCGATCGTGGGGCAGGTGTTCTGAGAGCATCAAGTCCCCCACCTGGAGCGCATTGAAGTGGCAATGGATCCGTTCGTGCAGATTGATGCGGCAACCCCGGCTGCGGGGATGGAAGTGCGCCAGCGCCCGGTAGAGCCGCTCTCTGGGTTGCAGCGCGGAGACATAGAGGTTGATTTGCGGCTCCCACTGGCGCTCCAGATTGTTGGCCAGGTTCTCCAGCTCTTCCACCTGCTGGCTGAGCTGACGGGCCCGCTTGAGGAAGATCTCCCCCGCCGGCGTCAGCACCGCCTTGCGCCCTCTCACCTCCAGCAGGGCCAGCCCCAGGCTCTGTTGCAGCTTGGCGACCGCATGATTGAGGGAGGATTGGCTCTTGTTCAGCGCCTCGGCGGCCTGGGCGTAACCGCCACAGTCCACCACGGCCTGGAAGATCCGCCATTGCTCAAACGTGCTCTTTGGACGAAACATAGTGCAACCTGTCAGGGGCCGATGGGATTCAACAGGGCGCGACTGGCGCCCCTCTTCACTTTAACCCCACCTGGTTAGTTTGTTGATTTATTTGGGCTGGGCCACGAAGGTCTGGCCTGTCTTGCCACGGCTGTCCGGCCCCATCAGATAGAGATAAAGCGGCATCAGGTCGGCCGGGGTCTTCAGCAACTGGGGGTCTTCCGCCGGGAAGGCGCTGGCCCGCATCCTGGTGCGGGTGCCGCCCGGGTTCAGGCTGTTGACCCGCACCCCGGTATTCTCCAGCTCGTCCGCCAGCACCTCCATCATGCCTTCGACGGCGAACTTGGAGATGGCATAGGTGCCCCAGTAGGCGCGCCCTTTTCGGCCCACGCTGGAGGAGGTGTAGACGATGGAGGCCTCGCCGTGCTCCTTGGCGGTCTGGCGGATCAGGGGCAACAGGGCCTGGGTCAGCAGGAATTCGGATTTGACGTTGACCTGCATCACCTCGTCCCACTCCTTCTCCTGGATGTGCTCGAAGGGGGAGAGGGTGCCGAGCAGACCGGCATTGAACAGCACGCCGTCGAGGCGACCGAACTGCTGGGCGAAGGTCTCGGCCATACCGCGGTAGTGAGCGGCGGTGCCCCCTTTCAGATCGACAGGGACTATGGCGGGCAGGGGGTGACCGGCCGCCTCTATCTGGTCGTAGACCGCCTCGAGCTTGGCGCTGGTGCGACCGAGCAGCACTACTGTAGCGCCGTGGGCGGCATAGGTGAGCGCCGCTTCGCGGCCGATGCCGTCACCGGCACCCGTTACCAGAATGACCTTGTCCTTGAGCAGATCCCGGGGGGCCTGATAATCGAGCATGTGCACTCCTGTTAACAAATCCGTGAGGGATGGGCGCGACCATAGAGGAGGCAAGTGTACTGATCCGGCCCTGCCGTTGACCAGTATGAGACGGCAAAAATGTGAAGAAAACAGGGCGGTAGCGTGAATTGGCGCTGTCTGCCCCTGGCCCATGGCAGAGTTTTTGCACCATACCGCCAAACTCCTTACTATGTGAAAAAACCGAACATAGCGCGGAGCATCAAGTGGCATTTTTGACCGAATACGGCCTGTTTCTGGCCAAGACCCTCACCTTACTGCTGGCCATAGGCGCCGTCGTCCTGATGGTGGTGAGCAGCCGTCAGCCCAGGGCCCGCAAGGGGGAGCTGGTGGTGACCGATCTCTCCCGGGAGCTGGAGCAGGGGCGTCATCAGCTGCAATCGGCCCTGGCCGGCAAGGCCGAGCGCAAGCAGATGGACAAGGCGCGCAAGGCCGAAGAGAAGGTGCGCGCCAAGAGCGAGGACGAGCGCAGCCGGCTCTTTGTGCTCGATTTTCACGGCAGCATGGACGCCAGGGAGGTGGCCTCCCTGCGGGAAGAGGTGAGCGCCGTGATTGGGGTCGCCCGGCCCGGGGACGAGGTGCTGCTGCGCCTCGAGTCCGGCGGCGGCGTGGTGCACGGCTATGGCCTGGCGGCCTCCCAGCTGCAGCGCCTGCGTGACAAGGACATCACGCTGACGGTGGCCATCGACAAGGTGGCGGCGAGCGGCGGCTACATGATGGCCTGCGTGGCGGACAAGATACTGGCGGCCCCCTTTGCCATCGTCGGCTCCATAGGCGTTATTGCCCAGCTGCCGAACTTCAACAAACTCCTGAAAAAGCACGACATCGAGTTCGAGATGCACACCGCGGGCCAGTACAAGCGCACCATCACCATGTTCGGCGAGAACGACGATCTGGGGCGGGAGAAGTTTCGCGAGGAGCTGGCGGCCATCCACGAGCGTTTCAAGGGGTTCGTGGCCGAGCACAGACCCAACCTCGACATAGAAAGCGTCACTACCGGCGAGCACTGGCTGGCGAGCCAGGCCAAGCAGCTTGGTCTGGTGGATGCGCTCTGCACCAGCGATGACTACCTGCTGGCCCAGGCCAGCCACCACAAGGTGGTCGGCATCAGCTACCGCAAGCCAAAGAGCCTGACCCAGCGGCTGGGTCAGCAGGGGGCCCAGGCGCTGGAGGGGGCTCTCGGTCGCCTGTGGCAGCAGAGCCCCTGGCGCTGAGGTCTTGCCGTCGACATCGACATGAAAAAGCCGGGCAGGAGCCCGGCTTTTTTGATCCCGTCTCTCCTGCGTCTCAGCGCTGGAAGGGGTAGACGGATCCCAGCTTCAGGATCTGGGTCAGCTCGTCCAGAGCGGTGCGGGTCTCCAGCACCAGGGAAGGGTCGCGCAGATCGTCCAGCGACAGGCTGTCGCGGTAGTGGCGCTCGACCCAGTTGTCCAGACGGACAAACTGGCTGTCGTTGATGAGGCAGGCCGGGTTGACCGCCGCCAGCTCGGCGTCGTTCATGGCAACCCGCAGTCGCAGGCAGGCGGGGCCGCCGCCGTTCTTCATGCTCTGCTTCACGTCCATGAAGTGCACTCCCTTGATGGGGGTGCCCAGGGTCACCAGCTTGGCCAGATAGGCAGAGACCGCCGGATTGTCGCGGCACTCGGTGGGGGCGATGATCGCCATCTCGCCGCTCGGCAGGGTCAGGATCTGGGTGTTGAACAGATAGGATTTCACCGCATCCTGTACCGACACCTCATTGGTCGGCACCTCGATAAAGTGCAGCTCCCCCTCGCCGAACTTGGTGCGCACCTCGGCCAGGGCCGCCTCGGTATGGAGGAAGGCCTGCTGGTGGAAGAAGAGCACGTTCTGGTTGCCCACCGCTATCACGTCGTTGTGGAACACCCCCTGATCGATCACGTCCGGGTTTTGCTGGATGAAGACGGCGCTCTCTTCCCCGAGTCCATGCAGGCGGGCAATGGCCTGGCTGGCCTCCAGGGTCTGGCGGGCCGGATAGCGCTTGGGGGCGGGCTGGGAGACGTCGAAGGCGCTGCGGCCATAGACGAACAGCTCGACCCCGGCCTCGCCGTAGGCGCGGCACAGACGGGTGTGGTTGGCGGCCCCCTCGTCACCGAAGTGGTCGTTCTCCGGCAGGTGCTGATGGTGGCTGAAGTGACGATCGTTGTTGAACACGGCGCGCAGGATGCGGCCTGTCACTTCGGGCTCCAGGGAGCGGTGGAACTTGTTGGTCAGGTTGGCGGGGGTGAAGTGAATGCGGCCATCCTGGGTGTCGGCGCTCGGTGAGACGGTGGCGGCGTTGGCGGTCCACATGCTGGAGGCGGAGTAACAGGCGGCCAGCACGGCGGGGGCCTGTTTCGCGGCCTGGGCCAGGACGCTGGCATCGTTGCCGGTGAAGCCGAGGCGGCGCAGGGTGGCGAGATCCGGCCGCTCCTGGGGCGCCAGCACCCCTTGCGTCATGCCGAGCTCGGTCAGCGCCTTCATCTTGCGCAGCCCTTGCTTGGCGGCCTCCTTCGGATTGGACGCTTCCTTGGCGTTGCTTTGGGACGCCACATTGCCATAGGAGAGGCCGGCATAGTTGTGGGTGGGGCCGACCAGGCCGTCGAAGTTGACCTCGAAGTGCTTCATGACTACATCCTTTCGATTTTTATATGGGGAGCGGTTCCTTCCGCGCACAAAGCTGCGGCGTGCGGCCATTATAAAGAGATTTCATCCTTTGTAACAAGCTGATAACCAAGGTGGTTTTTTATGTGACGGGGGTGGCTGGATATGTCATTTCCAATCTAAAAAAGGGGGGGATATAGCATAAAAACAAAAAAGCGGTTGCTTCCCGCGCGTCCCCTTCGCATTAATAAATAAAGAAGCAAGGCGGTTCGGGCTGCATGGCAAATTTGTTCACAAGATTGCTTTTTCCCGTCAAATCTCTTATACAGCCCCACAAAACCGCACGCCAACCCCGTCGGGTGCAATGAGGATAATAGTTACAGCATGGGCAAATCACTGGTCATAGTGGAGTCTCCGGCCAAGGCCAAGACCATCAACAAATATTTGGGCAAGGACTACGTGGTGAAATCCAGCGTCGGTCACGTGCGCGATCTGCCGACCAGCGGCAGCGCCAGCACAGAGCCCAAAAAACCTGTCATTCGCGGCATCAAGCTCAGCGAATCCGAGAAGGCGGCCAAGGATCGCAACGCCCTGTTCTCCAGGATGGGGATCAACCCGACCGCAGGCTGGCAGGCCAACTACCAGATTTTGCCCGGCAAGGAGAAAGTGGTCAGCGAGTTGCAGAGTCTGGCCGAGAAGGCCGACACCATCTATCTCGCAACCGACTTGGACAGAGAAGGAGAGGCGATCGCCTGGCACCTGCGCGAGATCATCGGCGGTGATGACAGCCGCTACAAGCGGGTGGTGTTCAACGAGATCACCAAGACCGCCATCCAGGAGGCCTTTGCCCAGCCGTCCGATCTGAACATCCATCGCGTCAACGCCCAGCAGGCTCGTCGCTTCCTTGACCGGGTGGTGGGCTACATGGTCTCCCCACTGCTGTGGAAGAAGCTGGCCCGCGGTCTCTCCGCCGGCCGGGTGCAGTCTGTCGCTGTGCGCCTCATCGTCGATAAAGAGCGCGAGATCAAGGCCTTCGTGCCGGTTGAGTTCTGGGATCTCAACGCCGACCTGCTGACCGGTGACAAGGCCGATCTGCGGATGGAAGTGGTCAGCCGCAACGGCGTCGATTTCAAGCCGGTGACCCAGGCCGAGACCTTCGCCGCCGTGGCCGCCCTGGAAGGGGTCGACTACAAGGTGGTGAACCGGGAAGACAAGCCGACCGGCTCCAAGCCATCCGCCCCCTTCATCACCTCCACCCTGCAGCAGGCGGCTTCCACCCGACTGAGCTTCGGGGTCAAGAAGACCATGATGATGGCCCAGCGTCTCTATGAAGCGGGTTACATCACCTACATGCGTACCGACTCCACCAACCTCAGCAAAGAGGCGGTCGAGGCGGTGCGCGAATATATCGGCGAGCAGTATGGCGCTGCCTACCTGCCGGCCGAGCCGACGCTCTATGGCTCCAAGGCAGGCGCCCAGGAGGCCCACGAGGCGATCCGTCCCTCCAACGTGCTGGTGACTGCCGAGATGCTGGAAGGGATGGAGCCGGATGCCATGCGGCTCTATGACCTCATCTGGCGCCAGTTTGTGGCCTGCCAGATGACCCCGGCCCAGTACGACTCCTCCACCCTGACCGTCAAGGCGGGCGAGTTCGAGCTCAAGGCCCGCGGTCGCACCCTGCGCTTCGCCGGTTGGACCAAGGCCCTGCCGCCCATGGGTCGCAAGGGAGAAGACAACCAGTTGCCGGCGGTGACCGTCGGCGAGATCCTGAAGCTGGTCAAGCTGGATCCCCGTCAGCACTTCACCAAGCCGCCCGCCCGCTTCACCGAAGCGGCCCTGGTGCGCGAGCTGGAAAAACGCGGCATCGGCCGCCCGTCCACCTACGCCTCCATCATCTCCACCATCGTCGATCGCGGCTATGTGCGGGTCGAGAGCCGCCGCTTCTTCGCCGAGAAGATGGGTGAGATCGTCACCGACCGTCTGGTGGAAAATTTCGTCGAGCTGATGAACTACGAGTTCACCGCCAAGATGGAAGACAAGCTCGATGGCATCGCCGAAGGCAGCCTGGAGTGGAAGAAGGTGCTGGACGCCTTTTACGCCGAGTTTACCCAGGAGCTGGAGCAGGCCGACAAGCCGGCGGAAGAGGGGGGCATGCGTGCCAACCAGATGGTGCTGACCGACATCGACTGCCCGGACTGCGGCCGCAAGATGGGCATTCGCACCGCCACCACCGGGGTCTTCCTCGGCTGCTCCGGCTATGCCCTGCCGCCGAAAGAGCGCTGCAAGAAGACCATCAACCTGGTCAGTGCGGACGAGTTCGTCTCCGCCACCGACGGTGACGAGGCGGAAACCGAGGCGCTGCGCGCCAAGCACCGCTGCGGCGTCTGCGGCACCGCCATGGATGCCTATATCATCGACGACAGCCGCAAGTTGCACGTCTGCGGTCGCAACCCGGACTGCGACGGCTACGAAATCGAGCAGGGCCAGTTCAAGCTCAAGGGCTACGAAGGGCCGAGCATCGAATGCGATCGCTGCGGCTCCGAGATGCAGCTCAAGAACGGCCGCTTCGGCAAGTACATGGGTTGCACCAACGAGACCTGCAAGAACACCCGCAAGATCCTGAAAAACGGTGACATAGCGCCGCCGAAGGAAGATCCGGTGCCGCTGCCCGAGCTCAAGTGCACCCAGTCCGACGCCCACTTCGTGCTGCGTGACGGGGCGGCCGGTCTCTTCCTCGCCGCCAGCAACTTCCCGAAATCCCGTGAGACTCGTGCGCCACTAGTGGAGGAGCTCAAGCGCTTCCGCGACCGCCTCTCGCCCAAGCATCAGTACCTGGCCGACGCCCCGGCGTCAGATCCTGACGGTAACGCATCCGTGGTGCGCTTCAGCCGCAAGAGCAAGGAGCAGTACGTGATGACGGAGGTGAACGGCAAGGCAACGGGCTGGACCGCCCATTACGACAATGGGAAGTGGCAGGAGAGCCTGGCTAAGGCGAAGAAGTCCTGATCGCGTCACCGCTCACATCATGATGAAAGAGGCCCCTTGCGAGGGGCCTTTTTATTGGGAGATGGCGGTATACTGAGAGGGCTGCATGGATGGCAGCACAAGACAGGGAGGTTGTCATGGAGATACATGAAATCCGGCCAGGCATGACCTGTCTGACCCGGGAAGGAACGGCCTATGTGCTGGAAGTGGACAGGCAGAGTCTGCTGGTATTGCTGCAGCGGGAAGACGAGACCATACCGGTGCAGGTACGTTGCGACGACATCCTGGGCCCCCTTGCCAGCGACTAGCGGCGGCGCCCCTGACAGGCGCTAGAACGGGATCAGAAAGAGCAGCTCGGCGAGGTCGGGCTGCCACTGCCACTCCCGCATCCTGACCCGCCCCTTGATCACCGGCACCCCCTCTTCCTGCAATCTTCCTATCTGTTCATCGAAACCCGCCGAGCCCTTGGGCAAGGAGATGGTACCGCCTGCGCCCAGCACACGGTGCCAGGGCAGTGTCTTGTCCGTCTCCCGCAACACTTTTCCCACCAGCCGCGCCCGCCCGGGCAGGCCCGCCAGATCGGCGACCTGGCCATAGCTCACCACGCGACCGGCCGGGATCAGGGCCAGGATAGCCTCGATGCGTGCCACCTTGTTCAAGGGGGGAGGGGGAGGAGTCATCATCATGGGGCCTTACTCGACGTGAAACAAAAGCGCCACCATTGTGGCGCTTCCGTGGTCTGGGGGGCAATACGGGATCCGGCTCAGCCGAAGGTCTGGCTCAGCCCCCTGAGCTCGCTGGCGCGTTTGAGCAGCTCCTGGCTGGAGTTGTCCACCGCCTGTATCTTCTGGCTGTTGGCGCGGGAGTACTGGGAGATCTGGTGGATGTTGCGGCTGATCTCCTCCACCACCGCTTGCTGCTGTTCGGCTGCGGCGGCTATCTGGGTGGAGAACTCGGTCACCTGATCTATCTCCCCCAGCACCAGATGCAGGTTGCCGGACCCCTGGCGCGTCATCAGGGCGCATTCCCGGGTCTGGGCCAGGTTGTCCTGCATCATCCCCTGCCAGCGGCCCAGGGTCTGCTGGATCTGGCGGATGCTGCCCTGGATCTGCTCGGTCGCCTTGTGGGTGCGGGTGGACAGGGTGCGCACCTCGTCCGCCACCACCGCAAAGCCACGTCCCTGTTCACCGGCCCGGGCCGCCTCGATGGCGGCGTTGAGGGCCAGCAGGTTGGTCTGCTCGGCGATGCCCTGGATCTCGCCCATGACGCTGCCGATCCGCTCGGATTCGTTCGCCAGCTCGACGGCGGAGTGGAAGGCATGCTCCGCCTGCCTGGCCAGCAGCTCCATCTGCTGCTCGGTCTGATCCAGCTGCTGCACCGTATGCTGGCAACTGCTGCGTGCCTCTGTCACCTGGCTGTTGGTGTCCTGGATGTTGCGCGCTATCTCGTGGGCCGTGCTGGCCATCTGGGTCATGGCGGCGGCCATCTGCTGGGTCTGGGCGTCCTGCTCGTTGATGTCGAGGAAGGCTTGATGGGAAGAGTCCTGCAGGTCGGTCGCCAGGGTCTGCAGGGGATGGGTGGCGTCGTTGACCCGACCCAGTACGGTACGAATGCGGGCCTGCAGCATCTTGAGATGGAAATCGGCGATGGCGCCGGGGGCGTCCCCCGAGTAGACCAGCCGGGTCAGGCTGTCATATTGCTGGCCGAGCCGCTTGAGGTAGCGTGGCAGCGAGATGAGCTCGCGCCAGTAAGCGCCGGCGACGGCCAGCAGGGGCAGCAGCATCAGCAGCACCGTCAGGGCCCCCTGGGAGAAGGCCGCCCAACCGAATAGGGCCAGCATCAGCAGGCCGAGCAGCAGGGGTCTGGCACTGTGCAGGGAGGGCAGCTTGCTGGCGCCGCCCTGTTCGGCCTTGAGCAGGGCCTGATAGGCCTGGGTGGCGACCTGCTTGAGCTGGGGTTCGGGCTTGCAGCGCACCGACTGGTAGCCGCTTATCTTGCCGTTCTCGTAGATGGGGGTCACATAGGCGTCGACCCAGTAATAGCGGCCATCCTTGCAGCGGTTCTTGACCATGCCGCGCCAGGGGTTGCCCTCCTTGAGGCGATCCCAGAGGTCGGCGAAGGCGGCCTTGGGCATGTCGGGGTGACGTACCAGATTGTGGTTGTGTCCGACCAGTTCATCGACATGGTAGCCGGCGATGCGGCAGAAGGCGGGGTTGGCGTAGGTGATGACGCCGCGCAGATCCGTGGTGGAGACGAGTTGCACGTCGGCGGGGAACTCAACTTCACTGTCCTGGATCTGGACGTGTTTGCGGGCCATAAGGATAAGCTCCGATGCGTTGCTGGTTGTTATTGTGGTTGAACCGGATGCAGGCCCGGGCGCAGTGCCTCTTGCCCGGCCTCATCGGGGGCCTTATTTTGCCAACAAAGGCAGAGTAAAAGTAGGGGCTAGGTTGGATTTTTGTTGTTTGGTGGTAAAAAAATGGCGACCAAAAGGTCGCCAAAAAGAGAAAGATAACACTACCTCTGTGGTACCCGGTAACGCACCTGCAACTGATCGAGGATCTGCAGCTGGCCGGGCAGGCGGGCAGCGAAGTGATCCCAGGCCTTGCGGGCGGGGTCGCTCCAGGCTACCTCGGCCGTGGCCAGCATGCGCGGGAACAACATGTAGTCGAGACGATCGCGAGAGGTGATCAGTTCCGACCACAAGGGGCTCAGCACCCCCAGGATGTTATCGTTGGCATGGAAATCGGCCGGCGCAGGGTCACATCGGTAGACCTGCTCCAGATTGAGGGTCCCCGCCCAGTAGAGCCCGGGTTCATGGATGTCCGGGCTCCAGGCGAGATCCAGATAGAGGGACTGGGCCGGGGCCATCACCACGGGGTAGCCCGCGGAGGCGGCATCCAGCCCCGCCTGGAAGCTGGTCCAGGCGAAGATGGTGGCGTCCCGGCTCACCTTGTCCCCGTGCAGTATCTCTTCCCAGCCCAGCATCTGCTTGCCCCTGGCCGCCAGGTATTGCTGGCAGTGGCGCAGCAGGTGGCCCTGCAGCTCCCGGCAATCGGAGTAACCCTGCTCTGCCATCAACTGCTGACAGGCGGGGCTGTCGGTCCAGACCCCGGTCGGCACCTCGTCCCCCCCCATGTGCACCTGAGTGCCGGGGAAGAGCGCGCACACCTCGTCGATCACCGCCTCCAGGAAGCGATAGGTACCGGGTAGGGCCGGGTTGAGCACGTTGTCGTCAAAATATTGCACCGAGAGGTAGCGGGAGCTGTCCGCCTCTTCCCGCAGCAGCTCGGGCAGCGCCTTGATGGCCGCGTGGCAGTGACCCGGGATGTCTATCTCCGGGATGATGGTGATGCCGAGCCCAGCGGCATAGGCCACCAGTTCGCGCACCTCGCTCTGGGTGTAGTAGCCGCCATAAGGTTCGGGGCCGCCGCTGAGCTGGGGGCCCACCGCCAGGCCATGTCCCCGCCAGGCCGCCACTTCGGTCAGCCGGGGGAAGGCCTTGATCTCGAGGCGCCAGCCTTCGTCATCGGTCAGGTGCCAGTGGAAGCGGTTGAACTTGTAGAGGCTCATCTGCTTGAGCAGGCGCTTGAGGGTGGCGATGGAGTGGAAGTGGCGGGCGCAGTCGAGGAAGATGCCGCGAAAACCGAACCTGGGCGCATCCTCCACCTCGAGGCAGGGCAGGCTCTCCCCGTGTTGCAGGACCCACTGGGCCAGGGTCACCAGACCGTGGCGCCAGCCAGCCTCGCCGGCAGCCCGGATGCGGATCTCCTCTGTGGTGATGACGAGCTGGTAAGCCTCCTGGGGGAGCTGTGCCTCGACCAGGTGGATCTCGGCGTCGTGATCCTGGGTCAGGGCGAGCCCCGTCAGCTCGTTGAAATGGGCCAGCAGGGGGGCGAGGGAGACAGGGCCGCTGACATGGGCCCGCTCGGCCAGGCGGAAGTTGCCTTCCGGCAGTCGCAGCTGAGTCGGCTGGGGCACTATGCCGTTGGCGGGCTCCACCTCGGGCAGATCGGGGGCCGCCGCCGGACTCGGCGGCAGGCCGAGATCCAGGCCCGCCTGCACCAGGGGTTGCAGCAGCGGCTGGGCACCTTCGTCCGTCAGGCTGAGGAAGAAGCCTTGGGGCAGGTCGGAGTAGCGCTTGATGGGGGTGTTGCGGCAGCAAAAACGCAGCTCGCTGACTCCCTCATGAGGCACCAGCACCTTGTAGCTGCCGCTCTGGCGTGCCAGGGATCCCCCTTCCACCGACTGGGGATCGATTTGACGGGCCAGGCAGAAGTGCAGCTTCCAAGGGCTGGCCGGGAGCTGGCTCAGGGTGAAGCGGAACCAGACGTCTTCACCGTCGCGACGGTCGATCTGGGTATGGATCAGGGGTGCAGACATGGGTATTCCTCTGATGGGGTGAACAAGATGGGGTCCTCTCGCGCAGGTGGCTCGGCGTGGACAGTGCTAAGGGATGCAGGCATGGGTAGTCCTCCGGCTGGGCAAACGGGGCTGTGCCCTCTCCAGCGTATCGTTCACGCCGGGCAGGGCTTAAGGATGCAGGCATGGGTAGGCCTCCGACTGGGCAAACAGGATGGCGCCTTCCAGCGCATCGGCTTGCGGGGGAACCAGGTTGAGGTGTCCCAGGCGAGGGGCCAGGCGCATGCCGACGCCGCCAAGCAGGGCGATGCGGTCGGCTCCCAGCTGCCCCATGCCCTCCAGCAGGGTCTGCAACTGGGCGCAGGTTTCGTCCAGCAGCTGGTTGGCGAGCTCATCCCCGTCGCTGGCGGCGTCGAACACCCAGGGGGCGAAGCGGCCATAGTCGGCGGGAATGGCGCGGGCAGCCCAGCGCACCACCTCCGCCTGATCCCGCTTGAAATGATCGAGCAGGCGCACGGCGAGCAGGCTGGGGGGCAGGATACCGTCGTGGCAGAGCAGGGATTGCTGGATGGCGCGCAGCCCCAGCCAGGCACCGCTGCCGAGATCCGAGATGGGAAAGCCTCGCCCTGAGCAGCTATGGAGCTGGCCATGGCGGTAGATGAGCCCGGCTGACCCTGTGCCGGCGATGAGGATGGCCCCCTCCCGACCACCAAAGGCGCCCAGGCAGGCGCCGAAGGCGTCGGAGGTGAGCCGCACGCTGGCAAAGGGGAAGGGCATCTCGAGCAGGGCCTGGTAGCAGTCGGGCAGCTCGGCGGAGGCCAGCGCCAGCCCCACCCCCATTTGCTGCTTACTCTCCCGGGGGAGCCCTGCCTCAAGGCGGGCCTGCTCGATGGCCGCCAGCACATTGGCGTGGGCGAGCGCAATGCCGAGCTCCAGATTGGAGCCCGCGGCGCGCCCCTCTCCCAGCACTCTGCCCCCCTTGTCCCGAATGCGGGCGCGGGTGTGGGTCCCTCCGCCATCGACCCCGACCCAGTACTCAATCATGACGAGCCTCCGGCGCACTCTGCCAGCTGATGGCCAGGGCCAACCAGGCTGAATGATTGGAGGATCCACGGCTCTCTCCTGCGCCAATGATGTCCGAGCCGATCCTTGTACGTCTCAATCATGACGAGCCTCCGGCGTACTCTGCCAGCTGATGGCCAGGGCGAACCAGGCTGAATGATTGGAGGATCCACGGCTCTTTCCTGCGCCAATGATGTCCGAGCCGATCCTTGTGCGTCTCAATCATGACGAGCCTCCGGCGCACTCTGCCAGCTGATGGCCAGGGCAAACCAGGCTGAATGATTGGAGGATCCACTGCTCTCTCCTGCGCCAATGATGTCCGAGCCGATCCTTGTACGTCTCAATCATGACGAGCCTCCGGCGCACTCTGCCAACTGATGGCCAGGGCGAACCAGGCGGCGTGGGGGATCCACTGCTCCCCCCAGCGCCAGTTCTGATCCAGCCGATCCCTGTACTCCTCGGGAATGAAGGCGACCTCAGCCTCGTCATCGAACCCGGCGGTGATGCCGTTGCAGATGCCGCCGAGGGCATTGGGATAACCGGCGGTGTAGCTCGGGTTGTTGATGCCGTGCCCCGCCAGCATGCAGGCGTTGAAGGGGTTTTGCCCGAGGATCCAGTCGAGCTGGCGCTGGCCGAACGTCATCAGGAGTGGGCTCTGCTGGGGGAAGTGGCGGGCCGCAGCGAAGGCCATGGCGGCCAGGGAGGCCAGCCGGGCGTTCTCCCCCTGCCACCAGTAACCGGACTCGTTGTGGTGGGGCATAAAGAAGCTGATGCGGGGGTCTTCGTCCACCCCCTTCACATATTGGCGTGCCAGGGCGAAGGGGTTGCCCGCCCGGGCGGCGAGGGCCAGCTCGGCGGCCAGCGCCTGCTGCACCACGGCATTCACCCGGGCGCGGCGATCCTGATCCGGCTCGACCCCCAGGTATTCCAGCAGGGCCAGCACCGGCAGACCCGCCTCGGCGGCGTGGTAGTAGGGACGCGAGCCGTCGTCGTTGGCACTCCAGTAGTGGCCGAGCTCGGGGTGGGGGCGCTGGCGGGCGCAGAGCCTGCCGGCCCTCTCCCTTGCCTCCCCGAGCCAGTCGCGGCCAAGGGTCTGGGTCAGCTCGACCGCCGCCAGCAGGGCGCAATAGTCGTCGATGATGTTCTCGCGACCGTCGTCCAGATAGGCGAGGTTGTGCTCGCGCAGGTGCAGGTAGCCGCGCCTGGCCGCCTCGGCATAGTGGCTGGTATCGAAGTCGCCGCCGGTCTGCTCGCGGGCGGCCCGGGCCAGGGCGGCGATGGCCATGCCGCCCCCTTGCCGGAAACCCGCCTGCCAGTTGGCTGACTTGAGCCCCTGCTGGGTGGCGTAGGCGCACAGCTCGCGCTGCTCGGGATCCTTGCTCCACTTGTCGAACAGCGTCATGTAGAAGAAGCCGCTCTCATCTTGCATCCGGCAGAGAAAATCCGCCCCGTGCAGCCCCTCGTCACTGAGCCGCTTGCAGAGGTTCAGCCCGTCGATGTCGCGGCGCGTCGCCAGGAGCGCCCGGCTCTTGAGCAGGCTCCATACCACCAGGGGGGTCTGCTGGGGGTTGAGGTAGTTGGCGTAGGAGAGGTGGCTCAGGTATTTGCTCATGTCGCCGCTGGCATCGAACCAGCCGCCGTGCACATCCTTGCGCTGGTCGGTGCCAAACAGTCGGGCGCTGCGGTCGGCTCTATCGAAGGCGCCGCTGGCACGCTGGCCCTTGAAGTAGTGAATGACATCGGAGAGGCAGCGGCCGATCAGCAGATCCTGACCTATGGCGAAGCGGGTGGAGCGGACTATGCCTTGTGCGGTGATCGCCTCCAGCCGGTAGTGGCCGGACTCCTTGAAGGCGCTGAAGTCGGCACGCCAGTAGGCACGTCCCTGCCAGCCGGGCACCTGGCCTGCGGCCTGGAGAGGAACCTCCAGCAGGAGGCGGTCATCATGCAGGCGGCGCAGTCGCACCAGGCCGCTTATTTCCACGTCGGCGGCGGTCTGCAGCAGGGCAATCTTGTGTCCGTCACAATCGTAACCCACCTGATTGATCAAGAGTTCCATCCAGCTTTACTCCCTGGTCTGGGGCAATGAAGGGGCCTCGCGAGGAGGCCCGGGTGAAGGTATCGCGGGCCGGTAAGGCCGCCCCCTGAGCGGGGGGCTGGCTTATTCGTGCAGGTAGCAGCGCACGAAGTGGTTGTCGGCAAGCTTGGTCACGGGGGGCAGGCTCTCCTTGCAGCGCGCCATGGCCTGATGGCAGCGACCGGCGAAGGGGCAGCCCCGGGATTCCGGCGTCCAGAGCGGGATCTCCCCCTTGCGGCCCCCCTCCAGCTCGGCATGGATGCTCTTCTCCGGATCCGGCACCGCCGAGATGAGCAGCTGGGTATAGGGATGCTGGGGGTGGTGCAGTATCTCGTCCACCTCGCCCCACTCCACCATGTGGCCCACGTACATCACCGCGAGATCTTCCGCCACGTAGCGGGCGGTGGCGATGTCGTGGGTGATGTAGAGCATGGAGACGCCGAGCTCGTTCTTCATCTGCTCCATCAGGTTGAGGATGCCGATGCGAATGGAGACGTCGAGCATGGAGGTGGGCTCGTCCGCCAGCACCACTTCTGCCTCCACCGCCAGGTTGCGGGCGATGTTGACCCGCTGGCGCTGGCCGCCGGAGAGCTGGTGGGGGTATTTGGCCGCCGTCGCCTTGGCCGGGGTCAGCCCCACCTTTTCAAGGAGGCCATAGACCATGTCGGGCAGATCCCGCTTGTCGCTCACCTTGCTGTGCAGCAGCAGGGGGCGGGCTATGTGGTGGTAGATGGTGTGGGTCGGGTTGAGCGAACCGAACGGGTCTTGCCACACCATCTGCACGCTCTGGCGGTAGTCCAGCAGGGCGGTGCCCTTGTTGAACTCCTCCAGATCCCGGCCCCGGTAGAGGATGCGGCCGTTGGAGAGCTTGTACATCTTGGCGATGATCTTGGCGATGGTGCTCTTGCCGGAGCCCGACTCCCCCACCACCGCCAGGGCGCGGCCCCGGTGGAGGTTGAAGGTGATGTCGGAGAGGGCCCGCATCTTGCCGCTCTTGATGGCATTGGAGTTGACGGCGAAGTCCTTGTAGAGATGCTGGACCTCGATGATGGGCGCGTCGGTTTGGGCGATTTGCATGACAGACATCCTTAACAGCCAGCGGCCTTGTCCAGATAGATGGGGTGGTCCAGTTGTTCCTCGGCCGAGTCATAGAGGTGGCAGGCGGCCTGCTGCCCGGGCCGGATCTCGGCCAGCCGGGTGTACTCCTGGCGGCAGCGCTCGTGCACCTTGCCGCAGCGGGCCTGGAAGCGGCAGCCGACCGGCACCTCCAGCAGGTTGAGGGGGGTGCCGGGGATCCCCTCCAGCACGGTTTTCGGGCCGTGCAGGGGCGGGAAGGAGTTGCCGAGCCCCTTGGTGTAGGGGTGCAGGGGCGCGGTCAGTATCGCCTTGGCCGGCGCCACCTCCACCAGTTCGCCGGCGTACATGATGCCGATGCGATCGCAGAACTCGACCATGAGCGAAAGGTCGTGGGTGATGAAGAGAATGGAGAAGTTGAACTTCGCCTTGAGG
This sequence comes from Aeromonas rivipollensis, assembly GCF_037811135.1. Taxonomy (NCBI): domain Bacteria; kingdom Pseudomonadati; phylum Pseudomonadota; class Gammaproteobacteria; order Aeromonadales; family Aeromonadaceae; genus Aeromonas; species Aeromonas rivipollensis. The sequence continues at coordinate 3,228,663 of NZ_CP149130.1, read as the reverse complement.
GCGTAGACCTTCTGCAGTATCTCCCGCTGCACCACCACATCCAGTGCCGTGGTGGGCTCATCCATGATCAGGAGCTCGGGGTTGAGGGCCATGGCGATGGCGATCACCAGCCGCTGGCGCATGCCGCCGGAGAACTGGTGCGGGTAGTCCTTGAGCCGGCTCGGGTGGATGTCGACTATTTCCAGCAGCTCCTGGGCGCGCTTGATCGCCTCGTAGCGGGTCATGCCGGGGTTGTGGGCCAGCAGCACGTCACAGAACTGCTCTTCCATGCGCAGCACCGGGTTCAAGGCATTCATGGCGGACTGGAACACCACGCTCGCCTGGCGCCAGCGGTAGCTGCGCAGCCGCTCGTCGTCGAAGGCGAGGATGTTCTCCCCCTTGAACAGGATCTCGCCGCCGCTGATGTAGGCGGGCGGCTTGTGCAGGCGCGCCACCGAGAAGGCGACCGTGGACTTGCCGCAGCCGGACTCGCCGGCGAGGCCGAACACCTCACCCGGCATGATGTCAAAGCTGACCGAGTTGACGGCGCGCACGTCGCCGTTCTCGGTGATGTAGTCGACGCAGAGCTGGCGTACCGACAGCAGGGGTTGTTGCGAGCTCATGCTGTCTTCTCCTGAGCGACGGTGACCGGGACGGCGAGCTGCTTCCAGCGACGCAGGCCCTTGTGGGAGCGCAGTTGCGGGTTGGCGATTTCGTCGATGGCGAAGTTGAGCATGGCCAGACCCGCCCCCAGGGTGGCGATGGCGAAGCAGGGGGCCAGGATTTCCCACCAGGCGCCTACCAGGATGGCGCTGGAGGTCTGGGCGTTGTAGAGCATGATGCCCCAGCTGACCACTGTGGGGTCGCCGAGTCCCAGGAACTCCAGGGTCGCCTCGGTGACGATGGCGTAGATGATGGAGCCGATGAAGCTCACCCCTATGATGGAGATGAGATTGGGCAGTATCTCCACCAGTATGATGCGCCAGGCCGGCTCCCCCAGCACTTCGGCGGCGATGACGAACTCTTTCTCCCGCAGCGCCAGGGTCTGGGCACGGATCACCCGGGCGCCATAGGCCCAGGAGGTAAAGCCGATGATGAGGGCGATCACCGTCGGTGACGCCTCCCCGATAAAGCTTGCCAATACCAGCAGCAGGGGGAGGTTGGGGATCACCAGCACCACGTTCATCAGGAAGGTGAGGCACTCGTCCACCACGCCGCCGAAGTAACCGGCGGTGATGCCGATACCGATGGCGAGGGCGCACACCAGCAGGCCAGCCCCGAAGCCCACCATCAGGGAGATGCGGGCACCGCTGGTGAACTGGGCCCAGAGATCGTGGCCCATGCGGTTGGAGCCCATCACCAGCTCCACGCTGGGGGGCTGGTGCGGGCGGGCAACGCGCTTGGTGGGCTCGTTGCTGGCGAGCAGCGGGGCAAACAGGGCCATCAGCACGAAGGTGACCACGATGGCGAGGCCGAAGGCGGCCTTCTTGTTGCCCAGCAGGATTTTTAAAATAGTCGGCATACGCATCTTATTTGCCTCCTGTACGCAGACGGGGATCCAGGAAGACATAGAGCACGTCCGCCAGGAAGTTGAAGCTGAGCATGGTGATGGTCATGATGAGCAGTTGCCCCTGAATGAGCGGGTAGTCGCGGGCCAGGATGCCCTGGTAGAGGGTGAGCCCCAGGCCCGGGTAGTTGAAGATCACCTCGGTAATGAGGGAGCCACCGATGACGAAGCCGAGCGCCATGGAGAGGGCGGTGACGCTGGGCAGCACGGCGTTGCGGGCGCCGTAGTTGAAGATGACCCTGTTGCTGGAGAGCCCCTTGGCCTTGGCCATGGTGATGTAGTCCTCACCCAGGAGGTTGATCATGTTGTTGCGCATGGTGATGAGGAAACCCCCCACCTGCACCATGGCCAGGGTGCCCACCGGCATGATGGCGTGCAGCATGATGCTCTTGATGTGTTCCCAACCGAAATCGGCGGTGATCTCCGGGCTGTAGGCGTAGCCGATGGGCAGCCAGCCGAGACTGACTCCGAACAGGAAGAGGGCGAGCAGGGAGACCACCACGGGCGGAATGGCCTGCATCACCAGGGTGAGCGGGGAGAGGATGCTGTCCATGCGTCCCCCCCGGTACCAGGCGGCGAAGATGCCGACGATGGAGCCGATGGAGAAGCTCAGTATGGTGGAGGTGCCCACCAGGAACAGGGTCCAGCCGATGGCGCGGCCGAGCACGTCAGCGACCGGTTGGGGGTAGTAGCGCACCGAGGTGCCGAGATCCCAGGTGAAGACACTCTTCACATAGGCGAGAAACTGGGTGGTGATGGGACCGTCAACGAACCCGAAGGTGGCCTTGAGGGCCTCGAGGGCGGCTGGTTCCATCATGGCGCCGGCCCGGGCGAACATGACGGAGACGGGATCTCCGGGCATGGCTCTGGGCAGCAGGAAGTTGATGGTGGCGGCCACCAGGAAGGCGACCAGATAGAAGGAGAAGCGTCTAAGTATAAATCCCATGGTGATACCTTTTACTGCAAGCCTGCCCCGCGCCGGGCAAAGCTCCCCCAACCCCGGCAAAGACGGGGGATGGAAGACATGGCGGGGAAAAAGGCCCCCCGCAGGGGGCCGAGGTGATTAGCTGTTTGGCTTGAGTGACAACACGTGCAGCAGACGCTCCGGGGTGTCCGGGTGTACCTGCGGCTTGGCGACCGGGTTGTCGGCACTGAACCAGCCATTGAAGCGCTTGGTGCTGTATTCGTACCAGGTCGGGTTGTTGAACACCGGGATGATGGTCTGGTTGGCACCGACGCGTTCCTGGATGGCAAACATGATCTCCTTCTGCTTGGCCGCATCGGCGGTCTGGGTGAAGTCATCGATCAGCTTGTCGAGCTCGGGATCCTTGTAACGGGGCGCCGCGAAGCGGTTGCCGCGCTCACCCATGTTGCGGGAGTGGAAGGCGGTCTCGAAGTACTTGTGCGGGTTGGCACCGGCAAAGTACCCCTGCAGGGCGACGTCGAAGTCACCTGTGATCAGGTTCTCGGTCCAGACGGTGGCTTCCGGGGTGGAGGTCTTGGCGTTCAGACCCAGGGCCTGCAGCCCTTCCACACCGATCTGGACTGTGTTGACCCAGTCGGTCCAGCCGTTCGGTACCAGCACCTTGAACTCGATCTTCTTGCAGCTCGGGGTGTCGAGGAACTTGTCGCCGTCACAGTCCTTGTAGCCCGCTTCCTTCAGCAGAGCCTTGGCACCTTCCAGGTCGAACTTGTTGTACTTGCCGTATTTCTTCTCGACGTCCGGGTTGTCCCAGGAGGCGAATGCCTTGCCCAGACCTGAGGGGTATTCGTTGACGGTCGGGTAACCGTAGCCCGCGATGTCCACCATGGACTGGCGGTCCATCGCCATGGAGAAGGCGCGGCGGAAGTTGATGTCGTTGAAGGCTTCGTTATTGCCCGGGTTCTTGCTCTGGAAGTTGACGTTGAACGCCACAGTGCCGGAGGCGGGGAACCAGTACTTGTTGTTCTTGGGATCGTTGCCGACGTAGAGGCGCTCGATGTCCGGCACGAAGGAGCCGAACCAGTCCACGTCACCCTTCATCACAGCAGCCAGTACCTGGTCGTTGGTGGCCATCTGCGGCATGCGCAGGCAGTCGATGGCGAGGTTGGCGTTGTCCCAGTAGTGCGGGTTGCGGCACTGGGTATAGAGCTGGGCGGAGAAGTTGTCCACTTCGGTGAAGGGACCTGTGCCGACCGGCTTGTCGTTGGTGAAGGCAACCGGGTCTTTTACCGACTTCCACTGATGCTCGGGGACTATGGGCACCAGCACCAGGTCGTTCACCACGTTGGTGTTGACCTCGGCCAGGTCGAATTTGACCTTGTGCTCACCCAGCTTCTCGACACCCTTGATCTGAGTCCAGATGGAGCGCTCGTCCAGCGCCTTGTTGGCCTTGACCAGGTTGAAGGAGAAGAGGATGTCGTCGGCGGTGAAGGCTTCACCATCGGACCACTTGACCCCTTCGCGCAGGTCAAAGGTGACCGACTTCAGGTCATCGCTGAAGGCGTAGTGGGTGGCCAGACGATAGACGGGTTTGCCACCCTGCATATCGTTGAAGATCACCAGCGGCTCGTAGATGAAGTGACGGGTGGTGTGCAGCAGACCGGCCTGCAGGAAGGGGTTGAAGTTCTTGACCCATGCGGTCTCCTGTTGCGCGACCAGGGTCAGCACCGTCTTGTTCTCGGCGGCCATGGCGGTGCCGGCGGCACCTAGCATCAGGGTTCCCAGCATGACTGAGGTAGCGATTTTGGATACTTTGGCAAGCATATTTTTTCCTTTCTTATTGGTCTTCCATGGTTTTGGAATGGAGCACCGGATCCCATGCTTGGATGCCGGCCCTCAATGTTGGTCAGGTTTTGCACCCTTGTAGTTGTGTCATCCAACGCCCTTAGAAAAGCAGAGTTAACAGGAAAACAACAACTCTTCATTTCGTCGATATCGTAAAAACTCGGACTCTCTCGTCATTATCGTCAAACTCTATTTTTAATCCTTTTAAATTATACGCTTGCATTAATTCTCACAAAGTACCAAGTCACCTTTTATGACAATTCAAAGACGATAGTGTGAAGTGGATCGTGCTCGTTTTTGCTCCCCTTAAGTGGCTTTATTTTGAGCTTGAAACAAGCGAACCGGGGGGCGGGGCAGAACTGTGCGCTGGCTCACTAAGGGGCATATCCCGCTGAGTCGGGTGATGATGGGGGGCGTCCTATTTGCGCAAGGAGCCGGCGCCGGCTGCCAAGGGTTTTCGTGTTGGCTGATTTGGGGCAATAAAAAAGCCAGTCAGCATTCACTGACTGGCTTCGGGCGCCACATCCGTTAGCGGATTACTTGATCAGGCTGGCCCACAGATCGTACTCGTCCGCCTCGTCGATGCGGACCTCGTCCACGCCGTAGGCGGAGGTGTCCTGGGAGATGACCAGGATCTCCTTCACGCCAGCCTCTTTCAGGCGCTTGGCCTCGGCCAGGGCCTCGTCGATGGCTTCCAGCGGCTCCTGTACCGCGCTGTCGATGAAGCCGCAGGTGTTGACCACCACCAGCTCCGCATCGTCATAGCTGGGGACCTCTGAGCCGGGTGGACAATCTGCGCCAGGCCAACGGGAAACAGGTCTTCAACGTTGCCGTGGCCGGTCTGGGGTCCGACTCCATGTCACCTCGACCGGGCAGGCCAAGACCACCTTTAGCTTCATCCCGGCCGATCTGCCGCGCCAGCTGCAGAACCGGTTGCTGGGTCATGGCGGGAAAGTGCGCCTTGGCTCCCGATCCCTTCCACTCCCCGGCTGGTTATGATATCCATTCGATAACCTTGTCTAGAACATGCCGGTCTCGGAGCCTCGCCGCTCGCGAGTGCGACCCTGGGTTTCGCCTCGCCGTGTTCATTCCTCCCTGCAGGTCATGGGTTATACGCAAAAGAGGTTTTATGGAGTTGTTGTTACTGGCGGATGCGCCATCTGCCGCAGGCGTGGTTGCCTCATGGTATTTTGACGAATGGTGCCGCGACAGTGGTCGCTTTACTCAAGATCAGGTGCTGGCCAAGGTCATGGCGGCCACCCAGGTTGACCGGGCTCCGCTGATGGTACTGGCCCGCCAGGCCGGTGAATGGGTGGGGGCTGCCGAGCTCAAGATCCGTGAAATGGCGATATTTCCCGAGTACGAGCATTGGTTGGGTGGGGTATATGTGGTTGAAAAAGCGCGCGGGCAGGGGGTCGCCTCCTTGTTGGTAACAGAGATCCTCAGCCGTGCCCGCAGGGCGGGGATCAGCAAACTGTACTTGCAAACCGAGAACCTGACCGGTGGCGTTTATTGCCGTCATGGTTTCAAGGCCCTTGAGGAGGTCAATGATAAAGGTCTTCATGTTCTGGTGATGGTGGCGGATACCGGCATCTAGCCCTCGTCAGAAGCGCTGATCTGGTGACGTCTGGTGCAGCAGCTTGCGGCCTGCTTCAGCGCGCATAACCATTTTGTGCGGCCAATAAAAAAAGCCAGTCAGGGTCACTGACTGGCTTTTTTATTGGCGCCTGCCGGGCAGGCGCCATCATGGACTGCGGACTTAGCCTATCAGGCTGGCCCACAGGTCGTATTCGTCCGCTTCATCGATGCGGACCTTGACCAGATCGCCGGGTTTGAGGCCGGTTTCACCGTTCAGGTAGACCAGGCCGTCGATCTCGGGGGCATCGGCGAAGGAGCGGCCGGTGGCGCCCTCTTCGTCTACTTCGTCGATCAGCACAGTCATCTCCTTGCCGACCTTGCGGGCCAGCTTGCGAACTGAGACCTGCTGCTGCAGCTCCATGAAGCGCTGGAAGCGCTCTTCCTGGACGTCTTCCGGCACAGGATCCGGCAGCTCGTTGGCTTTGGCACCCTCGACCGGGCTGTATTTGAAGCAGCCAACCCTGTCCAGTTCAGCCTTGTCGATGAAGTCCAGCAGCATCTGGAACTCTTCTTCGGTCTCGCCGGGGAAGCCGACGATGAAGGTGGAGCGCAGGGTGATCTCGGGGCAGATCTCGCGCCACTTCTGGATCCGCTCCAGGGTGCGCTCGACGGTACCCGGGCGCTTCATCAGCTTCAGGATGCGCGGGCTGGCGTGTTGCAACGGGATGTCCAGGTAGGGCAGTACCTTGCCGTCGCGCATCAGCGGTATGACGTCATCCACGTGGGGATAGGGGTAGACGTAGTGCAGGCGTACCCAGATGTCGAGCTTGGCCAGCTCCTCGCACAGGGCCACCATGCTGGTCTTGACCGGCATGCCGTCGTAGAAACCGGTGCGGTGCTTGACGTCCACGCCGTAGGCGGAGGTGTCCTGGGAGATGACCAGGATCTCCTTCACGCCGGCTTCTTTCAGGCGCTTGGCTTCCGCCAGTACTTCGCCGATGGGGCGGCTCACCAGATCCCCGCGCATGGAGGGGATGATGCAGAAGGTGCAACGGTGGTTGCAGCCTTCGGAGATCTTCAGATAGGCGTAGTGGCGCGGGGTCAGCTTGACGCCGTGGGCCGGCACCAGGCTGGTGAAGGGGTTGTGGGTCGGCTTCGCCACGTATTTGTGGACGTGGCCCAGCACCTCTTCATAGGCGTGGGGACCGGTGATCTCGAGCACCTTGGGGTGGATCTCGCGGATCTGGTTCTCTTTGGCGCCGAGGCAGCCGGTGACTATCACCTTGCCGTTTTCGGCCAGGGCCTCGCCGATGGCTTCCAGCGACTCCTGTACCGCGCTGTCGATGAAGCCGCAGGTGTTGACCACCACCAGCTCCGCATCGTCATAGCTGGGCACCACATCGTACCCTTCGGTACGCAGCTGGGTCAGGATACGCTCGGAATCGACCAGATTTTTGGGGCAACCCAAGGAGACGAATCCTACTTTGGGGGCCTGTTTTGTGTTGGACATCGCTCAATCACTCTTAGGTGGCTCTTATTCAAGGGCGCGGATTTTACCGGAATGGCTAACCAAAAACTATACAACCGAGGTTGTCAGGCCGAACAATATTTACGGTCAGCTTCTGTCCCTTGTCGTCAGGGAGGCGGTGCCTGCTCATGATGGCGGTGGCCGCCTCTTCTCTCGCTGGCAGGGAAGCCTGGCCTTGGTGGATCCGGGGCGAGGGGACAACCACTCAGGACTTCTTTGAGTTGGCTTAAATCTGATAGGGTGACATGTCCGCTGATGGGATATTTAAGGAGCACACAATGAAGAGCCGATCCTGGTTGATTGCCGCCGTCCTGGCACTTGCATCTGGTCCCAGCCATGCCGACTGGGCGAAATTGAAGGAAGCGGCCTCCGAGCTTGGCACCGCGGTGAGCGACACCAGCAAGGAAGCCTGGCAGGGGATCACCGACTTCTCCAAGGCGACCTGGGAGTCTGTCTCCAGCTGGGGAGCCGATGCCTACAACAAGGCGGGCGCCTGGACGGAAGAGAGCACCGCCACCGGCAAGGAGTGGTTGACGGCCGCCGACAAGAAGCTCGACACCATGCTCGAACCCAAGACCCCCGCCGAGGCCAGAACCGCCCTGGATACCATGGCCGATACCGCCCTGGTGCGCTTGTTCAACGAGCAACCCTCCGCCAAGCTGCTGTTTGACAAGGCCTATGGCTATGCGGTGTTCGACTCGCGCAAGTTCTCCCTGATGGTGCACACCAACCAGGGGTCCGGGGTTGCCATCAATCGCAAGACGGGCAAGCACACCTATATGAAGATGTTTGGCGCCGGGCTGGCCGCCGGCATGGGGGGCAAGTTCTACCAGCAGGTGGTGCTGTTTGAAGACAAGGCCAGGTTCGATGCCTTCGTCAACAAGGGCTGGGAGGCCACCTCCGAAGTGGGGGCCGTGGCCGGCAAGGAGAGCGCCGAGCTGACCGCCAAGTACAATGGCGGCATGGCCATCTACCAGATAGGGGAGAAGGGACTGCTGCTCGATGCCAATATCTCGGGTTCCAAATACTGGCTGGATGACGATCTGAACAAGTGACGGCAGTCGCTGACAGCGATCCGGTATTTTTCTTTTATCATGTTGAAATACTGCCTGTTTAAATGACGTGACTTGCAGTAAAAAGGGGGCCTTCGGCCCTCTTTTTCATGGGCGAAAGCAAGACACAGTCGTTGAACAAGGAGAGTGACATGACCCAGGCATCTGAATCTGCCGTGGACTGGCGCCGGGAGTGGGAGCGGCAGAGCATCTGTCTGCGGCTGCAGCAGGGCAGCCCCATGGTCCTCTGGGTCAATGGCGATGAGGTCGAGCCCCTGACGGAAGGGGCGGCAAAGGGGGTCGCCTTCGGCTGGGGACGGGCGGGCGAGGGGACCATGGCGCTGGCCCATGCCATCGTCGCCAGGCTGGTGAAGGTGGGCCTGGTGGCCCCTGTGCAGGCCACCGAGAAGGCGCACTTCCTGCACGACGAGGTGCTGGTCAAGCTGCCAGCGGACGAGCACTACGATCTGCATCTCGGCTACCTGAAGCTGGTGCTGGGGTGACATGAGGTGGGGCCAGGGCGCCCGCTTGTGGCGGTCCCTCGGCGCAGGTGGCCTGCCCCTCTTTCCGGTTGGCACTCTAATTGCTTAAGGCTTGCCAGTGTCAATGATTTGTCTGGGAAGGGAAGATGGAAATAAGCGCAAGCAGCCTGATGCAAGAGATGCAGGCACTCAAGGTAGAAGCCGGTGCCACGCCGCTGACCCAGCCCGGTCGTCCGGTCAACTCGGATTTCGGTCAGATGCTGCAACAGGCATTGGGCAACGTCAACGAATTGCAGGGCAGCGCCAACGATCTGCGCACCCGGTTCGATATGGGCGACAAGTCGGTGGACCTGTCCGAGGTGATGATCGCCGGGCAGAAATCCTCCATCGCCTTCGAGGCGACGGTGCAGGTGCGTAACAAGATGGTCGATGCCTACAAGACCATCATGAACATGCCAGTGTAACTCGGCCCCATGGCGACCGAGCATCATGAAGATGTCAGCAATAAGGACCTGAAGAGTGGCTAACGATCCAAACGGCGATCTGCTGATGAACAACGAGGGGGCTGCCGCCCTCGATGAGCACGAGCAGAAGAGCTCGGCCCTGGGCTTCTTGTCCAACACCGATGTGTTGCGGCAGATCACCCTGATCCTGGGGTTGACCATCTGTCTGGCCATCGCCGTCTTCATCCTGCTGTGGGGCAAGGAGCCGGAGATGCGTCCCCTCGGCACCTTCAACACCCAGGAGCTGGTTTCCACCCTGGATTACCTGGATCAGCAGAAGATCCCCTATCAGGTCGATGGCAAGAGCGTGCTGGTCAGTGCCGAGAATTATGCGGACATCCGGCTGCGCCTGACCCGCGCCGGCCTCGCCAGCAGCAGCGAGGCCAGCAACGATGGCGAAGCCATACTGCTCAAGGACTCCAGCTTCGGGGTCAGCCAGCGGATGGAGAGCGAGCGTCTGAAACTGAGCCGCGAGCGCCAGCTGGCGAGCGCCATCGAGCAGTTCCAGAACGTCGCCAAGGCCCAGGTGCTGCTGGCCATCCCCAAGGACAACGTGTTCGCCCGCAACGAACGCAAGCCGAGCGCCACAGTGGTGCTGAGCCTGAAAGGGGCTGCGCTGGGCCAGGGAGAAGTGGACTCCATCGTCGACATGGTCGCTTCCGCCGTGCACGGCCTGGAGCCGACCCGCGTCACAGTGACCGATCAGAACGGCCGCCTGCTCAACTCCGGCTCCCAGGACCCGCTCTCTGCCCAGACTCGCAAGGAGTTTGCGATGCAGCAGAAGCAGGAGCTCGAATACAAACAAAAAATTGACGCCATTCTGATCCCGGTGCTGGGGGCCGACAACTATACGGCGGAGGTCGATCTCTCCCTCGACTTCTCCCAGCAGGAGCAGACCCGCAAGACTTACAATCCGGACTTGCCGGCGGTGCGCTCCGAGATGACGGTAGAAGAGAACAGCGCCAACGGCAGCAATGGCGGCGTGCCTGGCGCGCTCACCAATCAGCCGCCCGCCGCCTCCAGCATTCCCGAGCAGGCCGCCGGCGCGGAAGGGGGAACCGGCTCTTCCGGCCGCTCCCGCAAGGAGGCGACCCGCAACTTCGAACTGGACACCACGGTCAGCCACATCCGGCGCCAGCAGGGCGGCATCCGCCGCATGACGGTGTCGGTGGCGGTGGATTACAAGGCCACTCCCGGCGCCGACGGAGCCGTCACCCGGGAAGCCCGCAGCCAGGCCGAGCTCGATACCCTGCGCCGTCTGCTCAGCGGCGGCCTCGGCTTCGACGTGACCCGGGGAGACACCCTGGAGGTGGTCGCCATTCCGTTCAACCGCCCCGAGCTGGAAGCCGTGGCCGACATGCCCCTCTACGAGCAGCCCTGGTTCTGGCGCGCGGTACGCATCGCCGCCTCGGTGCTGGTCATCATAGTGCTCATCGTCACAGTGGTGCGGCCCATGCTCAAGCGCCTGCTCTACCCGGATGCCAAGCCGGAAGGGGAGCTGGACTTCGACAACCACACAGTGCTGGGCGGGGACGACGAGCTGAGCCTGCTGGCGGCCCAGGCCGAGGCCGAGCCGGTGTTCGGCCTGCGGGATGGCCAGCTCAAGCTGCCTGACTTGCACCGTGACGAGGACCTGCTCAAGGCCGTGCGTGCCTTGGTAGCGAATGAACCAGACCTGGCCGCTCAGGTCATCAAAGAATGGGTAACGAACCGAGATGCCTGAAGAGAAGAAAAACCAAGTCACCGGTAACGAGATTACCGACAACCAGCGCCAGATCCTCGACCAGATGGCCGGGATGGAGATGGCGGCGGTCTTGATGCTGAGCCTCAACGAGGAGGATGCCGCCCAGATCTTCCGTCATCTCGAGCCCAAGCAGGTGCAGCGGCTCGGCATGTCCATGGCCTCCATGTCGGATTTCAGTCACGACCGGGTGGCGGCGGTGCATCGTCAATTTATCGACGACATCCAGAAATACACCAACATCGGCATCGGCAGTGAAGACTTCGTGCGCAAGGCCCTGGTGGCGGCGCTCGGGGAGGACAAGGCCAGCAACCTGGTGGATCAGATCATCCTGGGGTCCGGCGCCCGCGGCCTAGACTCCCTCAAGTGGATGGATGCCCGCCAGGTGGCCAGCATCATCCAGAACGAACACCCGCAGATCCAGACCATAGTGCTCTCCTATCTGGAGCCGGAGCAATCCGCCGAGATACTGAGCCAGTTCCCGGAGCAGGTGCGCCTGGATCTGGTGATGCGTATCGCCAACCTCGAAGAGGTGCAACCGGCGGCGCTGCAAGAGCTCAACGACATCATGGAGAAGCAGTTCGCCGGTGCGGCCGGGGCCCAGGCGGCCAAGATGGGTGGCCTCAAGGCTGCCGCCAACATCATGAACTACCTGGACACCAACATCGAAGGCCAGCTGATGGACTCCATCCGCGAGTCGGACGAGGAGATGAGCCAGCAGATCCAGGACTTGATGTTCGTGTTCGAGAACCTCATCGATGTGGACGATCGGGGCATCCAGACCCTGCTGCGGGAAGTGCCGGGGGATCTGCTGCAACGGGCCCTCAAGGGCTCGGACGACCAGATGCGCGAGAAGGTCTTCAAGAACATGTCCAAGCGGGCCGCCGAGATGCTGGCGGACGATCTCGAAGCCATGGGGCCGATCCGGGTCTCAGAGGTGGAGGCCGCCCAGAAGGAGATCCTCTCCACCGCACGCCGTCTGGCGGACGCGGGCGAGATCATGCTGGGGGCTGGCGGTGGCGAAGAGTTCCTCTAAGCCATGGGCAATGGAATGTGCGATGATGTCGCCCCCTTCGTCCGGCACGCCAGGAGTGTCTTTCGCACATGAATAACAAGAACAGCAAGCTGCGGGGTTATGTCAGGCCCGAGGCGGACGAGACCCGGGTGGAAGCCTGGGGCTGGCCCGAGATGGAGGTCGAATCCGAGATCCAGAGCAATGCCCTGGGGCTTGGCCCTGACTGGTATCGCCAGGAGCAGGCGGACGAGATGCCGCCACAAGAGCAGCCGGAGGAGCCGACCCCCAGCATCACCGCCGAAGAGGTGGAGGCAATCCGCCAGGCCGCCTGGGAAGAGGGGCTGGCCGAGGGGCGAGAGGCCGGCTTTGCCAAGGGGCTGGAGGAGGGCAAGCTGGAAGGCTTGCAGCAGGGACATCAAGCGGGTCTGGAGCAGGGCCGCGAAGAGGGGCTGGCCATGGGCCGCGACCAGGTGGAGCAGGAGATTGCCCACTGGCAGGGGCTCGTCTCCCGCCTCGCCAATCCCCTGAGCGAGCAGGACAGCGCCGTGGAGCAGCAGCTCATCGCCCTAGTCCAGCAGCTCGCCCGCGCCCTCATTCGCCACGAGGCCGAGACGTCGCCGCGGCTGTTGCTCGAGGCCCTCAAGCAGGGTCTTGCCCTGCTGCCTGCCGCCGAGCAGGGGGTCACCCTGATGCTGCACCCGGACGACGTGGCCCGGGTCGAGCAGGCCTTCGGCGCCGAGGAGTGTGCCCGGCGTCACTGGCGGCTGCAAAGCGATCCCACCCTCTCCCCGGGGGATCTGCAGCTGGCCACCGAACTCTCCAGCATCGATCTGACCCTGTCGGGGCGCATCGATCAACTGCTGCGCAACTTCCTTCGTGACAATGCCGACTGACCCTCTTCCCCGGTTTGGCATAGGGAGTGCGCGCTGCTTCGCACCATGTCCCTTCGTGACAATGCCGACTGACACCCTGTCCCGCTCTGGCACAGGGAAGCCAGGTTGCTGCGCACTGTCTCCCGGCTTGGTGACAATGACGGCAGGCTCCCGGCCTCTTTCCCCTTTCTCTCTGGAGGCGCGATGACAGCATCCCTGCTCAGTCGACTGCAAGGCTACCGGGTCCGCGATCTCGCGCCCATACCGCCGGTGGCGGGCAAACTCACCCGGGTGGTGGGGCTGACCCTGGAAGCCATCGGCTGCCGCGCCGCCATCGGGGCCCTGTGCCGCATCGACACCCAGGATGGCATGCTGGAGGCCGAAGTGGTGGGCTTCTCCGGCGATCGGCTGTTTCTGATGCCGAGCGAGCAGCTCAAGGGGATCATTCCCGGTGCCCGTGTGGTGCCCATCACCGAGGATCACGGCATCCCGGTGGGCATGAACCTGCTCGGCCGGGTCATCGACGGCATAGGCCAGCCCCTGGACGGGCTGGGCCCCATCATCTCGTCCCAGACGGTGCAGTTCGCCCAGCATCGCATCAACCCCCTGGCCCGTCGTCCCATCCATGAGCCCATGGATGTGGGGGTGCGCGCTATCAACGCCGTGCTCACCGTGGGGCGGGGCCAGCGCATGGGGCTGTTCGCCGGCTCCGGCGTGGGCAAGTCGGTGCTGCTCGGCATGATGACCCGCGGCTCTGTGGCGGATGTGGTGGTGGTGGGCCTCATCGGCGAGCGGGGCCGGGAGGTGAAGGAGTTCATCGAGGAGATCCTCGGCGCCGAGGGGCGCGAGCGCGCCGTGGTGGTGGCGGCGCCAGCCGATGCCTCGCCGCTGATGCGGCTCAAGGGGTGCGAGACGGCGCTCGCCATCGCCGAGTATTTCCGCGAGCAGGGGCTCAACGTGCTGCTGCTGATGGACTCCCTCACCCGCTACGCCCAGGCCCAGCGCGAGATAGCCCTGGCGGTGGGGGAGCCGCCGGCCACCAAGGGTTACCCGCCCTCGGTGTTTGCCAAATTGCCGGCACTGGTGGAGCGGGCCGGCAACGGCAGCGACGGCCAGGGCTCCATCACGGCCTTTTTCACCGTGCTGACGGAGGGGGACGATCTACAGGATCCCATCGCCGATGCGGCGCGGGCCATCCTGGATGGCCACATAGTGCTGGCGCGGGAGCTGGCGGATGCGGGCCACTACCCGGCCATCGACATCGAAAAATCCATCAGCCGGGTCATGCCCATGGTGACCTCCCCGGAGCACATGGAGCTGGCGCGTGCCTTCAAGCAGTTCTACTCCCTCTATCAGCAAAACCGGGATCTCATCACCATAGGCGCCTACAGCCAGGGATCGGATCCGCGCATCGACAGGGCCATCATCCAGAAACCCTATCTGGATCAGTTCTTGCAGCAGAAAATGCGCGAGGTGGTTCCCTACGACGAGGGCCTGCAATCCCTGCACATGGTGGCCATGCCGCTGATGCGTTAACCGGTGGAGTGTCGTGATGAGTAAAGGATTGACGTTGCTGGCGGGCCGACTGCTGGAGGCCGAACAGCAGGCTGCCATGGCGCTGGCCAAGGCCCAGCAGGATCTCAAGCTGTTCATGGATCAGCAGAATGCACTTAACCAGTACCGCCAGATCTACCACCAGCAGTGGACGGATCGCGGCCTGCAGGGGATAACGCCCCAGCAGAACAGCCAGTATCACGCCTTCATCAACAAGCTGGAAAATGCGGCGACCCAGCAGTATGAAGGGGTGTTGCAGGTGCGCGAGGCGCTGGCCCAGTGCCGCACCCAGTGGCTCGAAGCCCAGCAGCGGCGCAAGGCCGTCGAGCTGCTGCTCGAGAAGCAGGCCGGACGAGCGCAGCTTAAGGCGCAACGTCAGGAGCAGAAGATGCTGGACGATTACGCCATACTGCGACGCTATCACCATTCTGGCCTGTAACTTGCTTTCTATTGCCAACACAGGCTAAGACGCCGCCTCCGCCCCCCGGATGTGCGGTCATCACAGGATTGTCGTCAGGGATCCCAGCATGATAGAGACCAAGTTGAACCTAGCGCCCAGCCAGGCAATCCCTGCCGACGGCGCCCTGTCGCCCTCGCTCCTCGCCAGGGTGGAAGGAAAGGATCTGTCGCTGGCGGACGGCAAGGCCGCCTTTGCCGATGCCATGGCCCAGCTGCTGGGTCAGGAGCCATCGGCCAGTCAAGGGGGTGACGAGGCCCTGGCTGCGGTCACCCCGGATGCCAAATCTTTGGCGTCTGCCGAGACAACTGGCGATCAGGAGCTGCCCACCAAGGCGCCATCTGAGGAGACCGAGCTTCCCCCCGAGGATTTTCTGCAGCAGCTGCAGGCCTCCCTCAGGCAGGATGTCAGCCTGGTGGTGCCCCCAGCTTTGCCCCCCCAGGAGGTGACGGCGACCGTCGACGGCAATGACTTGCCGCCCGAGTCGCATCCTGTGTCACAGGCTGCGGGGCCTGTGACGGCGGGAGCGGCACCAGCCTCGCCGGTGGTCGCCGATGGGCAGGCCCCGGAGGCGCTCCCCCTTGACGTTGAAGAGGGCGGGCTTGCCGCTGGCAAGGTACCCGTCGCCGCGGGCAAGGGCCAGCCCTCGGAGCCGCAGCAGAGCGAGCAGGCCACTGCCGAAAACAGCACGGCGGCGGCCAAGGCCGGTCAGCCAACGGCCGCGGTGGCGACTGAACCCTTGTCCGGCGAGGCGCGGGCGGCCCTGCTGGCCAAGGTAGTGGCCGGTGAGGCCGTCTCTGCGCCGGCGAGCCAGGGGCCTGTGGCGGGCACGAAGCCGTCCGAGCCAGTTTTCCATGACGAACAGATCAGCGCGGCCTCCGCGACCACAGCCAGGGCCTTCGACGCCGGCGTGGTCAGGGTGGAGCCGCAGGGTGGGGCCCAGGCCACACCAGAACCTGGCACTGCCGGTGGTGAGGGCGACAAGGCGAGCCCGGCAGGCGACACCCGGGAGGCCAAGCCAAGCGCGGCCCCAACCCCCAGAGCCGAGACGACGGCCAGTGGCACCACTCCCCAGCCCGCCCCATCCAGCCCGGATCCCGTGCTGACGGCGCCCCAGCAGACGCTGGCTCGTCACGAGTCCCAGGGGCCGCAAGCCTCGCTGACGGCGCTCTCGGCCGGCATCCAGCAGATGGAGGCCGAACCCGCGGTGGCCGTCGGAGCCGCCGCGGAACTCAAGCCGGCGGCGCAGAAATCCAAGCTCGATGAGCTGGGCAAGTCGCTCGGGGTCGAGGCCAAGGGCACAGAGCCGAGCGAAGGAAGCCAGCCGCTGCAGCATGCCCAGACCAGCGATGGCAAACCGGCCGCCGAGGTGAGTGCGCGGCGGGAGCCCCAGAGCCTGCCGCATCTCAAGCTGGCCACCCCGGAGGCGCCAGCCCAGTTGCACCAGAAGGTGAACCTGATGCTGGCGGACAAGCTGCAGCAGGCGGAGATCCAGCTAGACCCCCTGGGCCTTGGCAAGATGAAGATCCAAATCCAGATGGATGCCTCCAGCCAGGCCAACGTCCACTTCGTGGTGCAGCATGGCCAGACCCGGGAGATGCTGGAGCAGGCCATGCCCAGGCTGCGGGACATGTTGGCGGGGCAGGGGATCCAGCTCGGTCAGACAGTGGTGCAACAACAGGCGCAGCAGCAGGGGCAACAGCAGCAGGGGCAGCCGCCATCGCAGGGCCAGTCTGGCTTCGGCGGTCAGGGTCAGCAAGGGGGAGGCTTTGCCGGTGGCGACCAGCCGGAGGGGGAGGGCAGGGCCCGCACCCTGAGTCTGCTGGTGGAATCGACAAACGATGCCGGAATTGATTTCTATGCTTGATGCCTGCCCGAGTAAGTTTATGATACCGAACAAGTTTGAGACTAGGGTGGACAAGGGATGGCAGACGATAACGAACTGACGCTGAAGGACCCGGCGGCGGCCAAGAAAAAGAAGCTGATCATGATAGTCGCCCTGGTCGTCATCCTTCTGGGTGGCGGCGGGGCCGGTGCCTGGTTCATGTTTGCAGGTTCCGACGAACCGGCGGCCGACACGGCCGAGGCCAAGCCCGAAGCCAGTGCGCCCCAACCCTCCCTCTATGTGGGCATGCCGCGTCCCTTCGTGTTCAATGTGGCAGGCGGGCAGCGGGATCGGCTGGTGCAGATCAAGATCCAGCTGATGGTGCGCGGGGCCGCTGACGAGACCCTGGCCAAACAGAATATTCCCCTGATCGAAGGGACCCTGCTGCGGGTCTTCAGCGCGGCCACCGCCGAGCAGCTGATGACCTTCGAGGGCAAGGAGAAGCTGCGTCAGGATTCATTGGAAGAGTGTCGCCGGGTCCTCAAGGATCTGGTCTCTTCCCCCGTAATAGAACAAGTGCTGTTTACCGGCTTTGTCATGCAATGAAAGGTGAAGCGTGAGCGATCTGTTAAGTCAGGACGAAATTGATGCCCTGCTGCACGGTGTCGATGATGTCGAAGAGGAAGAGCTAGGGGCGGCCGGGGATCCCGGTATCGCCCAGTTTGACTTTTCCTCCCAGGACCGCATCGTCCGTGGCCGCATGCCGACCCTGGAGCTGGTGAACGAGCGGTTCGCCCGTCACATGCGCATCAGCCTGTTCAACATGATGCGGCGCACCGCCGAGGTGTCGATCAACGGCGTGCAGATGCTCAAGTTCGGCGAATACGTGCACACCCTGTTCGTGCCGACCAGCCTGAACATGGTGCGCTTCCGCCCCCTCAAGGGGACGGCACTCATCACCATGGAGGCGCGTCTCGTCTTCATACTGGTGGAGAACTTCTTCGGCGGCGACGGCCGCTATCACGCCAAGATCGAGGGGCGCGAGTTCACCCCCACCGAGCGGCGCATCATCCAGATGCTGCTCAAGCTGGTGTTCGAGGACTACAAGGATGCCTGGGCGCCGGTGATGGATGTCGGCTTCGAGTACCTCGACTCCGAGGTGAACCCGGCCATGGCGAACATCGTCAGCCCCACCGAGGTGATAGTGGTGAGCTCCTTCCACATCGAGCTCGATGGCGGTGGCGGCGACTTCCACGTGGCCATGCCCTACTCCATGCTGGAGCCCATCCGCGAGCTGCTGGATGCCGGGGTGCAGAGTGACAAGGGCGACACAGACGTGCGCTGGAGCAAGGCCCTGCGTGACGAAATCATGGACGTCAAGGTGGAACTCAAGGCCAAGCTGCTGGAGACAGAGCTCTCCCTGCGCGAGCTGATGGAGCTGCAACCCGGCGACATCATCCCGGTGGAGATGCCGGAGAACCTGCTGGTCTTCGTGGAGGACCTGCCCACCTTCCACGCCAAGATGGGGCGCACCAAGGAGAACGTGGCGCTCAAGATAGTGGACAAAATCAAGCGCCCTGACGGAGTCAAGACAGAGATGCATCTGGTGACCCGGGGGGGCGTGCGCATCGATGGCGAGGCCGAGCTGGAAGAGCTCGAACGCAGCATCGCCGATAAACAGCCCTAATAGACCCGTCGCCTGCGACCTGGGTCACGAAGCAGCATGAGGAATTGAAGATGAGCGGAACCGATGACGAGCAGGATCTGATGGCTGACGCCTGGGCTGCCGCGCTGGAAGAGCAGGTGACGGCCGAGGCCAAGCCTGCCCCCCTGGAAGAGCTGAAGGACGACGCCCCCATCAGTGCCGAGGAGCGGCGCAAGCTGGACACCATTCTGGATATTCCGGTGACCATCGCCATGGAGGTGGGGCGCAGCCAGATCAGCATCCGCAACCTGCTGCAGCTGAACCAGGGCTCTGTCGTGGAGCTGGATCGGGTGGCGGGCGAGCCCCTGGACGTGCTGGTCAACGGCACCCTGATCGCCCACGGCGAGGTGGTGGTGGTGAACGACAAGTTCGGTATTCGCCTGACCGATGTCATCAGCCAGATTGAACGGATCAAGAAGCTCAAATGATTCGTGCCATCGCCCTGTTGTTGTTCGCCGTCCCCACACTGGCCAACCCGGGGGCTGGCGCCACTCCCCCCAGCATCACCTCCTGGCTGCTCTCCAGCCTGATGGTGATCGGCCTCATCCTGGTGCTGGGCTTCCTGCTCAAGAAGAGCAAGCTCACCCAGGTGATGGGGGGCGGCCAGATGAAGGTCATCGCCACCCTGCCGCTCGGGTACAAGGAGAAGCTGATGGTGGTCAAGGTGGGCGAGCAACAGCTGCTCATCGGGGTGACGCCCCAGCAGGTCAACTTCCTCTATCGCCTGGAAGAGCCACTGGACGAGCGTCAGCCCCAGGCCTTCTCCCAGCAGCTCGGCAAATTGATGGGCAAGCATGAAAAAAGTTAACTGGATCGGGTGCCTGGGCCTGTTGTCCGTGCTGCTGTCGCCCCTGGCGATGGCCCAGGACGGCATGTCGGCGCTGACCGTCAAGACCATGGCGGATGGCAGTCAGGAGTACAGCCTGACCCTGCAGGTGCTGGCGCTGATGACCGCGCTCTCCTTCCTGCCGGCCATTGTCATCATGATGACCTCCTTCACCCGGATCATAGTGGTGCTCGGGATCCTCAGACAGGCCATAGGCCTGCAGCAGAGCCCGTCCAACCAGGTGCTGATCGGCATCGCCCTCTTCATGTCCTTCTTCATCATGTCGCCGGTGCTGGATCGCATCAACGAGGAGGCGCTGCAGCCCTATCTGGCGGAGACCATAGGGCCCAAGGAGGCGCTGGAGAAGGCCGAGCTGCCCATCCACCAGTTCATGCTGGCCCAGACCCGGGTCAAGGATCTCAACACCTTCATGGAGATAGCGAACGTGCAGGTGGCCGAGCCGGCGGATGTGCCGCTGCGGGTGCTGATCCCGGCCTTCGTCACCAGCGAGCTCAAGACCGCCTTCCAGATAGGCTTCATGCTGTTTCTGCCCTTCTTGGTCATCGATCTGGTGGTGGCCAGCATACTGATGGCCATGGGGATGATGATGTTGTCTCCAATGCTGGTCTCCCTGCCGTTCAAGCTGATGCTGTTCGTCATGGTGGACGGCTGGAACCTGATCCTGGGGTCGCTCGCGACCAGCTTCGGGCTGGGGGCGGGGTAAGCCGTTCAATGGAAAGGAGCCGATAAGATGAGTCCGGAAACCTTCGTCGACGTATTCCGTGAGGCGCTCTGGCTGGTGACCATAATGGTGTGTGCCGTGATCCTGCCGAGCCTGATGGTGGGGCTGGTCGTCGCCATCTTCCAGGCCGCCACCTCCATCAACGAACAGACCCTGAGTTTCCTGCCCCGTCTCGTCGTCACCCTGCTGGCCCTGGGGGCCGGCGCCCACTGGGGCCTGCAGAGCCTGATGGACTTCTTCCAGCTGATGGTGAGCCAGATCCCCGAGGTGGTCGGCTGATGCCCGTGCCGGCATTAGCGACCATCAGGCTGCCGATGACCACCAGTCCCATGGCTTCGGTAGCGGCGGCATGAGCTATACCACTGCGGTGATCATGGAGTGGCTGGCGTCCGTGCTCTGGCCCCTTGCCCGGGTGAGCAGCCTGCTGATGGTGATGGCGGTGTTCGGCAGCCGGCTGGCTCCTGCGAACGTTCGCATGGGGCTGGCGCTCGCCATCACCTTCATCATCGCCCCCCTGTTGCCCCCCATGCCCAAGGTGGAGCTGTTCTCCGTCGGCAGCTTCCTGGTGCTGGGGCAGCAGCTGCTCATCGGCGTTGCCCTCGGCCTCATGACCCAGTTTCTGCTGGAAAGCTTCGTGATGGCGGGCCAGATCATCGCCATGCAGACCAGCCTGGGCTTCGCCACCCTGGTGGATCCCATGAACGGCCAGTCGGCTCCCGTGGTGGGTCAGTTCTACCTGATGCTGGCGACCCTGGTGTTTCTGGCGGTGGACGGCCACCTCCTGATGATCAGGATGGTGGTGCTGAGCTTCGAGACCCTGCCGGTCTCGGACAGCGGACTCAGCCTGCCCGCCATCCGCAGCCTGGTGAGTTTCCTCGGGGTCATGTACCAGGCCTCCCTGGTGATGGCGCTGTCGGCCATCATCGCCCTGCTGCTCATCAACTTCGCGTTCGGGGTCATGACCCGGGCGGCCCCCCAGCTCAACATCTTCAGCATCGGCTTTGCGGTCAGCATGATGTCGGGCCTGTTCATCCTCTGGCTCACCATAGGTGGCTTCATGGGGCACTTCGACTCCCTCTGGGAGCGGGTGCAGGAGACCAGCTGTGAGCTTATCAAGGTCCAGTGCCTGGGGGGGCAGAATGGCTGATACCGGTCTGATCGACAGCTGCCAGCCAGTCGGGAGACTGCATGTCATTGATACCGATCAGGTCAATGGCACCGAACAACCAGGTCATGCTATCGGCTGGCTGATCTACAGCGGCCAGCCAGTCGGGGGACTGCATGTCATTGATACCGATCGGGTCAATGGCACCGAACAACCAGGCCATGCTATCGGCTGGCTGATCTACAACGGCCAGTCAGTCGGGGGTCAGCATGGCTGATACCGATCAGGAACGCACAGAACAACCCACGGGCAAACGACTGCAACAGGCCCGGGAAAAAGGGCAGATTGCACGATCCAAGGAGCTGGGTACCGCCAGCGTCCTGCTGGCGACCGTGTTTGGCTTGCTGATGATCAAGGAGAGCCTGGCTGGCGCCATGGTCAAGGTGCTCACCATGGGCTTTACCCTGGACCGGGATCAGGCTTTCGATCCCAACGCCATGGGGGTCATGCTGCCCACCCTGCTGTGGGAGTTGCTGCAGCCCCTCGGCCTGCTGTTCCTGCTGGTGACCATAGCCGCCTTCGTGGGCAACACCCTGCTGGGGGGGATGAACTTCTCCTCCGAGGCCATGCTGCCCAAGTGGAGCAAGCTGAGCCCCTTGAGTGGGTTGAAGAGGATGTTCGGGGTGCAGTCCCTGGTGGAGCTCGTCAAGTCCATCGCCAAGGTGGTGTTCATCAGCCTGTTCGCCTGGTGGATGCTGTCGAGCCAGTTCAATCACCTGCTCAATCTCTCTCTCGAGGGCTTCCCCGGCGGCATCATAGACGCCCTGGACCTGCTGCTGTGGATGCTGATCATCCTCTGCTGCGCCCTGATCCCTATAGTCGCCATCGACGTGCCCTTCCAGACCTGGAACCACAATCGCCAGCTCAAGATGACCAAGCAGGAGATCAAGGACGAGTTCAGGGACAGCGAGGGCAAGCCCGAGGTAAAGGGCAAGATCCGCCAGTTGCAGATGCAGATGGCGATGCGCCGCATGATGGGGGATGTGCCCAAGGCGGACGTCATCATCACCAACCCGACCCACTACTCAGTGGCCCTGAAATACGACGCGGGCAAGCCAGGCGCCGCCCCCAAGGTGCTGGCCAAGGGGGTGGACGAGGTGGCGATGAAGATCAGGGAGATTGCGCGGGAGTACGACATCCCGGTGATGTCCTCGCCGCCCCTGACCCGGGCCATCTACCACGCCACCGAGATTGGCCAGGAGATCCCCGAGGGACTCTTTGCCGCCGTGGCCCAGGTGCTGGCTTATGTCTATCAGCTCAAGAAGTTCCGCCGTGGCCGTGGCCGCCGCCCGACCCCGGTCGCCAGGGATCTGCCCATTCCACCGGAATATCGCAAGTAGCCCGGTGTTTTGGGAGAGGTTGGCCGTCTCCACCGCCAAGGTCTGTCCACTATGCCGCCGGACTATTGCAAGCAGTCTGTGCTCTGAGGCGTTGGCTGTCTCCACCGCCAGAGAGCTGTCCACCATGTTCCGTCGGAATATCCTAAGAACCCCCGCACTCCGCCCTGTTTGCCATCAAGCTACCCGAACCTGTCCTCCGACGGACTTCTGACAGCATCAAAATAAAATCCTAACAAATCAATTGCTTGAGTAATTGGCTTGATATTTGCTTTCATTCGGCATCGGCAGTTGTAAATCGAGAAGAACGATGGGATTCAAGGCTGGAGTGAGCCGTTTCAAAGAGTACAGATGGTTGCTCAGCAAGGGGATAGGGACCCCGCTGCTGGTGCTCGCCTCTCTCGGCATGGTGGTACTCCCCATACCGCCCCTGATGCTGGATATCCTGTTCTCCTTCAACATCGCCCTCTCCATAGTGGTGCTGCTGGTGGCCGTCTATACCCGTCGGCCGCTGGAGTTTGCCGCCTTCCCCACAGTCCTGCTGATAGCGACCCTGCTGCGGCTCGCGCTCAACGTCGCCTCCACCCGGGTGGTGCTGCTGGAAGGCCACAACGGCAGCGCGGCGGCGGGCCATGTGATCGAGGCCTTCGGCAACGTGGTGATCGGCGGCAACTATGCGGTGGGCATCATCGTCTTCATGATCCTGGTGATCATCAACTTCGTGGTGGTCACCAAGGGTGCGGGCCGGATCTCGGAGGTGAGCGCCCGCTTCACCCTGGATGCCATGCCCGGCAAGCAGATGGCCATAGATGCGGACCTGAACGCCGGTCTCATCAACCAGGAAGAGGCCAAGAAGCGCCGTCAGGACGTGACCCAGGAAGCTGACTTCTACGGCTCCATGGACGGTGCCTCCAAATTCGTGAAGGGGGATGCCGTCGCCGGCATCATGATCCTCTTCATCAACATCATCGGTGGTTTCATCATCGGCATGATGCAGCACCAGCTCAGCTTCGGCGAAGCGGCAGAGATCTACACCCTGCTCGCCATAGGTGACGGCCTGGTGGCCCAGATACCCTCACTGCTGCTCTCCATCGCCGCCGCCATCATAGTCACCCGTCAAAATACCGATCAGGACATGGGCACGGCCGTGCTCGGCCAGCTGTTCGAGAACCCCAAGGCGCTGGTGATCTCCGCCGGCATACTGCTGATGATGGGCAGCGTGCCCGGCATGCCGCACCTGGCCTTCCTGAGTCTGGGGGCCGTGGCGGCGGTGGGGGCCTGGTGGCTGCTGCGCCGGGAGAAACTGAACAAGGCCAGGGTGGCGAGCGGTGAACTCTTGCCGGCCCAGGGCGATGCCCCGCTGGAGCAGAAGGACCTGAGCTGGGACGACGTCATGCCGGTGGACATCATCGGCCTGGAGGTGGGCTATCAGCTCATCCCGCTGGTTGACAAGAACCAGGGGGGCGAGCTGCTCAACCGGATCAAGGGGGTGCGCAAGAAGCTCTCCCAGGAGTTCGGCTTCCTGGTGCCTGCGGTGCATATCCGCGACAACCTGGATCTCGCCCCCAATCAGTACCGTATCACCCTGATGGGGGTGAGTACCGGCGAGGCCACCGTCTATCACGACAAGGAGATGGCCATCAACCCGGGCCAGGTGTTCGGCCAGATCCAGGGCATAGCGACCCAGGACCCCGCGTTCGGACTGGAAGCTGTCTGGGTCGCCAAGGAGCAGGTCTCCCAGGCCCAGACCCTGGGTTACACAGTGGTGGACGCGGCCACCGTCGTGGCCACCCACCTGAGCCAGATCCTCTCCAACCATGCCGCCTTGCTGCTGGGTCACGACGAGGTGCAGCAACTGCTGGACATGATAGGGAAGCATCAGAGCAAGCTGGTGGAAGGGTTGGTTCCCGAGGTGATCAGCATGGGCAACCTGGTCAAGGTATTGCAAAATCTCCTCAATGAAGGCGTGCCAATTCGCGATATGCGCACTATCCTGCAGACCCTCGTGGAATATGCGCCACGCAGTCCGGACCCGGAAGTGCTGACCGCCGCCTGCCGTATCGCCCTGCGCAGGCTGATAGTGCAGGAGATTGCCGGCCCCGAGCCCGAGCTGCCGGTGATCACCCTTTCACCAGAACTGGAACGCATATTGCATCAATCCCTGCAAGCAGGTGGGGGAGATGGCGCCGGTATAGAACCGGGACTGGCGGAGCGGATGCAGCGCTCCCTGGTGGAAGCCACTCAACGACAAGAACTGGAAGGCCAGCCGGCCGTGCTTCTGACATCGGGGATATTGCGCAATACCCTGGCGAAATTTGTCAAGAATGCCATTCCTGGATTACGCGTCCTGTCTTATCAGGAAGTGCCTGATGACAAGCAGATCCGCATCGTCAGTGCGGTGGGACAGGGCTAGTTAGCGGAGATGACGGGTGAAGATTAAGCGGTTTTTTGCCAAAGACATGCGAACGGCGCTGGCCGAGGTCAAGGAGACGCTCGGGCCGGATGCCGTCATCATGTCCAACAAAAAGGTCACCGGTGGGGTGGAGATAGTCGCGGCCGTCGATTATCAGTCCCAGGTGCCTGGACCTAAAGATGCGCCGGTTCGCCGTCAGTTGAACGATGAGAGCGTCAATATCTCGTCTGCGGGCAAGCAGATGACGCGCTCGGCTCCCCCCAAGGAGCAGAACGAATATTATGCCGATACCCTGGCGGCCCTGCTGGCGCGCCAGCAGAAGCTCAACCCTGCCAATCCTGCGGGCAACGGCACCCCGGCTCCGGCACCATGGTCCGGGAATGGGGCCGCTGGCGGCAATCAGTCCGCGGGACTGGCGTCCGCCAACGGCGCACCCAGGACGCTGGCCGAACAGGGCCAGTGGGGCGCGGCCCCCGAGCCTGCCAAGCCGAAGGCACGTCCTGCCCCCGGCCCCCGTGCTGCCCAACCCGCCCCGCGGGATCAGGAGATGGAGGGGATGCGCAAGGAGATGGCCAGCATCCGCAAGCTGCTGGAGCACCAGATCTCCGGTCTGATGTGGCAGGAGGTGGAGCGCCGCGAGCCGATGCGGGCGCTGCTCATCAAGGAACTCAAGAAGATGGGGTTCGACGATGCCTTCGCCGATCAGCTCGCCGGGCTTATCCCGGAAGACATGCCCATCCATCAGGCTATGGCCCAGCTGGCCGAGGTACTGACGGCCCAGCTCAAGATCAGCGAAGACGACATCTTGCGCCAGGGCGGTGCCGTGGCGCTGCTCGGCCCGACCGGGGTGGGCAAGACCACCACCATCGCCAAGCTGGCGGCTCGCTTTGCCATGAAGTATGGCGCCGAGCAGGTGGCCCTCATCACCACGGACAACTACAGGATCGGGGCCCACGAACAGCTGCAGACCTATGGTCGCATCATGGGTTGCCCGGTGCGTCAGGTACGGGATGCCGAGGAGCTGGCCAATGCGCTCTATCAGTTCCGTCACCGTCGGCTGGTGCTCATCGACACCGCCGGGGTAGGGCAGCGGGATATCCGCCTGACCGAGCAGCTCGACACCCTGGTCAAGAATGCCAAGGTGCGCATTCGCAGCTACCTGGTCATGTCAGCCACCTCCCAGCGCCGGGTGATGCAGGAGGCGGTGGATCACTTCCGGCGCATTCCGCTCTCCGGCTGCATCCTGACCAAGCTCGACGAGAGCCTGAATCTGGGTGAGGTGATCAATGTATGCATTCAGAACGCCCTGCCCATCAGCTACATCACAGATGGACAGCGGGTGCCGGAAGATATTCAAGTTGCCAATGCGGCGCTGCTGGTCGGCGCGGCCATGGGCTCGCTGGAGCGGGAAACAGAAGACCCTTACTTCTGGGGTTCAGGCTTTGGCGAGGCCGAAGATTCGGAGTTTTATGAGTAACATGTATATGGATCAGGCGAGTGGTCTGCGCAAAATGCGTCAAAACAATCGAGTAAAAGTGATCGCCGTGTCCGGAGGCAAGGGGGGCGTCGGCAAGACCAACGTGACCCTGAACGTGGCGGGAGCCATGGCCGCCCAGGGCAAGCGGGTGTTGGTGCTGGATGCCGACCTGGGTCTGGCCAACGTCGACGTCATGCTGGGGCTGCGGGTGCACCGCAACCTCTCCCATGTGCTGGCCGGGGAGTGCACCATAGACGACATCATCGTCGAGGGGCCCTACGGCATGATGATAGTGCCGGCCACCTCGGGCACCCAGTCCATGGTCGAGCTGTCGCCGGTGCAACATGCCGAGCTCATCCGCGCCTTCAGCGAGATGAAGACCCAGGTGGACGTGCTGCTGGTGGACACGGCGGCAGGGATCTCCGACATGGTGCTGAGCTTCACCCGCGCGGCTCAGGACATCATGGTGGTGGTGTGCGACGAGCCCACCTCCATCACCGATGCCTATGCCCTCATCAAGATCCTCTCCAAGGATCATGGGGTGTTCCGCTTCAAGGTGGTGGCCAACATGGTTCGCTCCCTGCGCGAGGGGCAGGAGCTCTTCGCCAAGCTGACCCGGGTGACCGACCGCTTCCTGGACACCTCTCTGGAGCTGGTGGCCTGCGTGCCTTACGACACCAACCTGCGGGCCGCGGTGCGCAAGCAGAAGCTGATCGTCGAGGCGTTTCCCAAGTCGCCTGCCTCCCTGGCATTTCGTGCCCTGGCGAACAAGGCGGCGAGCTGGCCCATCCCGAACCAGCCGGGGGGACACCTCGAATTTTTCCTGGAAAATTTATTGCAAAAGCCGGTCATAGCACAGGAAGACTCCCGTGAATAAAGCCCAAGCATACTTGCGTCATCAGGATTCCTACGTGCTGGTCGAGCGTCACGCTCCGCTGGTCAAGCGGATTGCCCAGCATTTATTGGCTCGCCTGCCAAGCAGTGTCTTGCTGGATGACCTGATCCAGGCAGGTATGATTGGGCTGCTCGAAGCCTCCCGCAACTTTGACGGCAGCAAGGGCGCCAGCTTTGAAACCTATGCCGGCATCCGCATCCGCGGCGCCATGCTCGACGAGATCCGCCGCGGGGACTGGGTGCCCCGCTCGGTGCACCGCAACAGCCGTGCCATCGCCGAGGCGATCGAGAACGTGGAGCAGGCCCATGGCCGGGATGCCAGAGACACCGAGGTGGCCGCCAACATGGGGGTCTCCCTTGGCGAATACCATGCCATGCTGCAGGATGTCTCCTGCGGCAAGATCATCGGCATCGAGGATCTCGGGGTCAGCGAGGATGTGATAGGGCATCCCGATGACGCCAGCGGTCACGGCGGCTTCGACGATCTGGCGGCCGAGCGCTTTCAGGGCGCCCTGGCCGAACACATCGCCCGCCTGCCCGAACGGGAAGCCCTGGTGCTGTCGCTGTATTACGACGAAGAGCTGAACTTGCGTGAAATCGGGGAAGTCCTGAGCGTGAGCGAGTCTCGGGTGAGCCAGATCCACAGCCAGGCCATGCACAGGCTGCGGGCCCGTTTGAGAGATTGGAATTTATAAGTGGTTGTACTGGCTACACTGGAACGCAACTCTAAGGCATAATCCGCACCATAAAACCTGCGATCTGCATCATGTAAGTGAGCCGTTTTGGCGGCTATTTAGGAGGGAATTTTGGACAAGAACATGAAAATCCTCATCGTCGACGATTTTTCAACGATGCGCCGGATTATCAAGAACTTGCTGCGTGACCTGGGATATAACAATACCCATGAAGCAGACGATGGCAACACGGCCCTGCCGATGTTGAAAAACGGCGATTATCAGTTCGTGGTCACCGACTGGAACATGCCCGGCATGCAGGGCATAGACCTGCTCAAGGCGATCCGTCTCGATGACAAACTCAAGCACCTGCCGGTACTGATGGTGACTGCGGAAGCCAAGCGCGAGCAGATCATCGAAGCCGCCCAGGCCGGGGTCAATGGCTATATCGTCAAGCCGTTCACTGCCGCCACCCTCAAAGAGAAGCTCGACAAAATCTTTGAACGAATCGGCTAAGGAGCGGCAGGGATGAAGGCCAAAACGAGTGCCATGATCTCGCTTGAACAGGCAAGGATGCTGGTTGCCCACCTGGAGCGAGAAGAGTTTGAACAGGCCGATACCATCCTCGCCGATGTGTGCGCCCCCAATGCGGCGGCCCTGTTTGACAAGGTGGGGCAGCTGACCCGCCAATTGCACAACTCACTGCAAGATTTTCGCCTGGATCCCAGGATCCCCGACCTGGCCACCCATGAGATCCCGGATGCCCGGGAGCGGCTCAGCTATGTCATCGACATGACTGACAAGGCGGCCAATCGCACCATGGATGCGGTCGAGGCCAGTCTTCCCATCGCCGATCGGCTCAATGACAACATTCAGCTGGTGATGCCCAATTGGAATGCCTTGATGAGTCGGGATCTTGAACTGGGTCAGTTCAAGGCACTCTGCCATCAACTGAATGATTTTATTAAGGCTTCGGAGACGGATGCCGATAAGTTACGACAACTGCTGACTGAAATCCTGATGGCTCAGGATTTCCAGGACTTGACCGGTCAGATGATCCGCAAGGTGATCAAGCTGGTGCAGGAAGTTGAAACAAAGTTGATAGAGATGCTGACCATGTTTGGTGAGGCCGTCATCGAGAA
Source organism: Aeromonas rivipollensis (assembly GCF_037811135.1). NCBI lineage: Bacteria > Pseudomonadati > Pseudomonadota > Gammaproteobacteria > Aeromonadales > Aeromonadaceae > Aeromonas > Aeromonas rivipollensis. The sequence goes on along the minus strand of NZ_CP149130.1, from coordinate 3,199,368 downwards.
TTCGGCGCGCAGCCTGCCGGCGAGCGGCATCGAGGCAGAAGGCCCCATCATGAACCCGCAGACAAGGTCCGATGTGGTCAATGGTCAAGATGATGTGGACGATCTGCTGTCTAGCCTGGGATTCTAATGGAGTGACGCATGGCCTTCGAAGTTGATGAAGACATACTGCAAGACTTTTTGGTCGAAGCATCAGAAATATTGGAACAGTTGTCTGAACAACTGGTCGACCTGGAAAAGCGGCCCGATGACAAGAATCTGTTGAATGCCATCTTTCGCGGCTTCCATACCGTCAAGGGGGGAGCGGGTTTCCTCTCCCTGACCGAACTGGTGGACGTCTGCCATGGTGCCGAGAACCTGTTCGACATGCTGCGCAACGGCAAGCGAACCCTCAGTGCCGAGCTGATGGATGTCATTTTGCAGGCCCTTGATGCCATCAACGTCATGTTTGCCCAGGTGCAGAATCGGGAGCCGACCAGCCCGGCCTCTGCCGATCTGCTGCATGATCTGCACGAATTGTGCAAACCCGAAGGGCAGGAACAGCTGCGGACCGCCAGTGTTGCCGCCTCGCAGCAACCCGAGCCAGAGCCAGAACCCGAACCCGCCATCGTCGCCGAGAGCGCGCCTGTGGCCGTCAACGGTGGCGGCTCCATCGACGAGATCTCCGCCGACGAATTCGAGCGCCTGCTGGATGAACTGCACGGTGCTGGCAAGGCGCCGACGGTCTCTGCCGCCCCCGTGCTGAGCGGTTCAGGCGACATCACGGACGACGAGTTCGAGGCCTTGCTCGATCAGCTGCACGGCCAGGGCCAGCATGGCGGCGCCCCGGATCTCTCCCCGCTGCAATCGGTACAAAAAGAGGTGGACGAGCTCATCGACGACGACGAGTTCGAACGCCTGCTGGATGAATTGCATGGCCGTGGCCAGGCGCCGCAGCACAGCATGGCGGCTGCTCCGCCTCCCGAGCCCAAGGCTCCCGCCGCGCCCGTGACCCCGCCCAAGGCGCCGGTCGCGGTCAGCGCAGCCCCCGCCAAAGCCGCTTCTGCACCGGCCAAGCCGGCCCCGGCACCCGCCCCTGCCAAACAGGCGGCCCCTGCCGAGAGCAGTGCGGTGCAAAACGACACCACGGTGCGGGTGGATACCAAGACCCTGGACGTCATCATGAACATGGTGGGCGAGCTGGTGCTGGTGCGAAACCGCCTGGTGAGCCTCGGCATCGCCAGCAACGACGAAGAGATGTCCAAGGCGGTGGCCAACCTGGATGTGGTGACCGCCGATCTGCAGGGCGCGGTCATGAAGACCCGCATGCAACCTATCAAGAAAGTCTTCGGCCGCTTCCCCCGCGTTGTGCGCGATCTCGCCCGCACCCTCAAGAAAGATATTGAGCTGGTGATGGTGGGTGAAGAGACGGATCTCGACAAGAACCTGGTGGAGGCCCTGGCCGATCCCCTGGTTCACCTGGTGCGCAACTCCTGCGACCACGGCGTCGAGATGCCGGACGTGCGGGAGAAGGCGGGCAAGCCCCGTCAGGGCACCATCACCCTGAGCGCCTCCCAGCAGGGTGACCATATTCTGCTCTGCATCGAGGATGACGGCGCCGGCATGGATCCGGAGAAGCTCAAAGCCATCGCCATCAGCCGTGGCGTGCTCGATGCCGACAGCGCGGCGCGCATGAGCGACAACGATGCCTACAACCTGATCTTCGCCCCCGGTTTCTCCACCAAATCCGAGATCTCCGACATCTCGGGCCGTGGCGTCGGCATGGATGTGGTGAAGACCAGCATCGTCAGCCTCAATGGCTCTGTGCACATAGATTCGACCTGGGGCAAGGGCACCCGCCTTGAGATCAAGGTTCCCCTGACCCTGGCCATACTGCCGACCCTGATGGTGGAGGTGGGTGAACAGACCTTCGCCCTGCCGCTTGGTTGTGTGAACGAAATTTTCCACCTGGATCTGAAGAAGGCCAACGTGGTGGATGGCCAGCTCACCATCATAGTCCGTGACAAGGCGATCCCGCTGTTCTACCTGCACAAGTGGCTGGTCCGCGGTGCCGGCAGGGCGGCACGACAGGACACAGGCCACGTGGTCATAGTCCAGATCGGCACCCAGCAGGTGGGCTTCGTCGTGGACAACCTCATCGGCCAGGAAGAGGTGGTGATCAAGCCTCTGGACAATCTGCTGCAAGGGACCCCCGGCATGGCCGGCGCCACCATCACCAGCGACGGTGGCATCGCCCTCATCCTGGACGTGCCCAGCCTGCTCAAGGCCTATGCCCGTCGCCACTGAGCGTCTGGCCCAAGGAGTTAAAAGAATAACAATGGCAGTCAAGGTATTAGTGGTCGACGATTCGAGTTTCTTCCGTCGCCGGGTCAGCGAGATCATCAATCAGGACCCCCTGATGACGGTGATCGACACTGCCCAGAACGGCCGGGAGGCGGTAGACAAGGCGCTGCAATTGCGGCCTGACGTCATCACCATGGACATTGAAATGCCGGTGCTCGACGGCATCAGCGCCGTGCGCGAGATCATGGCCAAGTGTCCGACTCCCATACTGATGTTCTCCTCGCTGACCCACGAGGGGGCCAAGGCGACCCTGGATGCACTGGATGCCGGTGCCCTGGATTTCCTGCCCAAGAAGTTCGAAGACATCGCCCGCGACAAGGATGAGGCCGTCAAGCTGCTGCAACAACGCGTCAGGGAGATAGCCCGCAAGCGCTTCCTGATGGCGGCCGCCAGACCCCGGACGCCGGAGCCCCTGGTGCGCCCCACTCTCGGCGCTGCCTCGGCGCGTCCTCTTGATCGTCAGCCCGAGCCGGTCCGCGCCGCGGCGCCCGCCAGCTTCAAGCGCAGCGGCAAGAGCTATCAGCTGGTGGCCATCGGCACCTCCACCGGTGGCCCGGTGGCGCTGCAGAACGTGCTGACCAAGCTGCCGGGAGATTTTCCCCATCCGATCCTGTTAATCCAGCATATGCCGGCCACCTTCACCGCCGCCTTCGCCGCCCGTCTCAATGGTCTGTGCCAGATCGGGGTCAAGGAGGCGGAGGACGGTGACGTGCTCAAGCCGGGCCACGCCTACTTGGCCCCCGGTGGCAAGCAGATGCTGCTGGAAGGGCGCGGGCCCGGGGCTCGCCTTCGCATCATAGAGGGCAATGACAAGGTCAACTACAAGCCTTGCGTCGACATCACCTTCGCCTCGGCCGCCAAGATCTACGGCGACAAGGTGCTCGCCATAGTGCTGACCGGCATGGGTGCCGATGGCCGGGACGGGGCGCGTCTGCTCAAGGAGCAGGGCGCCACCATCTGGGCGCAGGATGAAGCCTCCTGCGTGGTCTACGGCATGCCCCAGGCGGTTGCCAAGGCCGGCATCGCGAGCGAATCCCTGCCGCTGGATCGGGTGGCCCAGCGCATCCTGGTCGAGTTGGGTCGCTGACCATGGGCATGTTCGGCCTGGTGCTGGCGCTGCTCGCCGTGGCCGTCGCCCAATGGTGGCACGGCGGCAGCCTGCTGACCCTGCTGGATGGCCCGGCCTTCGTCATCGTGGTCGGGGGCACCTGGGGGGCCGTCATACTGCAGACGCCCCGCAAGTACATGCTGGCCGCGCTCGCCCAAGCCCGCTGGATGCTGTTCCCGCCGCAACTGGATCTGGTGCAGCAGGCCGAGCGCCTGCAGGCCTGGGCCCAGTTTGCGCGCCAGCAGGGGTTGCTGGCACTGGAGAACCAGGCCGAAGAGGAGCCTGATCCCTTCACCCGCCAGGGGCTCACCATGATAGTGGACGGTGTCTCCGTCGAGGATATCCGCCGCCTGCTGGAGGCGGACATCGACATCGAGCAGGAGCGCAACGAGCATGCTGCCAGGGTGTTCGAGGCCATGGGGGGCTACAGCCCGACCATCGGCATCATAGGGGCCGTGATAGGCCTCATCCAGGCCATGTTTCACCTGGAGGAGCCGGGCACCCTCGGTGCCGGCATCGCCATCGCCTTCGTCGCGACCATCTACGGAGTGGGGTTTGCCAACCTTCTCTATCTGCCGATAGCGAATCGCCTGCGGGCATTTCACTACCACTACGGTCTCTATCAGGAGATGACGCTGGAAGGGTTGCTGGCCATCGCCCACGGGGAGAATGGCCAGCAGGTTGAACGGCGGCTACGGGCTTATCTGAAAGGGGAATAGCCATGCGCAAGCGCTATCGTTTGCACCTGCAAGGGCGAGAACATCTCGATCGCTGGCTGGTCTCCTATGCCGATTACATGACGCTCATCTTCGCCCTCTTCGTGGTGCTCTACTCTGTGGCCATCGTCAACAAGGAGCAGTACCGCGCCGTCATCGAGGGCATGACCCAGGCTTTCAACCAGGTACCGCGCAGCGATGGCTTGCTGGAAGGGCAGGGCAACTCCCTGCTCAACCACCCGGTGTCGGCAGCGCCTTCCCTGCTGGAGAGCCAGGCCTCCCCGTCGCCTTCGCGCGCCCCCATCACGGGCACCCCGATCCAGCAAGATGGCACGGCCCTTGCGACCATAGACCTGCAGTTGCAGGAGGCCATGGGCGCCCTGGTGGATGCCGGCGTGGTCAAGCTGGCGAAGGATGACAACTGGCTGACGGTGGAGCTGAGTTCCGGCCTGCTGTTTCGCAGCGGCAGCGCCTTTCTGGGGAGCAATGCGGCCCCTGTACTCGATACGCTTTCAGGTATTCTGAAACCGGTCGATAACTATGTCAGGGTGCGGGGTTACACGGATAACCAGCCGATCAACAACGAAATGTTTCGCTCCAATTGGACCCTGTCTGCCGCCCGCGCCGAAGCTGTGCTCGGCGCCCTGGTGGCCAAGGGGATAGCCCCCGAGCGGCTCGCCTACGAGGCCTATGGGGAATTTTCTCCCTTCGCCGACAACGGCAGCGAGCAGGGGCGGTTACAGAATCGCAAGGTCGTGGTCGCCATATCCAGATTCGCCTGGGTGCCGCGAACCTCCGTCAACTCCCTGACGGTGACGCCGGCCCCGGCCGCGCCACAGAGCGTCGACAGCGAGGACGTCAGAGTGGTGACGCTGCCCGGTGGTGGCATACGCATAACAACAAGGCAGGATTGATACAGTGATTGTTTGGACGGTTGCCAATCAGAAGGGTGGAGTCGGTAAAACCACCACGGTCGTCTCCCTGGCGGGCATTCTGGCCCAGCGTGGCCAGCGGGTACTGCTGATCGACACCGATCCCCATGCCTCCCTGACCTCTTATTTCGATTTTGACTCGGACCGGCTGGAAGGCACCCTCTACGAGCTGTTCCAGGCGGCCAAGCCGAGCAGCGAGCTGGTCAACCGCATGACCCTGAAGACCAAGTTCGAAAACATCCACCTGCTGCCGGCCTCCATCACGCTGGCGACCCTGGACAGAGTCATGGGCAACCGGGAAGGCATGGGACTGGTACTCAAGCGTGCCCTGTTGCGGGTGCAGGACCAGTATGACTATGTGCTCATCGACTGCCCGCCCGTGCTGGGGGTGATGATGGTCAATGCGCTGGCGGCCTGCGATCGCATCCTGGTGCCGGTGCAGACCGAATTTTTGGCTTTGAAGGGGCTGGAGCGGATGATGAAGACCTTCGAGATCATGCAGCGATCCAAGCGGGACAAGTTCCGCTATACGGTGATCCCGACCATGTTCGACAAGCGTACCCGGGCCTCCCTGATGACGCTGCAGTCCATCAAGGAGCAGTATGGGGAGGCGGTGTGGAATGCGGTCATTCCCATCGACACCAAATTCCGGGATGCCAGCCTGCTGCACATACCCCCGTCCATCTATGCACCGGGCAGCCGTGGCACCTATGCCTACGAGACACTGCTCAACTTTATTGATGCGCTGGAGCGTCAACGAACCCAGGAGGTGACGCCATGAGAGAGACCACCCAGGTTCGGGCCATGGATGACTATTTCCACTCCCTGCTGCTCGATGACGTCCTGCTGCGGGACGATCCGGACGACGAGGCGCCGGCCCCTGTGCTGCAGTTGCAGCCTCAACCCGCCCCCTTGCCCGAGGTGGTTGCGGCCCCCTATCTCGAAGCCGACAGCCGACTGGCGCAACTGAGCGAGCTGCTCGCCCAGGTGAGCCAGGTGCAGGATGAGATGGATGTCCTGAGCCATGAAGAGCTGCATGTCGAGCCCTTCCAGCTCGAGGTCGAGCCCGAACCGGTCGAGGTGGCCCTGGCGACGCCCGAGGTGATACCGGTGATCGCCGAACCCGTCGCCCTGACACTGGCCGAACCCGCGCTGGCGGCGGAGCCTGAGCCTGCCCCTGCGGCCTGGGAAAACCTGGATACCGGCAACGAGTTTCAGGCGCTCTTCTTCGATGTGGCCGGGGTGACCTTCGCTGTGCCCCTGACCGAACTCGGCGGCATCCACCAGCTGGGGGAGGTGACTTCCCTCTTCGGCCAGCCGGGCTGGTACAAGGGGATCATGACCTCCCGGGAGCAGAAGATGAACGTGGTCGACACGGCCCAGTGGGTCATGCCGGGCCAGCATCTGGAGATAGACGAGTACAAATATCTGATTATGCTGGGGGAATCACCCTGGGGACTGGCCTGTCATCAGTTGAAGGGCACCGAACTGCTGCATCGGGATCAGGTGAAGTGGCGCCACCAGGAGGGGAAACGCCCCTGGCTGGCGGGCATGGTCAAGGAGAAGATGTGTGCCCTGCTGCACGTCAGGGAGCTGCTGGTGCTCCTTGGCCGAGGCGTGAACATTGAAGGCCGCTGACAACATCGGCACTGCCATGGTTTTATTGCTAATTTTACCCGTTGACGGGTTCATACAAGGATCAAGAAGATGACAGAGAAGCGCAATATTGCACAAAATCTGGCCGAGGACGAAGTGCTGCAGTGGGTGACCTTCCAGTTGGAAAACGAGACCTATGGCATCAACGTGATGCAGGTCCAGGAGGTGTTGCGCTACACCGAGATAGCCCCGGTACCGGGTGCGCCCGACTATGTACTGGGCATCATCAACCTGCGTGGCAACGTGGTGACCGTCATCGACACCCGCTCCCGCTTCGGCCTGCCGGCCGGTGATGTGAGCGAGAATTCGCGCATCGTCATCATAGAGGCGGAGAAGCAGGTGATCGGCATCATGGTGGACAGCGTGGCCGAGGTGGTCTATCTGCGCTCCTCCGAGATCGATGCCGCCCCGGCGGTGGGCACCGAGGAGAGCGCCAAGTTCATCCAGGGTGTCAGCAACCGCGACGGTCAGCTGCTGATCCTGGTGGATCTCAACAAGCTGCTCTCCGACGAAGAGTGGGACGATATTGGCTCCCTGTAACGGCGGGTCAAAAAGTGATACAACAGCGGTCCCGGATCTGCCCGCGGCACCTTGATGCCGAGCGGGACCCTGTGATGAGGAAGGTGACAGTTTGATGATTGAATTCGCAGCCTTGGGGTTGTCCTTGTTGGCACTGGTGCTGGCCCTCTACGGTCTATTGGGTCACCGCCGCCGTCAGCGAGAGTCCGAGGCCAGGATGGAGACGCTGCAGGGGCAGCTCGAGAGTCTGCGCAAGCAGATGATGGAGCTGCATACCGGTGCCATCGGCATGGGTCAGCGCCTGCAATCCGCCGAAGGAGCCATGCAGAAGATCCAGGATAGCCAGCAGGAGTTGACCCTGCAGGATCCGGAACGCCGCCTCTACAGCCGCGCCGCCAAGATGGTGGAGCTCGGCGCCGATCTCGACGAGGTGATGAGCGAGTGCGAGTTGCCCCAGGCCGAAGCCGAGTTGCTGATCTCCCTGCGCAAGGGTCGCAGCTAACCCCTGCTCCTGACCGAGAGGGGAGGCTCAGGCCGCCCCTCTCTTCCCTGCCACATCTTCCCCTGTCCATGCGCGATCTCCCCACTTTTCCCCTGCCACCCCTTCCTCTGCCCGTGCCTGGTCACTCCAGTTTCCCCTTGCCACATCTTCTTCTGCCGGTGCGCGATCTCCCCCACAAATCCTGTTGATTATTGGCATCTTTGAAAAGACGCCTCCGGATCCTGTGTTAAGATGCAGGCCGCCTCATTTTCAACGATTACATCCTCATGCTGCTTCAAGCCAACAATCTGAGCTGCGTGCGTGAAGATCGCACCCTGTTTGAACATCTCTCCTTCGCGGTGCGCTCGGGCGATCTGATGCAGATTGAAGGCCCCAACGGGGTGGGCAAGACCAGCCTGCTCCGGCTGCTGACCGGCCTCTCCCAACCCTTCGCGGGGGAGGTGTGCTGGAACGGGGAGAACATCCGCCATTGCCGGGATGAGTACCATGCCAGCCTGCTCTACCTGGGCCATCAGCCCGGCGTCAAGGCGACCCTGACCCCCCTCGAGAACCTCTCCTTCTACCAGAAGCTGCACGGCACGGCCGAGGCTTCCGTGGATCTCTGGCAGGTGCTGGCCCAGGTCGGACTCGCCGGCTTCGAGGACTATCCCGCGGGCCAGCTCTCGGCAGGGCAGCAGCGCCGGGTGGCCCTGGCCAGGCTCTGGCTGTCGGAGCGCCCGGCGCTCTGGATCCTCGATGAACCCTTCACCGCCATCGACAAGCAGGGGGTCAGGGTGCTGGAGCGATTGTTCCTGATCCACGCGGATCGGGGAGGCATGGTGGTCCTCACCACCCATCAGGACTTGACCCTGATGCAGGGGCGCCTCAAGACACTGTCGCTGACCTCGTTGTTGCAGGAGTAGCCATGCTGCGCGCCGTCATACACCTTATTCACCGCGAGTTGCTGATGGCCCTGCGCCAGCGCGCCGACATCTTCAACCCGCTCTGGTTCTTCCTCATCGTCATCACCCTCTTTCCCCTCGGCATCGGGCCCGAGCCCCAGCTGCTGGCCCGCATCGCCCCCGGTATCATCTGGGTGGCGGCCCTGCTGGCGGCCATGCTCTCCCTGGAGCGGCTGTTTCGCGATGACTTCAGCGACGGCGCCCTGGAGCAGATGATGCTGATGCCTCATCCCCTCGGGCTGCTGGCGCTGGCCAAAGTGATCGCTCACTGGTTGCTGACCGGCCTGCCACTGCTGCTGGTCTCCCCGCTGCTCGCCATCCTGCTTTCCCTGGACATGAAGAGCTATCTGGCCGTGGTGGCCACCCTGGCCTTGGGGACTCCGGTGCTGAGCCTGCTCGGGGCGGTCGGGGTGGCGCTGACGGCGGGACTGCGAAAGGGGGGCGTGCTGCTCAGCCTGCTGCTGCTGCCGCTCTATATACCGGTGCTGATCTTCGCCACCTCCGCCATAGATGCGGCCAGCATGGGGTTGCCCTACGGGGGGCAACTCGCGATCCTGGGGGCCATGCTGGTGGGGGCCCTGACCCTGACGCCCCTGGCCATCTCGGCGGCACTGCGGGTCAGCGTCAACTGATTAATTATCAAAAAAGCCTCTTTTGAGGCTGTTTTATGAAAAATATAATTGAGATAGATCAAGGGGATGGCTGCTTATTGCTTTGGGGGGATATGATGTTTCCCGCCGGTGGGTATGGTAGGCCTCGCCACTTAAAAATTAATAACTGAAAGGTTCTGTGAGCTATGTGGAAATGGTTGCACCCTTATGCCAAACCCGAGCGCGCCTATGGGCTGGCCGGCACCCTGCTGCCCTGGTTTGTCGTGACAAGCCTGCTCGCCTTCATCATAGGCACCGTCTGGGGGCTGGCCTTTGCCCCCGCCGATTATCAGCAGGGCGACTCTTTCAGGATCATCTACATCCATGTGCCTGCCGCCATCCTCTCCATGGGAGCCTACTCCACCATGGCTGTGGCGGCCTTCATCGGCCTGGTGTGGCAACTGCGCATGGCGGACATGACGGTGGCGGCCATAGCCCCGGTGGGCGCCGTCTTCACCTTCATCGCCCTCTTCACCGGTGCCGCCTGGGGCAAGCCCATGTGGGGCACCTGGTGGGTGTGGGACGCGCGCCTCACCTCCGAGCTTATCCTGCTGTTTCTCTATCTTGGGGTCATCGCCCTCTACAACGCCTTCAGCGACAAGGTGGTGGCGGGTCGCGCCGCCGGCATACTGGCGCTGGTGGGGGTGATCAACCTGCCCATCATTCACTACTCGGTGGAGTGGTGGAACACCCTGCACCAGGGCGCCTCCATCACCAAGTTTGACAAGCCCTCCATCTCCCCCGAGATGCTGTGGCCGCTGCTCATCATGATACTGGCGTTTGCCACCTTCCTCGGGGCCCTGACCCTGATGCGGTTTCGCAACGAGCTGCTGATGCGGGAGTGGCACCGCCCCTGGGTTGCCGACATCGCCAGACAGGAGAAGTAAGCATGCACTTTGCCTCATTCAGCGACTTCATGGCCATGGGGGGTTACGCCTTCTACGTCTGGCTCTCCTTCGGTCTGACCGCGCTCTGCCTGGTCGGCATCGTCATTTCCACCCGGTTGAAAACCCGCAACCTGCTCGGCGAATTGCGCAACAAGCAGGCCCGCGAGGCTCGTCGCAAGGCGGCCCAGCAGATGGAGAACACCCTATGAACCCGAGACGCAAGAAACGCCTCACCATCATTCTGGCCATCAGCCTGGGCCTCGCCAGCGTGACTGGCCTGGTGCTCTATGCCCTCAGCCAGAACATCGATCTCTTCTATACCCCGAGCGAGCTGGTGGAGGGCAAGGGGCCGGAGAAGGTCAAGCCGGAAGAGGGCCAGCGCCTGCGCATCGGCGGCCTGGTGGTGCCGGGCTCGGTGCAGCGTGATCCCCAGAGCCTCAAGGTGGCCTTCAAGCTGATAGACAACGGCGGCCATCTGGTGACGGTGGAATTTGACGGCATACTGCCGGACCTGTTCCGGGAGGGGCAGGGCATAGTCGCCCAGGGTACCCTCAAGGACGCGACCACTGTGGCCGCCTTCGAGGTGCTGGCCAAGCACGACGAGAACTACATGCCGCCGGAGGTGGCGGACGCTACCAATGGCATGCACTTCAAGCCCGAATATACCGAAGCGCAATTGCAGGGGGCCAAGCAATGATACCGGCAGCCTTTGTCTCGTGTTCAGCTCGTTTCGCCGCCGGATCGGTATGTCTCACCCTGCCATCGAAAGGAAATAGTCAATGATCCCCGAATTTGGGCAGTTCTCACCGTCTCATGCCTGGACACCGGTTCTGGTCGCGGTGCAATTGAAAGGAAGTCAGCCATGATCCCTGAACTGGGGCAGTTCTCACCGTCTCATGCCTGTGCACCGGTCCTAGTCGCGGCGCAATTGAAAGGAAGTCAGCCATGATCCCTGAACTGGGGCAATTCGCACTGATCCTGGCCTTTGCCACCGCCCTGCTGCTGGGGAGCTATCCGCTGATCGGCGCCAAATTGGGGCGCCTCGGCATGATGTCGGCGGCCCGTCCGCTCGCCTACAGCCAGTTCCTGCTGCTGCTGCTCTCCTTCCTCTGCCTGACCTGGGCCTTTGTCGACAACGACTTCACCGTGCAGTATGTGGCCACCAACTCCAACAGCCTGCTGCCGCTGCAGTACCGCATCTCGGCGGTGTGGGGGGCCCACGAGGGGTCCCTGCTGCTCTGGGTGCTGACCCTGGGGGGCTGGACCGCGGCCGTCGCCCTGTTCAGTCGTCGCCTGCCGCTGGATGCGGTGGCGCGGGTGCTGGGGGTGCTCGGGCTCATCTCGGTGGGCTTTACCGCTTTCGTGCTGTTCACCTCTGATCCCTTCACCCGCACCCTGCCGTACTTCCCGGTGGATGGGCGCGACCTCAACCCCCTGTTGCAGGATCCGGGTCTCATCTTCCACCCGCCGATGCTCTACATGGGTTATGTGGGCTTCTCGGTGGCCTTCGCCTTCGCCATCGCCTCCCTGATGACGGGGCGTCTCGATGCCACCTGGGCGCGCTGGTCCCGTCCCTGGACCATGGCGGCCTGGGTCTTCCTGACCCTTGGCATAGTGCTCGGCTCCTGGTGGGCCTATTACGAGCTCGGCTGGGGCGGCTGGTGGTTCTGGGATCCGGTGGAAAACGCCTCCTTCATGCCCTGGCTGGCGGGCACGGCCCTGCTGCACTCGCTGGCGGTGAGCGAGAAGCGCGCCACCTTCAAGGCCTGGACAGTGCTGCTGGCGCTCTCCGCCTTCTCCCTGAGCCTGCTGGGGACCTTCCTGGTGCGCTCCGGCGTGCTGGTGTCCGTCCACGCCTTTGCCTCCGACCCGACCCGCGGCCTCTTCATCCTGGGCTTCCTGCTGGCGGTGATAGGCAGCTCCTTGCTGCTGTTCGCTTTCAAGGGCTCCCAGGTCAAGAGCCACGGCAAGCACGAGCTGTGGAGCCGCGAGACCCTGCTGCTTGGCAACAACATACTGCTGGTAGCGGGCCTGCTCACAGTGCTGCTCGGCACCCTCTTGCCCCTGGTGCACAAGGAGCTGGGGCTTGGCAGCATCTCCATCGGCACCCCCTTCTTCAACCACATCTACAGCTGGCTGATCATCCCGTTCGCCTTGCTGCTGGGGGTCGGGCCGCTGTTCCGCTGGCGCCGTCAGGAGCTCGGTGAGCTCAAGGGCAAGGTAGTGCTGGCCCTGGGACTGAGTCTGGCCGCCGCCCTGCTGCTGCCGCAGCTCTTCGCCGGTGAGTTCAAGCCCTGGGCCGCGCTCGGCATAGGCCTGGGTACCTGGATCATCATCACCAGCATCCAGGAGACCTGGGTGCGCGCCACCCACAAGCACAGCTTCGCCACCGGGGTGCGCCGCCTCGGCAACAGCCACTGGGCCATGATCCTGGGCCACGTGGGACTGGCGGTCAGCATCATCGGCATCGCCTGCACCCAGAACTACAGCATCGAGAAGGACTTGCGCATGCAGGCTGGCGATCGGGTGCACTTCGCCGACTACGAATTCGTGTTCACCGGTATCAGCGAAAAGAACGGCCCCAACTACGACGGCTTCAAGGGGGTGCTGGAGGTGCACAGGAACGGCAAGCAGGTGGCCCTGCTCAAGCCCGAGAAGCGGATGTACAAGGTCAGTCGCATGCCGATGACCGAAGCCGCCATCGATGCCGGCTTCACCCGTGATCTCTATGCGGCGCTGGGCGAGCAGCTCGACAACGGCGCCTGGGCGGTGCGTATCTACTACAAGCCCTTTGTGCGCTGGATCTGGTTCGGCGGCGTCTTCATGGCCATCGGCGGCGTGCTGGCCATGCTGGACAAGCGCTACCGGTTCGGCCGTCGTGACGAGGAGACCAAGGCATGAGCAAGAAGACCTGGCTGTTTCTGCTGCCCTTCATCATCTTCCTGATGGGGGCGGTGTTCCTGTTCAAAGGGCTCTACTCGGACCCCACCAAGCTGGAATCCGTGATGGTGGACAAGGAGGTGCCCGTGTTCACCCTGCAGGACATCTATGACTTGGGCAAGCAGCATGACAGGAGCATCTTCAAGGGGCGCCCCATGCTGCTCAACGTCTGGGCCACCTGGTGCCCGACCTGCTATGGGGAGCACACCTACCTCAAGCAGCTGGCGGGGCAGGGCATTCCCATCGTCGGCATGAACTACAAGGATGAGCGGGACAAGGCCATCAAGTGGCTGGCTGAGCTCGGCAATCCCTATGAGGTCAACCTCTATGATCCGGACGGCATGCTGGGGCTGGATCTGGGGGTCTACGGCGCCCCCGAGACCTTCTTCATCGACAGCCAGGGCATCATCCGCTATCGCCACGTGGGGGACGTCAATCCCGAAGTCTGGGCCTCGACCCTCAAACCCATCTTCGATGCCATGAAGTGAGGGCCGCTCTGATGAAAACACTTATTGCATCCCTGTTGCTGCTGGGGGGTCTGCTGGGCGCCGGCCAGGCCAGTGCCGCCATCGACGTCTACACCTTCGACAACGATGCCCAGGAGCAGACCTTCCGCGAGCTGACCAGGGAACTGCGCTGCCCCAAGTGCCAGAACCAGGACATCGCTGATTCCAATGCGGGGCTCGCCAAGGACCTGCGGGACAAGACCTACCAGATGGTGCGGGACGGCAAGGACAAGGAGGAGGTGGTGGATTACATGGTGGCCCGTTACGGCAACTTCATCCTCTATGATCCCCCCCTGATGGCCTCCACCCTGATCCTCTGGCTTGGCCCCCTGCTGGTCATCGTCATTGGTGCCGCCACTGTGGTGGTGCGCAGCCGCCGTGCCCCGGCGGCGACAAAACGAATGGATAACGCCCTGAGCGAAGAAGAGCGGCGCCGTCTGGCCGAGCTGCTCAAAGAGGAAGAGAAACAATGACCGCATTTTGGATAGTGATCGCGGCCCTGCTGGTGCTGGCGAGCCTGGCGCTGATCCTGCCGCTGTGGCGCGGCGAGGGTCGCCAGAGCATCAGCCGTTCGGCGCTCAACAAGCAACTCTATCGCCAGCGTCTGCTGGAGATAGGCGAGGAGCGTGAGCAGGGGATACTGGCCGAGGAGTCCGAGTCCCTGGTTGAGCTGCAACGCAGCCTGCTGGACGACATCCCAGACGTGGAGCAGAGTGCCCGCGGCGGCAAGAGCCTGATCTGGATCCCGGGTGTGCTGGTGCTGGTGGTGGTGAGCCTGGGGCTCTACTACCAGCTGGGGGCCTGGCAGGAGGTGAGCCGCTGGCAGGATGCCAGCAGTCGGCTGGGGGAGCTGAGCAACCGCATCCTGGTGGAGCGGGATAGCGAGGTGACCGAGCAGGATCTGCTGGACTTCACCCTGGGGCTGCGCACCCGGCTGAAAGAAGAACCGAACGACTATCGTGGCTGGCTGCTGCTGGGGCGTCTGACCCTGGATGGCAATGACCCCGAGATGGCCCGCGAGGCGCTGGAGCGGGCCTACTCCCTGGCTCCGCAGAAGGCCATGGTGGCGGTGCCCTATGCCCAGGCCCTGATGATGACGGGGGAGGAGGCCCGGGCGGATCAGCTGCTGCAGGCGGCCATCGCCCAGGATCCGGCCAACATAGAGGCGCGCTCGGTCCATGCCTTCATGGCGTTGCAGAAAGAGGACTTCCAGACAGCGCTGGTGCGCTGGCGAGCCATGTTGCCGCTGCTGGAGAAGGGCTCGACCCGCCATGCCATGGTGGAGCGCTCCATCGAGTATGCCGAGCAGCAACTGCGTCAGCGCGGCATCGCCGTGACAGCCGCACCTGCCGCCCAGGGCGCTCAGGCTGGGCAGGGCAGTGCTCAGGTTCTGGCGGTGAAGGAGGGAGAATATCCCCTGCACATCACCCTGGCACCCGGCATCCAGCTGCCGGAGGATGCCCACCTGTTCGTCTTTGCGGTGATCCCCAATGGCCCGCCCATGCCCATCGCGGTCAAGCGCATCCCGGGTCCGCAGTTGCCCCTCACCCTCTCACTGGGGGATGGGGATGCCATGATGGAGGGGAGCAAGCTGGCGGCCTATCCCGAGCTGCAGTTCAAGGCGCGCCTCTCCCGGGGCGGCAACGTCATGAACAAGGAAGGAGCCTTTGAGGGGGTCTCGGTCACAGTGCCGACCACCACCATTCCCACAGCGCCGATTGACATCCGCATCGATCACGCACTCTAATACCCTCTTGGCCCGACCCCGGGATGGGGCGGGCTACCTATAATCCATAAAGATTCCCAAAAAAGCTTAGGACTTTCATATGTATCTGCGTTCAGGAGCATTGGCAGTGGCACTGCTGTTGGGGGGCTGTGCGGGTGGCCCTCCCAAGCCGGGCCCAGAGAGCCTGGATCTCAACGAAACCCCCAGCCGCCCCGGTGCGTCCAGCACGGCCAGCGATCCCCGTGACCCCTTCCAGGGGGCCAACCGGGCCATGTGGGCCATCAACTACGACGTGCTGGAACCCTACGTGGCTCGCCCCGTGGTCCATGGCTATGCCCGCTATGTGCCCCAGGGGATGAAAGACGGTATCGACAACCTGGTGGAGAACTTCGACGAGCCGAGCAGCATGATCAACCACCTGCTGGTCGGCGATCTGAAGGGGGCGGGGACCAACCTGGGCCGCTTCACCCTCAACACCACCATAGGTCTGCTGGGGATCTTCGACGTGGCCAAGCATGCCGGCCTCGAGCGCAACATGCTGGAGATGGACACAGTGCTCGGCAGGGCGGACATCGGGGATGGCGCCTACATCATGGTGCCCGTCTACGGCCCGACCACTACCCGGGAGTTTGTCGGGGATACCATAGATACCATCTACTTCCCCTATGCCCTGCTGACCTTCCCGCTGCGGGTGGTGCACTGGGCGCTGGATGGCCTGGGCACGCGCTCCAAGCTCATCGATCAGGAGCGGATCATCGACAATGCACTCGATCCTTATGCCCTGACCAAGGACTTCTACCTGCAGTACAACGATGGCAAGGTGACAGGTCGCCAGCCTGAGCTCAAGCAGCAGAAGGGCCAGCAGGAGGATGACAGCAACCTGGACGAGTATCTGGACGAGATAGACCAGTAACGACCCATGGTTATCAAAAAGGCGCCCATGGCGCCTTTTTCGTTGGTCGTTCGCCATAAAAAAACGCCCCGCAGTGCGGGGCGTTTTGGCAAGAAAGAGGCTATCAGGCAGCCAGATTCTTGGCCACGAATTCCCAGTTGACCAGGGCCCAGAAGGTTTCCATGTACTTCGGACGCAGGTTGCGGAAATCGATGTAGTAGGCGTGCTCCCACAGGTCGACGGTCAGCAGCGGGGTGGTCCCGGCTTCGGTCAGCGGGCAGCCGGCGTTGGAGGTGTTGACGATGGCCAGGGAGCCGTCGGCTTTCTTCACCAGCCAGGTCCAGCTGGAGCCGAAGTTGCCGATGGCAGACTTGGTGAACGCATCCTTGAACTCGGCGAAGGAGCCGAAGGCCTTGTTGATGGCATCGGCCAGGGCGCCGGTGGGCTCGCCACCGCCGTTCGGGGAGAGGCAGTGCCAGTAGAAGGTGTGGTTCCAGATCTGGGCGGCGTTGTTGAAGACACCGCCAGTGGAGGTCTTGATGATCTCTTCCAGAGACTTGCCTTCAAACTCGGTACCCGGCACCAGGTTGTTCAGGTTGACCACGTAGGTGTTGTGGTGCTTGCCGTGGTGATATTCCAGGGTTTCCTGGGAGATGTGCGGTTCCAGAGCATTGATTGCATAGGGCAGAGCGGGAAGTTCGAAAGCCATTTTCTACTCTCCATTGGCTGGGCCGTGCGAAGGCGACGGTTGCAAGACATTGCGTACTCTTTTCTATGTTGAAAAGAATTGTTCTTGAAATGATGGGGCCAGACGGCCCAAAGCCCGTCGATTGTAGCAGCATCAAAGATGGGCGAACAACTCTTGATTCTCGCCATGATCCGGATCAAGCTGCGGCGTATTGATTCATCACTTCTTGCATTCGGGACGGTTTGCCAGTTTGTGGTCTGCCCGGTTTGCAGTAGAATGGCCGCCGAAATCGCTCTAGTGAGGCATTTATGGAAACTATTGAAAAGATCAAACAGCAGCTGGCTGAGAATCCCATCATCCTGTACATGAAGGGATCCCCCAAGCTACCCAGCTGCGGTTTCTCTGCCCAGGCCTCCCAGGCCCTGATGTCCTGTGGCGAGCCTTTTGCTTACGTCGACATCCTGCAAAACCCGGACATCCGTGCCGAGCTGCCGAAATTTGCCAACTGGCCGACCTTCCCGCAACTCTGGGTGGAAGGTGAGCTGGTCGGTGGTTGCGACATCATGATCGAGATGTTCCAGGCTGGCGAGCTGCAGACCCTGATCAAGGAAGCTGCTGCCAAGCACAAGCAGGACGATGCCGCCGCCGAATAAGGTCGCATCCGCATCATGCAAAAAGGGGAGCCCATGGCTCCCCTTTTCTATGGGTGCGCAGGGCCTCAGCCGATACGCTCGATCCGTGCCATGTAGAAACCGTCGAAGCCGGTCTCGGAGGGGCTGACGGTGTGGTCATCCCGCAGGCGATAGTTCTCGTTGGCCGCGAGGAACTTGTCCACCTGCTGGCGGTTCTCCTGGGGCAGGATGGAGCAGGTTGCATAGACCAGCAGGCCGCCCACCTTCACCATCTGGCTATAGCGCTGCAGTATCTCTTCTTGCAGGGCGACCAGCACCGGCAGGCGCTCGGCGGTGTCACGCCACTTGGCATCCGGATTGCGCTTGAGTACGCCAAGGCCGGAGCAGGGGACGTCCAGCAATACGCGGTCGGCGCTCTCTTTGAGGCGCTTGACAGTCTTGCTGCTGGTGATGACCCGGGTCTCCACGTTGTGGGCACCGGCGCGGCGGGCGCGCTGCTTGAGGTTCTCCAGCTTCCACTCTTCCACGTCCATCGCCAGCAGGCGGCCCTTGCCTTCCATCATGGCGGCGATGTGCAGTGTCTTGCCACCGGCACCGGCGCAGGCATCGATGACCCGCATGCCCGGGGTCACTTCCAGGGCGGCGGCGACCAGTTGGGAGCCGGCATCCTGCTGTTCGAAGCAGCCATCGGCAAAGGCCTTGGTGCGGAACAGGGCGGCGTCCGAGGTGACCTGCAGGGCCGTCTCAACACCATCAACCGGAATGGTGGTGACATGCTCTTTGGCCAGAATGGTTTGCAGCTCTTCCCGGGTGCACTTGAGGGTGTTGACCCTCAGGTAGCGCTTGGGCATCCAGGCCAGGGCGGCACGCTCGGCAGGCCAGGCCTCACCCAACTGCTCGTTGCCCAGCTTCTCCAGCCAGGCAGGGCAACCATCCATCAGCACCGGGTTCTTCTTCGCCTCGGTCAGACGGCGACGGAATGCCTCTTCATTGAAGCGATCCAGGGTCGGGTTGTTGGGCTGGGCAATCTTGTGGAAGGCGTGCCAGCTGTGCAGCAGCGGCCAGACATTCTTTTCGGCCTGACGGACCTGGATGCCGGTCAGGAAGCAATAGAGGCTGAGACGACGCAGCAGGTCGCCGGTGACCAGGGCAATCCTTGCCTGTTCTTGCGGTTTGAGTTCGATGCCGGAGAAGTGACGGGCATAGGCGCGGTCGAGGGTGAGGCCCTGACCGAGTACATCGTCAACAATGGCAACGACCAGATCCCCGAAACGGGGCAACAGTGGGGATTTGAGCATGAGATTAACCTTGGCCAAAAAAGGGTGAACCGGCCCGTGACACAGGAGGGTTCTGAAACGGACAAATCCGCGCCATGATAGGGGCTAGACTGCATTGGTGCAACCGTCCCCATTCGGGGAATGTACAGAGGATGGCGCTGGACTTCTCACCCGGGCAGGAAAATGATGCTGAGGCAGTTCAGGCGAACGCATTGAAAAAGGAATAATAAAGATGCAGTTGATGAAATACTCTCCGCTGGCGTTGCTGGTGGCCGGTCTGATGAACGCCACCGGCCTGGCCGCCAGTGAGTGGAATACGGTGGCGGCACGGGCCACCGCTGCCGATGGCTATGAGGTGCGGGCCAGCCAATATCGCATTGCCACTGTGCCGGCCGATTACTTCGCCGGCTTGCTGGCGGGGGAATCGCGGCTGACCCTGCCCCTGCCGGATGGCAAGGAGGTGACCTTCAACCTGCAGGCCTATGATCTGCTGCCATCGGATCTCGCCACCAGGTATCCCGGCATTCTGGCATTCAAGGGGTATGACGAGTCCAACCCGGTGGAGACGGGGCGCTTCGATCTCGGTCCCCAGGGTTTCCACGCCATGTTCAGCCACCAGGGCCGCATGGTGTTCGTGGATCCGCTCAGAAACGGTGAAGGCTACGCCATCTATTACCAGCAGGATGCCCACAGCCGGCTGGAGGAAGAGGCGGACAAGGTGATCGGATCCCAGGCCAAGGCCCTGGCCCGTCAGGTACTGGTGGATGGCAACCAGCGCAAGCGCTACGTCATCGCCATCTCGGCGGCGGGGGAGTACACCCAGTATCACGGCGGCACCGTCGAGGCCGGTCTCGGCGCCATCGCCACCCTGCTCAACCGGGTCAACGAGGTGTACCAGCGTGACGTCGCCGCCGAGTTCCAGCTCGCCAGCGGCAACGACACCATCATCTTCACCGACACCGCCACCGATCCTTTCAACAACGATGACGGTGACATAGATGCCAACGTCACAGTGCAGCAGAATGCACAGACCCAGGCTGGCACCAAGCTCGGCGCCTTCGACATAGGTCACGTGGTCAACACCGGGGGCGGCGGTCTGGCGGGGCTGGGAGTGCTCTGCACCGCGGAGAAGTCGGCGGGCATGACGGGCTCCCCCAATCCGGTGGGGGATGCCTTCTTCATCGACTACGTGGCCCACGAGATTGGCCACCAGTTCGGCGCCGACCACACCTTCAACGGCACCACCGGCAGCTGTGGCGGTGGCAACCGGGAGGCCAGCCAGGCCTGGGAGCCCGGCAGCGGCAGCTCCATCATGGCCTATGCGGGGATCTGCGGGGAAGAGAACCTGCAGGCCAACAGCCTGCCCTACTTCCACAGCAAGTCCATCGAGCAGATGCGGGCCCACATGGCCACAGTCGCGAGCTGTGGCAGCTCCCAGAGCCTGACCAACAACGCGCCCCAGGTCGCCGCCGGCAACGACTATGTGATCCCGGCCAACACCCCCTTCGTGCTCAAGGGCGCCGGGGCGGATCTGGATCAGGATCCCCTGAGTTACACCTGGGAGCAGATCGATCTCGGCACCGAGTCCTTCAGCGTCGCCAGCATGGTGGACGACGGCAGTCGCCCGCTGTTTCGCTTCGTGGCGCCGACCGCGTTGCCGGAGCGTACCCTGCCAAGTCTGCCCTCCCTGCTCTCCAACACCCTGGCGAAGGGGGAGGCCTGGCCTGCCACCAACAGGGAGCTCAATTTCCGCCTCACGGCGCGGGACGGCAAGGGCGGTGTTTCCAGTGACGACATGAAGATCCAGGTGGTCAACACCGGCAGCGCCTTCCGCCTGACCAGCCCGCTGGTGACCCCGCTGGGAGCCGGCGCCAGCCAGACCATAGGCTGGGACGTGGCCGGCACCAACGCGGCCCCCATCAATTGCAGCAAGGTGGATCTCTCCCTGACCCGGGACGAGGGGGTGAGCTGGACCCTGCTCGCCAGTGGCCAGCCCAACTCCGGCTCGGCCAGCGTTACCATACCCGCCGGCAACGACGGCACCGCCAGGCTGAAGGTGGCCTGCAGTGACAACCTCTTCTTCGCCATCAGCCCGCTCAAGCTGTCGGTGACCCAGCGTGGGGAAGAGGGCGGCGGTGGTGGCGGTGGCGCCCTCGGCTTCTGGACCCTGGCCCTGGCGCTGCTGGGCTGGCAACGGAGGCGGGCATGAGGCTGGCCTGCGTGCTGCTGCTCGCCCTGCTTGGCGGTTGTCAGGCCGATGCCGACACCCTGGATCAGGCGGTCAGTGACAGCCTGGCCAAGCAGGACTACCGGCTGATAGTGCGGGCCGGGCGCGGCGAGGTGGCGCCCGGCATAGCGGCGGAGCGGCAGGTGGCGGCCAAGGCCCGCTGTGGCGTGCGCTATCTGGAGGGGCTCGGCGATGTCATCAAGCCGGATCAGAAGGAGGCTCACGCCAGGCTGAGCGCCTATGCGGCGGAATATAACCGGCGCATGCTGGCCCATTGCCCGCCGGTTGACGGCAAACCATAGGCAGGCGGCAAGCTGCCGGCAGAAAAAGGGAGGCACAGGCCTCCCTTTCTGTTTTTGGTGCCAGTATTTGGCCGCCCCCAGGCTTGTACCCATGACGTGCTCGTCGCACAATGCCCCCATCCACAGCCGCAGTGGCGGCAAAGAAAGAGAGAAGGAAAATCAAGATGATGGATGTGGCTGATCTGCGTCGTGAATACACCAGGGGCGGACTGCACCGGGCCGATCTGCCGGCCGAGCCTCTCGTCCTGTTCGAGAAGTGGCTGGCCCAGGCGTGCGAGGCCAGGCTGACCGACCCCACCGCCATGGTGGTGGGCACAGTGGATGCCGACGGCCAGCCCTGGCAGCGCACAGTGCTGCTCAAGCACTACGATGCCGAGGGCATGGTGTTCTACACCAACATGGGCAGCCGCAAGGCGCACCAGCTGGAGGGCAACCCCCGCATCAGCCTGCTCTTCCCCTGGCACACCCTCGACCGCCAGGTGCACGTGACAGGCCGGGTGGAGAAGATGAGCACCTTCGAGGTGATGAAGTACTTCCACAGCCGTCCCAAGGATAGCCAGATAGCCGCCTGGGTCTCCAAGCAGTCGACCCGCATCTCGGCCCGTGGCGTGCTGGAAGCCAAGTTCCTCGAGCTCAAGCAGAAGTTTGCCAATGGCGAGGTGCCGTTGCCGAGCTTTTGGGGCGGCTTCCGGGTGCGGATCGAGACGGTGGAGTTCTGGCAGGGGGGCGAGCATCGCCTGCACGATCGCTTCTACTACAGCCGCGAGGGGGATGGCTGGCACATAGAGCGACTGGCCCCCTGATGAACATAGCCCGGCTCAAGAACTTCACCGAGATAGTGAAGAACAACTTCAACATCTCGGCGACGGCGGAGAAGCTCTACACCTCCCAGCCGACCCTCAGCAAGCAGATGAAGATGCTGGAAGACGAGCTGGGGCTGGCGCTGTTCACCCGCAAGGGCAAGAATCTGGTGGGCCTGACCCCCATGGGGGAGCAGGTGATGGAGCTGGCCAAGGGGGTGGTGGCCCAGGTGGAGCAGATTGGCCAACTTTCCCTCGGTGATCAGCTGGCCACCAGCGGAGTGCTGCGCATCGCCACCACCCACACCATGGCCCGCTACAAGCTGCCGTCGGTGATCACCGCCTTCTCCCGCCGCTTCCCCGAGGTGAGCATCCAGCTGCATCAGGGGGCGCCGGCCCAGCTGGCGCAGATGGTGCAAAACGGGGATGTGGAGATGGCCATCGCCACCGAGTCCATGCACCTGTTCGACGAGCTGGCGACCATTCCCTGTTACCGCTGGGGGCGCGGCGTTGTGGTGCCCCACGGTCATCCGCTGCTCGACTGCCAGCCCCTGGCCATGGCGGATCTGGCCCGTTATCCCCTCATCACCTATGTGTTCGGCTTCACCGGTCGCTCCAAGATGGACAAGGCCTTCGGTCGTCATGGCCTCAGCCCCCGCATAGTGCTGACCGCCACCGACAGCGACATCATCAAGCACTATGTGCGCCTCGGCATGGGGGTGGGGGTGATCGCCACCTCGGCGTTCGACGAGGGGGACAGGGAGAGCCTGGTCTGCCTCAACATTGATCACCTGATCGCCTCGAGCGTGGCCCATGTCTGCCTGCGCAGACACGCCCACCTGCGGGACTACATGTATGACTTCATCCACCTCTATGCTCCCCACGTGAGCCGGGAGACGGTGCAGCTGGCGCTGCTCAACCAGTCGCCCCCCGCCAGTGCCGCGACCCTGCCCTGGTTGTAGCGCCGGATCTGTGCTGCGGCCCTGAATGGCAGAGGCAAATAGCCGGGGCTGCGATGCAGCTCGAAATGGCAGAGGCAAAAAAAGAGAGGCCATTGGCCTCTCTTTTCTATTTCCGTCGGGTGACTAGGTTGCCCTGGTCGCCAGATTGACAAATATCTGGGCACCGATCAGCAGGCAGTCATCGTCCAGGTAATAGGGATTGGCGTGCAGGTAGTTGCAGATCCCCTTGGCCTGGCAGCCGCTGCCGAGGAAGAACATGGCCCCCTTGCGACCCGGGGTGGCGTTGAGCATGTAGCTGAAGTCCTCGCTGCCGGTCATGGGCTGACCCTGGGCATTGATGCCCTCGGCTGGCAGCACGTCTGTGGCGGCCTGCAGCAGGCGGGCACAGGCCTCGCCATGGTTCTCCACCGCCGGGTAGCCGGCATAGACCATGGTGGTCTTGAAGCCGCGCAGCTCGCTCTGCGCGACCATGTCCTTGAAGCTGTTTTTCAGGATCTGGTCGGTCTCGGCGTCCATGGCGCGGATAGTGCCACGGGCCTGCACGTGATCGGCCACCGCATTGGGGATGGTGCCGCCGTTGATCATGCCGCAGCCAAACACCGCCGGGCTGAACGGGCTGGTGCGCTTTGCGACTATGTAGTCCATGTCCTCGATGATGCGCACCGCCTCGCGGATGGCATCCAGCCCCTTGTGGGGGGTGGAGCCGTGGGCGGAGATGCCGTGCACATTCAGGGTCCAGGCGGAGCCCCATGAGGACATGACCCCCTGGTTGAACTTGATGGTGCCCGTCTCCATGGCGCCGTCGTTGTGCAGCGCGTAGACCTCGTCCACCCCCGCCATGCAGCCGAGTTCCACCATCTTCTCGGCGCCCGGTACCCGCATGTCCTCTTCCGCCATCTGGAAGATGATGCGCACATTGTATTGCAGCCGAGCCTGGTGAGCTGCCAGGAACTTGGCGGTGGTCAGGGCGATCGCCATATGGGAGTCGTGACCGCAGTTGTGGGCCATGCCCTCGTGGGTGGACTTGAACGCCACCTCGCTCATGTCGTGCATCTCCAGGCCGTCCATGTCGGCACGGAAGGCGATGGTGGGCAGGTTGGGATCAATAACCAAATCCCCGTGAAAACCGGTAAAGCCCGGGTAGTCGGTGATCTGGTAGCCGAACTCTTCCATCAGGGCGCGGCAGTAGGCCGAGGTCTTGAACTCGGCCCCGGAGTATTCCGGGATGCTGTGCAGGTGGTGGCGTACCTCGCAGCTGAAGTCACGCAGGGCGAGCAGATCCGATTCTATGTGGTAGTGGTGCATCAGATGATCCCTTGAATGGAGAAGCCGAGTTGGGCAACCAGCGAGGCGCCGAAGAAGCAGCAGGTTGAAACGATCATGAAGATGAGGATCACCTTCCAGGACATCTTCTTGAGCTCCTCAAGCTGACCACCGACGGAGAGGCCGGCGAAGGCCAGCAGCGGCACGCAGCAGGAGAGGAAGGAGATCTTCGCCACCGCATCGATGAAGAGCGCGCGCACTGGGGTCTCCGGCAGGCAGATGAGGATGCCGATGATGGTGGCATAGGCAAAGGCCGGCAGGGAGGAGGGCAGGTAGCGCTTGGCGACCAGGGAGGCGAACACCACCAGGGACATGGCGACGAAGCTGTCACCCATGAGCCAGAGCGGGGTGCCGGTGGTCAGGGTCTGGGTAAACATGGCCAGCAGGATCGCCAGAAAGACGAACCGCATATCCATCACGATGCTTTTCATGCTTTCGCTCCTTTGTCAGTCAGGGCATAGATCTTTTCGGCGAGGGGCAGCCCCAGGTAGGTGAGGGAGAGGGCACCCAGCGCCGATGAGAGCAGATTCGAGGCGGCGGCTATGCTCAGCACCTGCTGGGCCAGCGCCTCGTCGAGGCCGTTTATGAGGGCACCGGAGGCGGCGCTCAGCATGGAGCCTGAGCCCACGCCGGAGCCGGCGGCCAGGGCCAGCGGGTGCAGACCGGTGAGGGGCGCTATGCTGCCGAGCACGCTGAACCAGAGGGTGCCGATGACGGAGCCGCACAGGTAGATGGCGAGCACGCCAATGTACTCCTGGGAGCCGGTGCCGAATCTGCCCTGGATCACCGCGACCGAAGGCTCGCGGCTGATGGAGGAGCAGGCCCCGATGGCGCGACGGCCGAAGCCGAATTTCACCGCCAGCGGAATGGCGATGAGGATGGGCAGCAGGTTGCCTATCTCCTGCAGGAAGAGGGGCACGCCGACGCTGAGGATCATCTTGAGGTTGGGGATGATCATGCCCGCATACTGGGTACCCAGGATCAGCAGGCTGAAGCCCACCATCTTGCCGCAGAAGCCCTCTTCCTTTTCGCTGAAGAGGCGCTTCCAGCCCGGGATGCGATCCTTGACCGGTTTGGCGGAGACTATCATGCCGATGATGACGGCAAAGAGCATGGGCAGTATGGGGATGATGGCGATGCCTATCCTGATCTCCTGTTTCCCGATGAGGTACTGGGCCACGAAGATCAGCAGGGCGGTCGCCAGGGTACTGACTAACACCGTTTTGAGGGGGGTGGTTTGCTGCATAGTGTGTTCTCTTGTTATGCGTTGTCATTCACGAGCGGCGCTGGCCGCTGCGAGATGGGGGCATGATAGGAAGGGCAGGGGGGCATTAATGTGACCGCCATCAAGCTGGCCATATGGCATTTTTTCATGGGGTATGCCGTTTAACCATGCTAAAGATATGGGTTAACAAACCATTAGCAGCCGGTTATGCTGCGCCGTTCGGCGGTCGCAGGGGGAAGGATGGAACTGTTGATAGAAGAGGCGCTCTGGCAGCCCCGCTGGCAGGGGGCGCTGCAGGCGTGGCAGGGGCAGGGCAACCGCTGGCAGTTGCTGCAAGGCAGGCGCGGCGAGCAAGGGGCAGTGACCCCTGCGCCCTGGGCCCGCTGCCCGCCCGATGGCATCCTCTTGGCCAGCGGCTTGCTCGCCGCCTGGTTGGGGGAGGGTGAGTCACCCCTCATGACGGCGGACCCGAGCTGCCAGATCCTGATTTCTGCCTCCAGCGTCCTCCTGACCCTGGCCAAGGAGAGCGGCCTGCTCACCCTGGGGCCCGGTGGGGCGGACATGCTCCTCGGCGCCGATGGGGATCTGGCCGCCGCGCTGCAACGCCTGCTGGCCCGGCGCCTGACCACCCCCCTGCTGCGTGAACCCGGGGGCGCTGCCTCTCCGGCTCTGGTGCTGCGGCCACTGCAAGCCGCCGACGAGCCAGCCGTCCTGCGCTACTGCTCGGATGAGGCGCTCGCCCGCTACACCCTCAATATTCCTCACCCCTATCCAGCAGAGGCGGCCCGCGACTGGCTCGCCATGAGCGGGCGCAAGGCCGCCCTCGGGCTGGGGCGGACCTGGGCCCTGACATTGCCCATGGGTGATGAGCCGGCCCCCCTGCTCGGGGTCATCTCCCTGCACTGGCACGGCGAGCTGGCCTGGTGGGTGGGTGTCCCTTGGCAAAACCGCGGGCTGGCCACCCGGGCAGCACGGCTGGTCAGGGCCTTTGCCTTCGAGCAACTGCGTCTGCCCGCCCTGACCGCCCGCCACATGCCGGGCAACCTGGCTTCCGGCCGGGTGATGGCCAAGCTCGGCATGCACCATTGCGGTCGGCGGCCCGGGTCGGCGCGCCAACCCGCTGAACTGGATCATTGGCGACTGGATCGCCCGCCGGACCTGCCGGACGACCGCAAGGAGGCGCTGGCCCCCTGGCTCGAGGACGAGCGGGTGGCGGTGGCCATCCTCCATGAGGACGAAGTCGGGGGGCAGGAGGTGGCGCTCTTCATGGAAGGGGCCGGGGCGGGCGGTGAGCGGCGTCTCCCCGCTGGGCTGACGGTCAGGTGCCATCCGCTCGCCTGGCTGGCGCCTGAGTCCCCCGGGGTGCAGGCCCATGATGGCGGTGTCCTGCTCAAGGACAGGGGCGAGCTTGGCCTCGGGTACCTGCTGCGATTGCGGGGTGAGCCAGGTGTTTGATGCTGGCAACGTCGGCGGGAAGAGGGGGTATTGCGATGCTTTGTGCACGGGTTGTCATTCGTTTTCCTGAGTCAGCCCTCCCATTTTCGGATAAAGGCGCTCAAGCCAGGGGCCACTTCTGTGAAATAATGGCCGCCCTGCTGTACGAGGAGTAACGCTGTATGTTGAGAACCGAGCGTCCCGGCGACATGCTGCCAGTCTACGAGCTGGTGAGCGCCGCCTTTGGTCGTCCCGACGAGGCCGAACTGGTCAATCGCCTGCGCGAGTGTGGGGCCGCCGTGGTCACCATGGTCGAGGAGGAAGAGTACGAGTTCATGGGGCACCTGATGCTGAGCCCGATCACCATTGACGGCCAGGAAGGTCCCTGGCTCGGGCTGGCGCCGGTGGCCGTCCATCCGGACTGGCAGGGGCAGGGCATAGGTTCGGATCTGGTGCGGGAAGGGCTGGACACGGCCCTCGAGATGGACTGGAAGGCGGTGGTGGTGCTCGGCGATCCGGCTTTCTATGGCCGCTTCGGCTTCAGGCCCGCCAGCGACTTCGGCCTGCACTGCATCTACGAGGTGCCCGCCGACTGCTTCATGGCGATGGAGCTGCAGCCCGGGGGGCTGGCCGGTCTGCAGGGCGAGGTGCTCTACCACCCCCTGTTCGACGAAGAGCAGGTGGAATAATCGCCTGAACACCATAGAAGAAGGACCCGCTAAGGGTCCTTCTTTATTTCAATTTCTCCCTCACTGGGCCAGGGACTTCAACTGCTGTTTGCCCGGCGGGTTGTTCCAGTCGATGGGGCCGTGGGTGAAGCGATACTGCAACCTTGGCAGACTGAGCTCCAGCCACTCCTCCCTGAAGTAGGCATAGCCCTGGTCCCAATCCGGGTCATTGGCCCAGCCGGTTTGCAGGAAATGGAGCCGGGTGCCCTGACCTTCGGGCACGAAACGCAGGCTGACCTGGGTCTTCTGCTGGCGGATATGGGGAAACTGGGGCGGGAAATTCCAGCTGAAGCTGAGCAAGTCATGGGGCATGACCGCCATCACCCGGCACCCTTCACTGCCGCGCTCTCCCAGCGGGGCTTCTGGCCTGAAATAGATTTCGAAAGGACCGTTGGGTTCCGGCACCATCAGACATTCCGGCGCCAGGAAGCTGCGCAGACCGCTCTCCGTGGTCCAGGCCCGCCAGACATCGTCGATGTGGGCGGGTACCAGAATGCTGCCTTCTATTTGCTTGTTATCCATAAATCAGTGAACCTCAAACCAGTCATGGACGGGACCCAGGCAGTATAGCCCCTAAGGCGATAAAATAGGCAGCCCTGCGTCACAGCATCATGTATTCAAGAGGGTCCATCTTGCCGATTTGACACGGCGGCGGTATCCATCGAGAGTGGGAGGCAGTAAGCAGGCAAATCAAGGATGTCTTCATGATCAGAATGATGAGAGATGCAGATGAACCCATGCTGGCGCAGCTATTCCTCAAGGGGAGGCGACAGGCCTTCCATTGGGTAGAGCCCTCCCTGTTTCGGTTGAGCGACTTTGCCGAGCAGACCCGGGGTGAACAGATCTGGGTGGCGGAGAAGGGCGGCACCCCTTGCGGATTTGTCTCCATCTGGGGTCAAGACAGTTTCGTGCATCACCTCTATGTGGTGGCCGACTGGCATGGGCAGGGAATGGGGCGGGCCTTGCTGGCCGCCGGGCTTGCCGGACACAAGCCGCCGGCATCCCTCAAGGTGGCCACCCGCAACACCACGGCGCTGGCGTTCTATCACCGCCTGGGCTGGCAAAATACGGACGAGACCGGCCACTGCGAGATAACGGGCCCCTGGCGCAGGCTGGTCCTGACCTCCGGCGACTAGTCTCCCTCGCGAGGCGCGCCCTCTGCTCCGGCAGAGGGCGGCATCAGAGCCGTCCAGCCCGTCACAGGTCTCGACAGACCGCCAGAGCCGGCTCAGGCATGAACGCAATCCACAAAAAAGGCCACTTCCTGCGAAGTGGCCTTTTCCAAACGTTTGGTGGAGCTGGGGGGATTTGAACCCCCGTCCAAAATTACTACATCCTCGGTACTACATGCTTAGTCACTCTTTACATTCGCCAGCACGCTGCGGAGAGACACGCCACGCATTGACTAGCTCGATTGGTTTTAATGCTTCCGCCCCGAGCAGGACTTCCACACGATCCTGTGAAGGATGACCTTCCAATTCCCTAGGACACAGGCAAGCTAGGGGAGAAGGGCTCAGCGCAGGTTATTAAGCTGCGAGTGCGTAGTTTTCGTCGTTTGCGACTATTTTTTTGCGGTTTGTTAACGAGGCCTACCGCACCTCGGCATGCACCTTGGGTTTCGTGAATCTTGTCGAATCCAGAATCAGCCCCAAGTTGTCAAAAGCGATTGTACGCAAAAATCCTGCCATGGCAAGGCGTTGATGGCAATCGACCGGCACGGGCCGGTCGATTGCTGGTTTATTGGTCGCCGCACGGGAGCTGGCGGCGCACAATCAACCGCGGTTCTTGTTCTTCATGATGCGGGCCTTCTCCCGGTCCCATTCCCGAGCCTTGGTGTCTTCCCGCTTGTCGTGTTCTTTCTTGCCCTTCACCAGGCCGATCTCGACCTTGACCCAGCACTCTTTCCAGTAGAGCGCCAGCGGCACTATGGTGTAGCCCTGGCGGGCGGTCAGGCTCTCGAGCTTGTCGAGTTCACGGCGGCTCAGCAGCAGTTTGCGGGTGCGGGTCGGGTCACACACCACGTGGCTGGAGGCGGCGTTCAGCGGCAGGAAGCTGGAGCCGAACAGGAAGGCTTCGCCCTGCAGGAAGATGACATAGGCTTCGCTGATGTTGGCCTTGCCCGCCCGCAGGGATTTGACTTCCCACCCTTGCAGGGACAGACCGGCTTCCACGCGCTCTTCGATGAAGTACTCGTGACGGGCGGTTCTGTTGAGTGCAATGGTGCTGGACCCGGCTTTGTTTTTACTGTTCTTTTTGCTCATGACGGGGGCCTTCGGCAATGTTTAGGAAGGCGCATTATACGTGGGTGGCGGCGGCTGTAAAACGCGCAACCACTCGAGTGGCGGCTTTGTGAGCAGTTCGGTGATGTTTTTGGCTGGCAAGGTGATCTCAACCCGGTCATCAGGGGCTACAAAGGGGGCAATTGCACGAGTAGCGGCCCGCTGAGCAGTTTCGGCGGTGATTTTGGCTGACAAGGTGATAAAATCGGCCCGATTGGATGAGGAAAGCCCATGCCCCGTATTACTCGCAGTGCCCTGGTGATGTTCAGTGCCGAACAAATGTTCCGGCTGGTCAACGATGTTCACGCTTACCCCGAGTTTCTGCCCGGCTGTGTCGGCAGCCGCGTCCACGAGACCGGCGAGGACTACATGACGGCCTCGGTGGATGTGGCCAAGGCAGGCATCGCCAAGACCTTTACCACCCGCAACCAGCTCGATGCCAACCGCGCCATCAAGATGGAGCTGGTGGAAGGTCCCTTCAAGACGCTGGCGGGCTGGTGGACCTTCACGCCGCTGGACGTGGATGCCTGCAAGGTGGAGTTCGATCTCGATTTTGAATTTACCTCCAAGCTGATCGAGCTGGCCTTTGGCCAGATCTTCCGCGACCTGGTGAGTTCCATGGTGCTCGCCTTCTCCAACCGCGCCAAGGTGGTCTACGGTGTCTGATCTGCTCAATATCGAAGTGGCCTATGCCCTGCCCGAGCGGCAAACCGTGCTGTGCATCCGGGTGGCCCCGGGCACCAGCGTGCTGGCTGCCATCGAGCTGTCCGGCATAGTGCAGAAACACCCGGAGATCGATCTCTCGGTCAACAAGTTCGGCATCTACAGCCGTCCGGTCAAGGGAAGCGAGCCGGTGCAGGACGGGGATCGCATCGAGATCTACCGTCCCCTCATCGCCGATCCCAAGGAGATGCGCAAGAAGCGGGCGGAGAAGGCCAAGGAAGAGGGACGGGCCGACGTGGTCACCGGCGGGCGCCCCGATGTGCACCGCAAGCGGGACGACGGCGAATCGACCTGATGCGGGGAAGACCGAGCAATGAAAAGAGGCGCCATGGCGCCTCTTTTCTATGGGATGTTTTACCACAGGGGCTGCACAGGCCCGGGCCTTACAGGGTGAGCAATCGCTCGTTTTGCACTATCTCGACCCCCTGAGCCTGGTTGGCAAGCACCGTCATGGCGTGCGCCACCTGGCTCGCCTCTATGGCCCGCCAGCGCATGAGGGGCCCCTGCAGCAGGGGTTTTATCCAGGGATAGATGGCCTGAACTATCTGCTCGGATCTGCGCGGGGGTTGGCGATGGCCGAGCAGCATGGCGGGGCGCAGTATGACGAGCCGCTGCCACTCCTGCGCCAGCAAGGCCTGCTCCATCTCGCCCTTGGTGCGGGGATAGAGGGCGGGGGAGCCGGGGTTGGCTCCCAGGCTGGAGACGACCAGCAGACGGCGGCAGCCGTGGCGGCGGGCGAGAGCGGCAAAGGCCAGCACATAGTCGTGATCGACCCGGCGAAAGGCCTCATCGGAGCCGGCATCCTTGCGGGTGGTGCCGAGGCAGCAGAAGGCCATCTCGACGGGGCCGGGCAGCGCCACTTCGTCGAGGCGTTCGAAGTTCACCGGCAGCCAGTGCCGGTTGGGGGCGGCCTCGCCCGGCTGACGGCAGAGCAGGGTCAGCTGGTGCTCGGGGCCGAGCTGGCTGATGAGGGCCTGGCCGACCAAACCGGTTGCCCCGGCGATCAGGATCTGGCTCATGTGATCTCCTAGAGGGGGTGACGAGGGGCCTTGACCTCCTTGATCATGGTTCAGGGAGCGCGCTCCTGCGAAACCCGATTGGAGGCCAGACAAGAGAAAACCGGCCTTGGCCGGTTTTGTGATGCTATCAGAGCGGGGTCGTGAAGGCGGCGGGGAGGGGGAAGTCACCGGTGGCGGTGGCGAGTCTGTCACCCACGAAGTTCAGGGTCAGCTCCTTGCGCTCCTTGTCACCACGACCTGGCTGGAACTCATAGAGATAGTACCAGGTGTTGGGGTCAAAGCCGTCGCGCAGCATGGGAGAACCCAGCACGAACTCGACCTGCTCGCGGGTCATGCCCTGGCGCAGCTTGTCGACCTGCTTTTGTTCCACATAGTTGCCCTGAGGAATATCGATGCGATAGACCAGGCTGCAACCGGACAGGGTGAGGGCGGTCAGGGCCGCGGCAATCAGGTGTTTCATCCGCATATCGGGTTCAGATCATCCATACAGTCTTTTTAGCTCGGCAAATCATACCCACTCCCCGTGCGGAAGTAAAAAGCCATTGATCCTCCTGCCAATAAAAAGGGCCGCGTGGCGGCCCTGACACACTACAGCGCCCTCACATGGCGGCGCGGAAGATGGCGACAATCTCTTCGTGGCTTGCCTGCTTGGGGTTGGTGAAGCCGCAGGCATCTTTCAGGGCGTTGCTGGCCAGCAGGTCGAAGTCATCGGTTTTGACGCCCAGTTGCTCCAGCCCGGCCGGGATCTTCACGTCCAGCGCCAGCTGCCTGATGGCGGCAATCGCCGCCTCGGCACCCTGTACGTCGCTCATGGCGCTCACGTCCACCCCCATGTGACGGGCCACCTCCTTCAGTCGAGCGGCGCTCACCCGGGCGTTGTAGGTCTGCACGTGGGGCAGCAGCACGGCGTTGCAGACCCCGTGGGGCAGGTCGTAGAAGCCGCCCAGCTGGTGGGCCATGGCGTGCACATAACCCAGGCTGGCGTTGTTGAAGGCCATGCCGGCCAGGAACTGGGCATAGGCCATCTGCTCGCGGGCGTGCAGGTCGTCCCCCTGGTTGACGGCGGTGCGCAGGTGTTTGGCGATGAGCTGAATGGCCATCACGGCGCTGGCATCGGTCACCGGGGTGGCGGCGGTGGAGACATAGGCCTCGATGGCGTGGGTCAGGGCGTCCATGCCGGTGGCGGCGGTGAGGCCGGCGGGTTTGGCCAGCATCAGCTCGGGATCGTTGACCGACATCAGCGGGGTGACGTGCTTGTCGATGATGGCCATCTTCACCTGACGGGCCTCGTCGGTGATGATGCAGAAGCGGGTCATCTCGGAGGCGGTACCGGCCGTGGTATTGATGGCGATGAGCGGCAGCTGCGGCCTGGCGGAGCAGTCCACCCCTTCGTAGTCCTGGATGCTGCCGCCGTTGGTGGCCACCAGGGCGATGCCCTTGGCACAGTCATGGGGGGAGCCGCCCCCGAGGGAGATGACGCAGTCGCAGCCATGGGCCTTGATCATGGCCAGACCGGATTCGACGTTGGTCATGGTGGGGTTAGGTTTGGTTTCGTCGAAAACCACGCTTTCAATGCCATGTTCTGCCAGCAGGGCGGTGAGCCTGGCGACCACGCCTATCTGGCCCAGAATTTTGTCGGTGACGATCAGCGCCTTGCGAAAGCCATGACCCTGGATGTCGGCCGCCGCCTCTTGCAGGCAGCCCGCCCCCATCAGGTTGACCGCGGGAATGTAGAACTTGAATGTCGCCATGGTGGACTCCGTATGATTAGCCATTAAGTGGTATACGGGCCTCAACATAACAGCGTCAGAGGGGATGAAAAGGGGTCAATGGTATCTGATTGGCAACTTTATGGACTCGATCACGTACCGAAAAACCGGGGCCTGGCGGGGATTGACAAGGGCTCTTGCCTCTTGTTCGGTATAAAAACGTTTTTCAAGAAATTCATCAGGTTAGCAAACGTTTTGCCGGTTTTTTAGGGCCGCGGATGCGCGGAAGTGTGAAGCGCGTCAAGGAATTGGAAAGCGCTTTCGACCATAGTTGGCGCCTTCCCCAATGGAGGGAAACAGGCTCGAAAATACCATAAAGAATCACCTTAACTGCGCTCGGCTGCGAGGCGGCGGGATGCAACCAGGAGTCCACTATGTCTGATGTATTTCACTTGGGTTTGAAGAAAGCGGATCTGCAAGGCGCCACCCTGGCGATCGTTCCCGGTGACCCCGAGCGCGTGAAGCGTATCGCAGAGCTGTTGGACAACCCTGTGCACCTGGCCAGCCATCGTGAGTTCACTACCTGGCGCGGCGAGATGGACGGCAAGGCCGTGATCATCTGCTCCACCGGCATCGGCGGCCCGTCCACCTCCATCGCAGTGGAAGAGCTGGCCCAGCTGGGTATCCGTACCTTCCTGCGCATCGGCACCACAGGCGCCATCCAGCCGCACCTGAACGTGGGCGACGTGATTGTGACTACCGGCTCGGTGCGCCTTGACGGTGCCAGCCTGCACTTCGCACCCATGGAGTTCCCGGCCGTGGCCGACTTCGACTGCACCACTGCGCTGGTCAACACCGCCAAGGAACTGGGTTCCACCCTGCACGTGGGTGTAACTGCCTCTTCCGACACCTTCTACCCGGGTCAGGAGCGCTATGACACCGTATCCGGCCGCGTAGTGAGCCGTTTCCAGGGTTCCATGAAAGAGTGGCAAGCCATGGGCGTGCTGAACTACGAGATGGAGTCCGCCACCCTGCTGACCATGTGCTCCAGCCAGGGCCTGCGCGCCGGCATGGTGGCCGGTGTCATCGTGAACCGTACCCAGCAGGAAATCCCGAACGCCGAAACCATGGCGAGAACCGAATCTGATGCCATCAAGATCGTGCTGGGCGCTGCCCGCAAGCTGATCTGATAGCACCACCACGAGTGGGGGGTGGGGGCCGTTGCGAAAGCGCGGCCCCTATCTTTATCCGCCGTTTGCCCCTTTTCTTCTCCCGTCACCTCTTTCACTATTCCCGCCACACTCGCGTCTATTGCCATCTACTGACGGCCTCTACTGATTGCCCCTAAAAAGGCGCTGCACAGCGGATCTGCATCGGCTCGCCGCTCACCGGATGCACGAAATCCAATGCGCTGGCATGCAGCATCAGCCTTGGCGCCTGCTCACAGCCCGGCAACAGCAGACCGCCGTAGAGATCGCAACCTAGTATGGGGTGACCCAGCAGCTGGCTGTGGATGCGCAGCTGATGGGTGCGGCCCGTCTCAGGCACCAGGCTGACCCGGGTCAATGGCAAGGGCTCGCCCCCGGCACCCTCGTGCACCAGTCGCTCCACCACCCGATAGCGGGAGCGGGCGGGCTTGCCGCTGGCGCAGATCTTCATCAGCGGGAAGATCGCCGGATCCTTGGCGATGGGGGCGTCGATCACCCCCTCATCGTCCGCCAGATGGCCGCACAGCAGGGCGTCATAGGCCTTGCTCACCGCCCGCTGGCTGAACTGCTGGCACAGCATCCCGTTGATGCCCTTGTCTCTGGCCACCACCATGAGACCCGAGGTGCCAAAGTCGAGGCGGTGCACCAGGGTGCAGCCGGGGTAATCCTGCACCAGCCGATGGTGGACAGAGTCGAGGTTCTGCGGGTTCTTGCCCGAGAGGCTCAGCAGGCCGCTCGGCTTGTTGATGAGCAGCAGGTGTTTATCCTCGAACAGGATCTCTATTTGGGCATTGCAGGGGGGGGCGATAAAGGTATCGACGATGGCGGACATGGGCGGCTGCGGGCTGGAAACGGGGGGCGATCATACCCGAACCGGCGGCGCGGGGCGAATCGGGACGAGCTGGCCAGTGCCTGCCCGGCGGGGCTGGTGGCAACTGATTGATAATGCAGGAAGGCCCCGTTTTGTGACCCCTTCCCGAGTTCATCCGAAGCTTGCTTGTTAAGGTATGGCTCCCTGTCATGTCGTAAGGAACCTCTCCATGGCGTTGCCCGTTATTCTCGATTGCGATCCCGGTCACGATGATGCCATCGCCCTCATCCTGGCGCTGGCGAGCCCAGAGCTCAAGGTGCTGGCGGTGACCACCAGCGCGGGCAACCAGACCCCGGACAAGACTCTCAACAACGCCCTGCGCATCCTCACTCTGCTCGGTCGCCACGACATTCCGGTGGCGGCGGGGGCGCCCAACCCCCTGGCCCGGGAGCTCATCATAGCGGACAACGTCCACGGCGAATCGGGTCTGGACGGCCCCACACTGCCGGATCCCGCCTTTGCGCCCCAGGCCATGACGGGCCTCGAATTGATGGCCAAGTGCCTGCGCGAGAACCCGGAGCCGGTCACCCTGGTGCCGACCGGGCCGCTGACCAATATCGCCCTGCTGCTGGCTGCCCACCCCGAGTTGAAATCCAAGATTGGCCGCATCGTCTTGATGGGCGGCGCGGCGGGGGCGGGCAACTGGACCCCAACGGCGGAATTCAATATTTATGTGGACCCGGAAGCAGCCGATATGGTGTTCAACGCCGGTATCCCCATCACCATGTGCGGGCTGGATGTGACCCACGAGGCCCAGGTGATGGACGAGGATATAGCGCGGGTGCGTGCCATCCCCAATCCGGTGGCCCAGTGCGTGGCGGACCTGCTTGATTTCTTCATGATCTACCACAGGGATCCCAAGTGGGGATTTGCTGGCGCGCCGCTCCATGACCCCTGTACCATCGCCTGGTTGCTGGCACCGACGCTGTTTCATGGGGTAGAGTGCCGGGTCGATATCGAAACCGGAGGCACCCATACTACCGGCATGACGGTAGTGGATCGCTACGGGCTCACCGGCAGACCGGCCAATGCGCGGGTGCTGCTGGGGCTGGACAGGGTCGGCTTCATCGATCTGTTGGTGGGGCGTCTAAGGGCGTTTGACTAAGATCTCGGACATCGAATAAGGGGTTGGGCATGTGGAAAGGGACGTTGGCACTGCTGACATGTATGCAATTGACGGCCTGTGCCACCCCCTTCGAGAGGATGTGGCAGGGGCTGGCGACCTGCGATCTGGACGATCTCTACCTGGACAGCGAGAGCGGTGAGCCGTCCCACCCGCTGCTCAAGACCTTCACCCCCGACAGGACCTCTGACGGCTTCGCCTGGTACAAGACCCACCAGGAGCTTCATGGCCTGCCCATCACGGGATTTCTGATCCCGGCCTCGACCTTCGAGGTGCACGCCCTGTTTGTGGATACCCCCATCGCCAATGCGCGCAGGCTGACCCACAACGCCTACGGCAGCGAGTTTGCTGACGAGCAGAAGCACGACAGGGGGGAGGCCCCCCTGCTGCTGCGTGACCCGGGCAACCCCAAGCGCTCCATCATCGACTGCACCCGGGGGGAATCGGCGGAGCCGCTGCCGGAGGAGCCCTTCCCGGAGTAGGGCCATATCCCGATGACAAAAAGAGAGGGGAGCCACGGGCTCCCCTCTCTTTTTGTCTATTGTCAGCTCGCCCTCAGGGATATCCCAGGGTCTCTTTGATGGCGGGGAGCTGGGCCTCGATCCAGGCAGGATTGATGGGGCCCCAGTCGCTGATGCGGTAGTGGCCCTGCAGGTGGCGGGCTCCCTCGGTCTGCTCGAAGGCACAGCTGATATCGAGTTCGGCCAGGGCGCTCAGGGTGTCCTGGGCGGTGCGGCGCGGCATGCCGGTGGCGGCCATGATGGCGGGCACCGTATCCGTGCCCTGGCTGATCAGATGGGCCACGTAGAGCCGCCGGTAGAAGCTGGTGCGGGTCTTGCTCGGCTCTGTCATTGCCCGTCTCCGCCTGATGCCGGTGTACCCCTCATATCTCGTCCTCGAGGCGGTCGAAGTAGCGCCAGGTGGCGATGGCGGCCTTGCCCATCACCAGGGCCCAGATGCCGAACCAGAACCAGCGGAAGAAGCTCCAGGTCGAGGCGTCAGGATCCGTGCTCTCGATCTTGGTGACGTTGGGGAACATGGTGAACATGTTAATCCGCCAGCCATAGGAGGTGATGATGGCCAGGCGCTTCTCGAACTCCATGGACTTGGCCTTGGCCTGGACGTCGGCGGCATTGAACTTGAAGTAGAAGGGCCAGCCCCAGCCGGTATCTTCGTTGCGAAACACCCGGATCTTCTCGCCGGGGCGCTCGGTGTAGATGTAATAGACGTCGGTGGTGGGGCCGTCTGCCGGATTCTTCTGGCTGATGGGGCCATCCTTGTCGGTGCGCTTCACCTCGACCCCTGTGATGGTGGCGATGGTGTGTTCCGGCAGATAGAAATCGAGCCAGAGCGCGGAGAGCAGGGCGACGAGGCCCAGCGTGATAAAAGCGGGTTTCTTGAACTTGAGGCTCATGGTGTTCTCTGGGTGAGGGGGAATGACGTGCCTCTACCATACCCATATTTGTGGATGCAGCCCAGCCCCCAATGGCGCCTTGTGGGCAAAAAGCCGTTTTAAACGGGAGGGGGCAGACCCCGGGGCCGGGCCCGGGGTCTGTCAACGAGAGGGGAGTATTACAGCTGGAACTGGGCGAGCTGCCTGCGCTGCTGCTCGGCGAGCTGTGACAGTTCGTGACTGGCGGCGGCGCTCTGGGTGATGCCGGCCACGTTCTGGTTCACTATCTCGTGGATGTTGGTGATGTTGCGGCTGATGTCGGCGGTGACGCAGGACTGCTCCTCGGCGGCGGTGGCCACCTGGGCATTGGCGCCATTGATCTGGTTGACCGCCTCCGTGATGCCCCCCAGCAGGTCTTGCACCTCGGCGGAGAGACGCTGGTTGTGGCCGAGGATCTCCAGGGTCTCCTGTACGCCGCTGTTGGCCGACAGGGACTGGCTCTGCAACTGCTCTATGATGGCCTGGATCTCCTTGGTGGAGTCCTGGGTCCGCGCCGCCAGCAGGCGTACCTCGTCGGCCACCACCGCAAAGCCACGGCCGGTTTCGCCGGCGCGGGCGGCCTCGATGGCGGCGTTGAGCGCCAGCAGGTTGGTCTGCTCCGAGATGCTCTGGATCACCTCTATCACCTTGCCGATCTGCTCGGACTGGGACTTGAGCCGAGCCACTACGGTGGCGGCGTTCTCCAGGCTGCCCGCCATGCGGCCGTTGGCTTCGATGCTCTCGGCAAACAGGGCCAGCCCCTGTTCGACCCGGCTGTTGGCCTCTCGCGCCAGCTCATCGGCCAGGGCGGCATTGTGGTTGACGTTGTCCGCTGTGCTGGCCAGCTCGGTGACGGCGGAGGCCACCTGCTCGGTCTCGCTGCGCTGCTGCTGGGCATTGGCCTCGGACTGGGTCATGACGGCGGCCAGCTCGGTGGCGGCGGAGGCCACGTTGCCGCTGATGCCGGTCAGGGCATGGATAGTGCTGCCAAGCTGGCTCAGGGTCTGGTTGATGTCCTTGGCCAGCTGGCCCAGCTCGTTGTTGCCTTCGGCCTTGGCGCGCACGTTGAAGCGACCGAGGGCGACGGCGTGCATCACCTCCTGCAACTGGCCTATGGGTTGGACGATGCGACCGGAGAGCCACCAGCCACCGCAGAGCGCCGCGACCAGAGTGGCGGCCATCAGCAGCAGGGTCTGCAGCAGGGTGGCCTGGTAGTGGGCCTGCTCCAGGGCTATCTCCTGCTGGATCAGCTGATTGATGTGGGCAGAGAGGGTATCAATCTGCTTGATCAACTGCTCCCCCAGCTCGCGAAAACGCAGCCTGGACTGCTCATAGCCGGCGGGCTTGGTCCCGTCTCTGTACTGCTGGGCCAGCAGTGGCAGCATGTTGCTGCGGGTATGGCCGAGATAGGCCTGCAGGGCCGCCGCCACCTGGTTGTTGTCCTGCTCGGCCCCGGGGATCACCAGCCGGGACAAGAGGCCGCTTATCTCCTGCTCGGCGGCATTGAGCGTGCCGGGCAGCTCGGCGAAGCGGGCCTGATCGTAGAGGCCGTAGATGGCGTTGGTGCGCAGCCGGTAGGTGGCGTGGATCAGGGCGGCGATATCATCCTTGTGGCGGGTGACGCTGGTTGTGGTGTCGTTCATGTCCTTGATGGCACCGTCTATCTCCTGCTTGCTGATCACGGCCATGAGCAGCATCAGCAGGCTGGCGAGCAGTAGTGGAATGAGAACTTGCAGACGAATGGACAGATTATTCAAAGACATGAAAGATCCTAACCCAAAAGAGGAGTGAGGCGGCATCTTACACAGGCGCGACAACTCTTGTCACAGGGTTTTTAATGTTGAATTCTTGCTGAACGCAAAGGTTTTTCTTGTGTTAAAAGAGTGTGATAGGCAAGATCGACTGCTTGTTATCTGGAGGTGTAGTGTGTCCGACTGGATTGATCCCGCCATCTTGGCGCTCTTTATTCCCACGTTTTTCTTTGTCTCCGTGACCCCCGGCATGTGCATGACATTGGCGATGACTCTGGGCATGAGCCTGGGGGTGCGCCGCACCCTGCACATGATGTGGGGGGAGCTCATCGGGGTCGGCCTGGTCTCTGTGCTCTCCGTGGTCGGGGTGGCGGCCGTCATGCTCAACTATCCGGCCCTGTTCTCGGCCTTCAAGTACGTGGGCGGTGCCTATCTTGTCTGGCTCGGCATCCAGATGTGGCAGGCCAAGG
Organism: Aeromonas rivipollensis; assembly: GCF_037811135.1. Taxonomy (NCBI): domain Bacteria; kingdom Pseudomonadati; phylum Pseudomonadota; class Gammaproteobacteria; order Aeromonadales; family Aeromonadaceae; genus Aeromonas; species Aeromonas rivipollensis. The sequence continues at coordinate 3,158,870 of NZ_CP149130.1, read as the reverse complement.
GCAAGATGGCGATTCCGGCGGATCTCTCGGCCGGCCAGGAGACCAGGCCGCTCGGCCTGGCGCTGCAGGGCTTCGTCACCGCCATCGCCAATCCCAAGGGGTGGGCCTTCATGGTCTCCCTGCTGCCGCCCTTCATCAATGCGGCCAAGCCGATGGCTCCCCAGATCAGTGCCCTGGTGGTGCTCATCCTGGTCATCGAGTTCTCCTGCCTGCTGCTCTATGCGAGCGGTGGCCGCACCCTGCGCCACTTCCTCGCCAGGAGCGGCAACGTCACCCTGATGAACCGCATTGCCGGCTCGCTCATGCTGTTCGTCGGCATCTGGCTGGCCTTCGGCTGAGGGGATCGGAATGAAAAAAGGCCACCTCCCTGCCGGGGAGGTGGCCTTTTTCGTGGGCGGCTGACGGTCGGGGTCAGTCGGTCAGGCAGTCCGGATCGAACACGTATTCGCCGTCCAGCCAACGCAGGATCTCGGCGACGCAGGCCTGATCCTGAAACGGCAGGTAGCGGTGCTTGAGGTGGATGAGCTGCTCGGGGGTGAGCTGGGCCAGCCCTATGTCCTGAAACAGCGGCAGGTCGGCCTCTATCATGGCGGAGATCTGCGGCCCGCAGGTGGCGTTGAGGGAGGTGTGCAGCGCCTGATCCGGATCGTACTGGTGGCCGAGCCGGTAACTCATGGGCAGGGTGGCGAGCGGCAGCACGGAGAGCGCCGCCTGCTTCATGGGATTGACCGCGTGGCCGGCGGTCAGCTCCGCCAGCTCGGCGGGGCGGTTCTCGAAGGCGCGCAGGTGCAGGAAGCTGCTCGCCTTGCTGCCGTCGTTGACCGGGTAGTTGTCCCACAGGAAGGGCTTGCGGTGCAGCCAGTCGGCGGCCTGCTTGAGGTGCGCGGCCGGGTAGTCGGTGGAGCAGACCTTGGGGCCTGTCCAGAAGATGTCAAAACCCTTGTCCAGCCCCTGGCCCAGATCCGTCAGATAGTGGGGGGGCATGGCGCCGAACACCTTCTCCAGCACCGGATCTGTCGAGTAGTAGCTGGGGCAGAAGATGAGACGGCTGGCGCCGGTGTGGGCCGCGATGTCGTGGGCTATGGTGAGCTGCCAGTGGGCGAGATCCGGGGTGTCCCCCTTCATGTCGTCAAACAGCACCGCCAGGATGTCGGGCTTGAGCGCCTCCTCGATGAGGCGCACCTTCTCGAGCAGGGCCGGGCGCTTGTGCGCGTAGTCGTGATGGGCGCCCATGGGGCTCAGGCCCACACCGAAGGCGAGGCCGTTGTCCCGGCACTGCTGGGCCAGCTGGCGCAGGTGGTCGAGCTGCTCCCTCGGCCAGGGCTCGGCCCAGTGCTTGCGCAGATAGCCGTCTTCCTTGGGGGCATAGAGGTAGAAGCCATAGCCATGGCGGGGCAGCCACTGGGCATAGCGGGCACGGGCCTCCCAGCTCCAGCCCTTGCCGAAGAAGCCCTCGATCAGCCCCAGTCGGGGGGAGGGAGGATAGAGACCAGATAACAGGGTTTGATAAGGCATGGGTCACTCCCTTCTCGCCGGGCGCCGGTTCACCGTCCTGGCGGGAACGGGCGCCGAGTATGTGTATTGAACAGGGGCCGGCTTGCGTCCTAGACCGGATCTTCTTCCAGGAAGCGTACCCCTATCTTGCGAGGCTCACTCTCTTCCATCTCCGCCACCGTCCAGAGCAGGCCCTGCCAGGCGACGTGGTCACCCACTACCAGATTATCGCCCAACTGATGGGCAATGAAATCGCCCAGGGTCTGATCCGCCACTTCGCTCACATCCAGCCCGTACAGCGGGGCGAGATCCACCAGCCTGGCGCTCGCCTCCAGCAGGAAGTCACCGAAGAAGCGCGGGCCCAGATCCTGCTCCGGTGCCTGGCTGAACAGCTGGCCGAGGGCGGGCAGATCCCGCTCGTGGCCGATGACGCAGAGGATGTCGTCCGACTGCAGGCAGGTACTGCCCGAGGGGTGCAGCAGCTCCTGGCCGCGGAACAGGGCGCAGATGCGGGTGCCCTGGGGCATGCGCAACTCCCGCAGGGGCGAGCCGATGCACCACTTCTCGGCGCTCAGGCGATAGACGAAGGTCTCCCACTGGCTGTCGAGATCGATCTCGAGCCCGGAGCGGTTGATGGGGGACGGCGGTGCCGGCACCTCCACCCGCGCCAGCCTGGAGGCCAGCGGCAGCGAGCTGCCCTGCAGGATGAGGGAGACCAGTACCACGAAGAAGGCGACATTGAAGTAGAGCTGGGCGTTGGGCAGCCCCGCCATCATGGGGAAGACCGCCAGTATGATGGGCACGGCGCCGCGCAGGCCGACCCAGGAGATGAACCAGCGCTCCCGGGGGGCGAAGTTCTTGAACGGCAGCAGGCCTATCCAGACAGACACCGGGCGGGCAAAGAGGATCATCCACATGGCCAGGGCCAGCGCCGGCACGGCGATGGGCAGCAGATTGCTCGGGGTGGCGAGCAGCCCCAGCACCAGAAACATGCCGATCTGGCTGAGCCAGGTCAGGCCGTCCAGCACCGACAAGGTGGTGCTGCGACTGCGCAGGGAGAGGTTGCCGAGCAGGAGGCCGGTGAGGTAGATGGAGAGGATGCCGCTGCCCCCCACAGCCGTGGTGAGGGCGAAGATGAGCAGGCCGCCGCTCACCGTGAGCAGCGGATAGAGCCCGGGGGCCAGGCGGGCCGTGTTGATGAGCCGCCACAGCAGCCAGCCCCCCGCCAGGCCTATGCCGGCGCCGAGGCCAAACTGCTTGATGAGTTGCAGCAGCAGGAAACCGGCGTCCAGCCCCTGCTGGGCGCTGGCCAGCACCTCTATCAGGGTGACGGTGAGAAAGACTGCCATGGGGTCGTTGCTGCCGGACTCTATCTCCAGGGTGGCGCTGACCCGCTCGTTGAGGCTGCGCCCGCCGAGCAGGGAGAAGACAGCCGCCGCATCGGTGGAGCCGACGATGGCCCCGATCAGCATCCCCTGCATCAGGTTGAGGTCAAACAGCCAGGCGGCGGCCAGACCGGTCAGGCCTGTGGTGATGGCCACCCCGACGGTGGCGAGCGAGAGGGCAGGCCAGAGCGCAACCCGAAAGGAGGAGACCCGGGTGCGCATGCCGCCATCCAGCAGGATGATGGCCAGTGCCAGGTTGCCCACCAGGTAGGCGACAGAGTAGTCGGCGAAGTGGATGCCGCCGGGACCATCTTCACCGGCCAGCATGCCGACGGCGAGGAAGATGACCAGGATGGGAATGCCGACCCGGGACGAGAGCGCACTTAACAGGACACTGGCTCCCACCAACAAGGCACCGATAAAAAAGAAACTGTTGATGGTGGTGGCATCCAATGGCTAACTCCTTATGGCGGGCGGCAAAACAGGCACATTATATGCAGATTGCACCCCTTTGTGTGGCTTAATTGTGCATCGATTTGCAGTTTTTTACGGTTGTTGTGCTGTTTTTAAGCAGTAGGCGCGGGGCCTGAGGGGGACGAGAAAGAGGGGAAAGGAGTGGCAATTGGTGCCCATTTTCGGGGGGCGGGTGCCGGGTTGTCAGCAGGCCGGCATCGATCCCGGCCAGGGGCCGGGGTGGGGGCGCAGGAGCGCCATCGGGCTCCTGCGGGGGAGGTCAGTCGTCCTCGTCGTCCTTGACTTCCCGGATCTTGTCCTTGTATTTCGGCAACTGCTTTTCGAGCTGTTTCATGTCCTTGATGGCATTGAGAAACAGGCCGAGCAAAAACAGCAGCGGCAGGCCTATCCATAACCACACACTCATCGGATTCTCCTTTCGGTGTGACCGGCAGTGACATAACGGGCCAGGATCTCGTCGAGATGGGACAGTATGCACGCCTTGCCTTCAATATCCGCCTGTTGCAGGCAAAGCGCCAGCGCATCCGGATCCAGCCGCTGTTCAGCGGACTCCAGGGCGAAGCTGATGTGCCAGGGCTCGTAGGCGACCCCCTGAGCCGCATCCAGCGGTTTGGCATAGGGCAGGAAGAAGCCGAAGTCGCTCATGTGATCCCCGAGCCACTCGCCGAGATCGGCAAACCAGCCTCCCGCCTCATACTCCCAGGGCTCCAGCGCCAGCCTGGTACCGGCGGGCAGGCAGTCCGGATCATAGATGTCGAGATCCGTGCCCCAGTGATGGCGACTGGTGCCCGGCAGGGCGCTCCAGCGCAAGATGGCGTGCAGCCGCTCTGTCTCCCCGAGCTGCAGCGCATCCAGTGGCCGGTTGTCGGCGTCCAGCAGGGGCCGCTCCCCGCGCCACTTGCCATTCCAGATGGCGAGCTGGCGCTCGAAGCTGCGCCAGCTGGAGGCGGCCTGCAGGTTGAACCCTTCATAGGCGGCCGCCACCTGCATGTCGTTGAAGGCCGCCGCCGTGGCGGCGGTCAGGCGGTGGGGCCCGCGCCCCACCAGTATGAGGTGGCTCTCGTCGAGCCCAAGCAGTTGATCCTGGGTCATGCCAGCAAGTGCTCCAGCACCCCTTGGTACATCTCCGCCAGCAGATCCAGATCGTCCGCCTTCACACACTCGTTCACCTTGTGGATGGTGGCGTTGACCGGGCCCAGTTCGATGACTTCAGCCCCGGTGGGGGCGATAAAGCGCCCATCGGACGTTCCACCCGTGGTGAGCAGGGCAGGCTGTTGACCATTGACCGCGGCCACGGCGGCGACGGTGGCTTCCAGCAGGGCGCCGGTATCGGTCAGGAAGGGCTGGCCTGAGAGGGTCCACTTCAGCTCAAAGTCCAGATCGTGACGGGTCAGCAGCGCCTCGACCCGCTCGCGGATGTCGAGATCGGTGAGCTCTGTGCTGAAACGGAAGTTGAACTGCACCTGCAATTCGCCGGGGATGACGTTGGAGGCGCCGGTCCCGGCCTGGATGTTGGCTATCTGGAAGCTGGTGGGAGGGAAGTAGGCGTTACCCTCGTCCCAGACGGTGGCGGCGAGTTCCGCCAGGGCCGGCGCCGCCTTGTGGATGGGGTTGTCCGCCAGATGGGGGTAAGCCACATGGCCCTGTACCCCGCGCACCAGCAGATCGCCGGTGATGGAGCCGCGGCGGCCGTTCTTCACCACGTCCCCTACCACGGCAGTGGAGGAGGGCTCGCCGACGATGCACCAGCGGATCTTCTCGTTGCGCGCCTCCAGGGTGTCGATGACGCGCACAGTGCCGTTGATGAAGGGGCCCTCTTCATCGGAGGTGATGAGGAAGGCGATGGAACCCTGGTGATCCGGGTGCTCGGCCACGAAGCGCTCGGTGGCCACCACCATGGCGGCCAGCGACCCCTTCATGTCGGCGGCGCCGCGGCCATAGAGCATGCCAGCCTGGATGGTCGGCTCGAACGGTGGCGTCTGCCATTTGTCCAGCGGCCCGGCGGGCACCACGTCGGTGTGGCCGGCGAAGCAGAACAGCGGCCCCTCGCTGCCACGGCGGGCCCAGAGGTTGGTGGTGTCTTCAAACACCATGGGTTCGATGACGAAGCCCAGGTGTGCGAGGCGCTCCGCCATCAGGGTCTGGCACCCTTCGTCCAGGGGGGTAACTGAGGGGCGGCGGATCAGATCCTTGGCCAGTGCGATGACATCCGACATCGGCGTTCCTTAACAGAAAAGTTTAACGAGAGAAGAGGGATTGGTAGTGGTCTGCCTTGAACCCCAGGGTCAGTTCACCATCCTTGTCCAGCAGCGGGCGCTTGATCATGGCGGGGTGTTCCAGCAGCAGGGCGCGGGCTTTTGCGGTGTCCAGCCCTTGCTTGGCCTCCTCCGGCAGGGCGCGGAAGCTAGTGCCTCGGGTGTTGAGCAGGGCTTCCCAGCCCAGCTGGTTCAGCCAGCCGTCCAGCCGGGCAGGCTCGAGGCCATCGGCCCTGTGATCGTGAAAGCGATAGTCGATGCCAGCCTCGTCCAGCCACTTGCGGGCCTTCTTGATGGTGTCGCAGTTCTTGATGCCATAGAGGGTGGTGGCCATGGGAGATCCTATATCTGCGGGCCCGGGGCCCTGAATTCCGAACGTGAAATCATGCAAGGGCCCGATTCTGGCATTGTGGCCCAGCCATGGCAACGCTCATGGCCGGGCTGGCTGGTTTTACCAGCGGGGAGGGGAAGAAAAAGCGAGGGGGCAGATAGCCAAAACGCGCCTGGGGGCGCGTCTTGTGGGAAAGGGGGTAATCAGTGCAGGGTGGTCCACTGGTGGTCGAAGACCCGGGCCCGCTCCCAGGGCGCATCCGGCAGGCTGGAGGAGAGGCCGGTGTATTTGCCCACGTCGTCCACCACTATGGCGGAGAGGATCGGCAGGTTGTTTTCGGTGCAGTACATGCGGATGCGTTGCAACAGGGTGCGCAGCTCATCCTGGCACTGTTCCAGCCCGGCCTGCCTGGCCAGCTTGGAATAACGAATGGTGGTGCGTTCCTTTGCAGACTCGACGAGGATGTCCCACAGCTTGTAGTCGCAGGTAGAGACACCTGCGGTGGCTTGGCTTGTCATAACTCTCTCCGGTGCGAAATGGTCGCTCTGTGTCGACGGGCATCTTGGCCAGTTCACCCCTGGCGGGCGTTGATCCAACGCAAAAAAAGTGGAGGTTGTTGGCCAGGAGCTCATGCCGACCATGCTGGTGCGCCGGGATTGGATTGATGTACCAATTTTATTTGATTTATCAAAATTTAATGCTGCATTTTGTCATTCAAGCCACTTTTATTGATAGGGATCAAGGGGAAAAGAGGGGCTCGCCACTAGATTTCGATCCTCGATAATCTTATCAGGAGCGCACTTTGGAACTCTTATTCGTCTTGCTCGTGCTGATGGCCGTGGTCTACGGCATCGTCAAGGATTACAACCCGCAGGCGGTGCTGGCGCTGGCAGGCATGGCCATCTTCGCGGTGGCCTACTGGCTGGGGTTACACCCCATACTGCCTGCCGACAAGAGCACGGGGTTCGCCCTGTTCGACCTGTTCGAGGTGTTCAAGGGGATCTTCTCCTACCGGGCGGCGGGGCTTGGCCTCACCATCATGGCGGTGGCAGGCTTTGCCACCTACATGTCCCATATCGGCGCCTCCCAGTCCCTGGTGCGGGTGGCGGTCAAGCCGGTGGCGGGCATCCAGTCCAGCTACCTGATGCTGGCCATCTGTTATCTGGTGGCGGTATTCGTCTCCCTGTTCGTCACTTCCGCCACCGGCCTCGGCCTCTTGCTGATGGTCACCATGTACCCCGTGATGCGCAACCTCGGTATCAGCCCGGCGTCGGCCTGTGGCGTCATCGCCACCTCCCAGGCGTTCGAGATTGGCCCGACCCAGACCAACGCCATCTTCTCCGCCGGTCAATCCGGCATGGATCCGACCAGCTACTTCGTCGACTACCAGATCTGGCTGGTGGCCCCCATGCTGCTGGTGACCATGATGCTGCACTTCTTCTGGCAGCGTCACTGCGATCGCCAGGATGGCTGGGATCCGGCCCTGCATCGCGGCGATCCGGCCGAGCTGGACGAACAGGGCGCCGAGGCCGTGCAGGCGCCCACCTGGTATGCCCTGCTGCCGATCATCCCCTTCGTGCTGATGATGACCTTCTCCAAGCTGCTGGTGGACGACATCAAGATGAGCGTGGAGGTGGCCATGCTGCTATCGGTGTTCATCGGCATGCTGTGCGAGCTGCTGCGTAGCCGTTCGGTGCGTACCGCCTTCGCGGGGCTCTCCAGCTTCCTCGACGGCATGGGCAAGGTGTTTGGCCCGGTGGTGGCGCTCATCGTCTGTGCCGAGCTGTTTGCCGAATCCCTCAAGGCCATCGGCGCCATCGATACCCTGCTCCACTCTGCCAGCAATGCCGGTATCGGCAGCGGCCTGATGACCCTGGTGATGGTGGCGCTGATCATGGTGGCGGCGGTCATCATGGGCTCCGGCAACGCGGCCTTCCTCAGCTTCTCCACCCTGGCGCCGGCGGTGGCTGCCAAGTTCGGTGTGCCTGCTGTGACCATGCTGCTGCCGATGCAGCTGGCCTCCAGCATTGGCCGCACCGTCTCCCCCATAGCGGCGGTGCTGATCGCCTGTGCGGGGATCGCCAAGGTCTCCCCCTTCGTGGTGGTCAAGCGCACCTGCGTGCCCATGGCCGGCGCCCTGGTGACGGCACTGCTGCTCAACTATCTGCTGTTCATGTAAAGGCTCTGGTTTACAGGAGGCGGCCACCCGGTGCGGGCTGGCCGACCGCCATTGACAAGGCCGGGCTGACTGCTCGCCCATCCTTATCGTTGCAAAAACAATCTCGCATCCGCGCAGATTGTTTCATGGAGAAGATAATGACCAACCTCATGCGTCCGTTTTCCCTCGATAGCTATCTGGCCGATCTGGTCCCCCTCATCAACCTCGATTGCGGCACCCGCACCCCGGCCGGGGTGGCTCGGGTGGCCGATATCATGGCCGAGAAATATGAGGCCATCGGCTGGCAGGTGACTCGCCACCAGTTCGCCACTGAGTGCGGCCCCTGCCTCGAGGCAACCAATGCCCCGGGCGCCGATCATTACGACGTCATGCTGGTGGGCCACATGGACACCGTTTTCCCCGAGGGGACGGCGGCCAAGCGCCCGTTCAAGATTGAAGGCAATCAGGCCTTTGGCCCCGGCGTCTCGGACATGAAGAGCGGCCTGCTCTCCACCTGGTATGCCTTGCAAGGGATGGATCCCGCCGTGCTGGCCAGGCTCAAGGTGCTGGTCTGCTGCAACTGTGACGAGGAGATCGGCTCCCCCTGGTCCAAGGATTGGCTGGTGGAGAAGGCCAAGCAGAGCGCCTGCGTGCTGGTGGCCGAGGCGGCCCGCCCGAGCGGGGATCTCATCAGCGCCCGCAAGGGCAACGCCAAGTACCGCATCCGCTTCCACGGCAAGGCCTCCCACGCGGGATCTGCCCTGGCGGAGGGGGTCTCCGCCATCACAGAGCTGGCGCACTGGGTGCTGGCCATCAACGAGCAGGTCAATATGGAGACCGGCACCACCATGAACGTGGGTGTGGTGCAGGGCGGCACCGGCGTCAACGTGGTGCCGGATTTTGCCGAGGCGATCGTCGATCTGCGCTTCTGGAGCAACGAAGAGGCCGCTGCGGTGCACGACCGCCTCGGCTTTATGGCCAACAACCCCTTCCTCGCGGGCTGCCGGGTCGAGGTGGATCGCCAGAGCTTCAAGCCGGCGATGCGCCCGAGTGGCAACACCGAGGCGCTGATGGCGCTGGTGGAGGCGGCTGCGGCAGACGAGGGGATCTCCTTCAACTGGCTGGAGGCGGGGGGCGGATCTGATGCCAATTTCACCGCCGCGGCCGGCGTGCCGTCCCTCGATGGCTTCGGTCCCATGGGGGGCGGTTTCCACTCGGAGGCCGAGTTCCTGCTGCTGGGTAGCATCGAGCCGCGCATCCGCCTGTTGCAGCGGGTGCTGGGCAAGCTGGCGAAATAAGCTGGTTTAGCCCTTGTTCGGGTCGCTATTGGCCCGCTCAAAACTGGCCCGCTAAAACCCAAACGGGAGGCTGTTGCCTCCCGTTTTTTTATCTCGATTTTTCGCGCGCCGAGCGAGCGGGCCAGATGGCTTGGGGCCGTTACCCCTGAGGTTCGGCCAGATAGGCCAGATGAGCCTGGCGCGCCAGCTGCCAGCCATCGAGGCGCAGCGGGGCGGCAAAGCCCGGGCCGTCAGTCACCATGCTGTGGTATTCCCCCTGCTCGCCGCAGGCATCGAAGCCCTCGCGCTCGGCCAGTTGCTGTAGCTCGCTGAGGGTGGCGGCATCCAGTGAACGCCCCACCCATTCCGGGGCCAGCACCCGGGTATCGACGCAGGAGAGGTGAGCGACTATGCCGCGCGCCAGCATATCCGCCAGCAGCCCTTGGCGAGATTGCTGCCAGAGCGGGGTATGGACGGCGAGCCCGAGCGGCTGGCAGCGTTCGCGGATCCAGTTAGGCGCCCCGCCCACGCTGTCGATGTCGCCGGTCACCACCCCATCGAGGGCCCACTCCTGCTGCAAGTGGCTCAGCGCCGTCTCATAGCCCTGCTCGAAGGGCGCTTCTATGGTGATCAGCAGATGAGGCAGCCCGAGGGCCGCCGCCTGACGGCGCACCAGCGGCAAGGGGTGAGCCAGAAAGCGGGGCTTTAGCGGTGCAAAGGTGGCCAGGGCCACCACCTGATGACCCGCGGCGCGAGCATGACAGAGGGCCAGCATGGCATCTTTGCCACCGCTCCAGAGCAGGATGACGCGAGACATGGATGAGATTCCGATGGTGAACGAGGGGGCTCATGCTACCCAGCGGCGGGGGCGCAGGTAAAGCCGCAGCGGGAAATCGTGGCAGGAATTCACCGGGAGGAGAAAAGAGCAGGCCCCGCAGCGGGGGCCTGTCTGGCAGTGGCGTGCTAAACGCTATTGCGATTAGAGCAGAATGGTGGTCAGCACATACCCCAGGGCGCAGGAGCTGCTGACCCCGATCAGCCCCGGAATGATGAAGCTGTGGTTGATGATGAACTTGCCGATGCGGGTGGTGCCGGAGCGGTCGAAACCGATACAGGCCAGATCGCTCGGGTAGGTCGGCAGCACGAAGTAACCGTAGCTCGCCGGCAGGAAGGCGATCAGCAGCTTGGGCTCCACCCCCAGCGCCAGCCCCATGGGGGCGATGGCGGTCAGGGCGGCGGCCTGGCTGTTCACCAGCTTGGAGATGAGGAAGAGCACCAGGGCGTAGGTCCAGGGCTGGGCCTGTACCACGTGGGCCAGGGTCTCTTTGAGCAGCGGCATGTGGGCCTGGAAGAAGGTCTCGCTCATCCAGGCAACCCCGAACACGGAGAAGATGGCGACCATGCCCGCCTTGAAGACGGCACCGTTGGAGATATCACCCGGCTTGACCTTGCAGCGCATCAGAATGATGGCACCGGCGATCAGCATCATCATCTGGATCACCAGGTTCATGGAGAGGGGGCCTGTCTTGTCCTTGATGGTGAACACCGGACGCAACCCTTCGTTGGCACCGAGCAATACCACGGCGGCGATGGCGGCGAAGAAGATCCAGGTAGACCAGTAGGCCTCTTTCGGGAACTTGGTGTTGAGCAGGGTCTCACCGCCACCGTAGACGAAGGCGCGTTGCTCCGGATCCTGGATCTTGGCCTGGAACTCCTCGTCCTTGTCCAGATCCTTGCCACGGCGCAGGCTCCACAGGGCCGCCATGACCACACCGGTCAGGGAGGAGGGGATGGCGATCATCAGGATGTCGAGCAAGCCGTAAGCCTGACCTATGCCGTGACCGGCCGCCAGGATGGAGACCATGGAGACCACGGCAACCGAGACCGGGGAGGCGCAGATCGCCATCTGGGAGGCAACGGATGCCACGGCCATGGGGCGCTCGGGACGGATGTTCTTCTGCAGCGCTATGTCGGCGATGATGGGGAACATGGTGTAGACCACGTGGCCGGTACCGCACAGGAAGGTGAGGGTCCAGGTGGTGAGGGGCGCCAGGATAGTGATGTATTGCGGGTGGCGGCGCAGCAGACGCTCGGCCACCTGCATCATCAGGTTGAGGCCACCGGCAGTCTGCAGGGTGGCGGCACAGCCGATCACCGCCAGAATGGTCAGCATCACCTGCACCGGCGGTTCGCCCGGCACCAGGCCAAAGACGAAGGTCAGCAGGAAGAGGCCTATGCCACTGATGAGACCCAGTCCCATGCCCCCAAAGCGGGTACCCAGCAGCAAGCAGCCGAGTACCACCAAAAATTCCATCAAGATCATTCCATTACCTCGTGTGATTGAATCCATGTCCGCATCGGCCCTGGGGCCCGGGAGCATCTCTCGTTATTTGCCCCTAAAGGGTTAGCGGGTATTCTGGCACCCCTAAAGGGGTAAAAAATTGAGGTGGTTCAATAACAGACCCTTTTCCGATTTAAGTGCATAAAAACTATGGATATGCCCTTGAACAGGGGCGTTCGGGAGCCTGACAGGCAGGGGAAGAGGGGGGGGATTTATTCGAGGATCAGGATGGGAGGCGGGGGGCGCCCCTGTCAGGAGTCGGCAGGGGACGATGAAGGGGTGTCACAGGCCGGGGCTGGCCTGCGAGCCTGGCAATGAGTCCGGCTGGTCGGTTCAAGTGTCCTGGTTTGACTCGGTGGTGGCCGCCTCTTCGGACGAGGAGAGCCGGGACAAGAGAGCTGCGCTGCAGGCATCCAGGATCTCGTCGGCCAGTGGAGACTCATCCGGACAGGCCCGTGACAGCATGATGGCCCCTACCATCTGTGCCATCAGCGCTATCCCCCTGGCGCGACGGACCCGGGTGTCCTGTGCATCCGGCGTGTCGCTCAGGCCACAGGTGCGGGCCAGCATCTCTTCAATACCGGCCTCGAAGGCGGTCTTGACCTGTGCCGGCTGCCGCGCCGCATCGGCGCACAGTGCGGCCATGATGCAGCCATCCCCTGGGGCATCGCGGTGCTCTCTGGACAGGTAATGCCTGACAAACTCGGGGGCATCGAGGGGGCTGGTTTTCTCCTGGCTCTGTTCAAACCCGCAGGTCGCGGCCTCTGCCATCAGGTCCGCCTTGGTGGGAAAGTGCTTGTAGAAACCGCCGTGAGTGAAGCCGGCCGCCGCCATCAGATCCGCCACCCCCACGCCATCGTAACCCCGTTCGCGAAACAGTTTGGCTGCGGTGGCGACTATATGTGCCCGGTTCGCCTGAGCCTGTGCCTTGGTGACCCTCATACCCGGTCGTCCTCTGAATCATGGAAGTGGTGATCACTATACATTGATGTTGGTCATCATCAAAATGCTTGACTGCAAAGATGATGATCGTCATCTTTAATGCGCAGACCCCGGGAAGGGGTTGAGCGCCGTGACACTCGATTGACGCTTGCAGCCTCTGATCATGGCGGCGCTATGTCGGGATACGGACTACCTTCCTCCCCAGACCCATGTTCCACATGACAGAGGCACGCCATGACAGACAAGAGACTCTTCGAGGCCTATACCCTTGGCCCCATCACCCTCGCCAACCGCATCGTGATGGCGCCGCTCACCCGCAACCGTGCCGGCCCCGGCCTGGTCCCGAGCGAGCATGCCGCCACCTATTACAGCCAGCGGGCCACGGCGGGTCTGCTGATCGCCGAGGCGACCCAGGTCTCGGTCCAGGCTCAGGGCTACCAGGATACCCCCGGCCTCTACACGGCGGCGCAGATTGCGGGGTGGCGCAAGGTGACCGATGCGGTGCATGCCAGGGGAGGCCGGATCTTCGTGCAGCTGTGGCACGTCGGCCGTGTCTCCCACGTCGCGCTGCAACCCGATGGGGTGGCGCCGGTGGCCCCCTCGGCCCTTCGGGCCCAGACCAAGACCTTCGTCAACAATGACTTCGTCGAGGTGTCTATGCCCCGGGCATTGGCGCTGGAGGAGCTTCCCGGCATCATCGACGATTTTCGTCAGGCGGCTGCCAACGCCATGGCGGCTGGCTTCGACGGGGTCGAGATCCACGGTGCCAACGGCTATCTGCTGGAGCAGTTCCTCAAGGATGGGGCCAACCTGCGTACCGACGGCTATGGCGGCTCCATCGATAACCGCGCGCGGCTGCTGCTCGAGGTCACCGCCGCCGTGGCCGAGGAGATAGGGGCCGATCGCACCGGGGTCAGGATCTCCCCCGTCTCTCCGGCCAATGGCATCTCCTGCAGCAATCCCCAGCCGCAGTACGACTATCTTGTCGAGCGGCTCAGCGATCTGGGGGTCGTCTACCTGCACGTGATAGAGGGCGCCACCGGTGGCCCCCGGGATGTCGCCCCTTTCGATTTCGCCTCCCTGCGCCGGCGCTTCAAGCAGACCTATCTGGCCAATAACGGCTATGACCTGACGCTGGCCAGCAGTGCTCTGGCCCAGGGCAAGGCGGACCTGTTTGCCTTCGGCCGCCCCTTTATCAGCAATCCGGATCTGGTCGAGCGCCTGCAGCAGGGAGCCCCGCTCGCCGCGCTCAAACCCGAAACCCTCTATGGCGGCGGCGCCGAGGGCTACATCGACTACCCGGCCCTGGCGGGTGCCGACGAGTAAACGTACATCGGCAGGGGGCGTCATAGCTGGTCCCCCTGTCGACGCAGCGCCATAGGCCGTTGAGTGCCTGGCGCGACATCCATCCCGGTTCAAAACGATCACAGAGAGAATGACATCATGACCATTAAACCCAGAGTGCTTATCACTGGCGCCTCCAGTGGCATTGGCGCCACCTATGCCGACCGCTTCGCCCGGCGCGGCCACGATCTGGTGCTCGTCGCCCGCGATGAGGCGCGGCTGACGGACTTGGCCGGCCGCCTGCGCCAGGCGTACGGCGTCGCCGTCGACATCCTGCCCACCGACCTCACCCAATCCCGGGAGCTGGCCGCCGTGGAGGCCCGGCTACGGGATGATGCCAGCATCGGTATCCTGATCAACAACGCAGGGGCGGGTCAGGTGGGCCACTTCCTCGCGCAGACCGCCAGTAGCGTCGAGCAACTGGTGACCCTGAACACCACGGCACTGGCTCGCCTGGCGGCCGCCATAGCCCCACGGCTGGTGCAAGCCGGGGAGGGGGCAATAGTGAACATCGGCTCCGTGGTCGGGCTCGCGCCCGAGTTTGGCATGACCCTCTATGGCGCGACCAAGGCCTTCGTGCTGTTCCTCTCCCAGGGGATGAGCCTGGAACTCGCTCCCGCCGGGGTCTATGTGCAGGCGGTGCTGCCCGCTGGCACGCGCACCGAGATCTGGGCACGCTCCGGCATCGATCCCGACAGCTTGCCGGAGTTGATGGCGGTGGAGGAGCTGGTGGATGCTGCCCTGGTCGGTTTCGATCGCCGGGAAGTAGTGACCATACCGCCGCTGCATGAGGCCAGTCGCTGGGATGAGCTCGATGGCGCGCGCAAGGCGCTGCTCTCCGACCTTCGGCAGGCCCATGCCGCCGAACGTTATCAGGTTGCGCCTCAGGGCCGCTGATCCCGGCAACAAGACCGGCGGTCTGCTGGGGACGGCGCCACGCCCAACCCGCAATGCTCTCTCCAGACCGCCTCTTTTATCCTCGCGATGAGACGTGCCTGACCTGTGCCGCTGCCCTGTGTGGGACAGGCCTGGTTCGGTCACCTCATGTTTTCTGGTAACAAGATGATGAAAGCCTTTGTGTTCAAACACTATGGTCGCTCGGCACGACCCGGGCTCGCCGACCTGCCGCACCCGACCATGGGGCCGGACGAGATCCTGGTCAAGGTGCATGCCGTCGGCCTCAATCCCATCGACAACATGATCCCGCAGGGCACCTTCAAACCCCTGCTCAAGTTTGAGCTGCCCGCCGTGCTCGGCAGCGATTTGGCCGGTGTGGTGGTGGAGGTCGGCAGCCGGGTGACGCGGTTTAGGCCGGGGGATGCCGTCTATGCCAGCCTCTTCGATCTGGGGCGCGGCGCCCTGGCGCAATGGGTTGTGGTGCCCGAACACGCGGCGGCCCTCAAGCCGGCCAGCCTCGACTTCGTTCAGGCGGCGTCCATTCCCATGGTGGCGCTGACGGCCTGGCAGGCCTTCACCGAGCAGGCCTCACTCGCGCCGGGGCAGAGAGTGTTCATTCCCGCGGGTTCCGGCGGCATAGGCTCCTTTGCCATTCAGCTTGCCAGGCTCCTGGGGGCCTTCGTCGCGACCTCCACCAGCACGGCGAACGCCGAGTGGGTAGGGCAGTTGGGGGCCGAGGTGGTGATCGACTACAGACGGCAGGAGTTCGATGCGCTATTGCAGGGTTATGATCTGGTGCTGGGGACCTTGCGGGGTGACGCGATCGAACGGGCACTGTCGATCCTCCGGCCGGGGGGGCGGCTCCTGTCGCTGGTCGGCCCGCCGGATGCGGCCTTTGCGCGGGCGAGAAACATGAATGTCATCATGACCGCCCTGTTTGGCCTGATGAGCTGGAAGATCCACCGTCTTGCCCGGCGACGGGGTATCACCTACGGCATGATGTTCGTGCGCCCGGATGGTGCCCAGCTGACCCGGATTGCCGCGCTGCTCGACGAGGGCAAGCTCAGGCCCGTGATCGACAAGGTCTTTCCGTTTGAACAGGCCGGCGAGGCGCTCGCCTATCTGGCGACCGGTCGCGCAAAGGGCAAGGTGGTCGTTAGCCTGGCGTGACAGACGCAGGGCGACAGCAAAGAACAAAAAAGCCGACCACAGGGTCGGCTTTTTTGCGATTCGTGTGCTGTCCGCGATTAGAACTCGGCGGTGCGAGGGGTACGCGGGAAGGGGATGACGTCGCGCACGTTCCCCATGCCGGTCACGTAGACCACCAGACGCTCGAAGCCCAGGCCGAAACCTGAGTGGGGCACTGTGCCGTAGCGACGCAGGTCGCGATACCACCAGTAATCTTCCTTGTTCAGGCCCATTTCGGCCAGACGGGCATCCAGCACCTCGAGGCGCTCCTCACGCTGGGAGCCACCGATGATCTCGCCGATCCCCGGGGCCAGCACGTCCATGGCGGCGACGGTTTTGCCGTCGTCGTTGAGGCGCATGTAGAAGGCCTTGATGTCTTTCGGGTAGTTCTTCACCACCACCGGGGACTTGAAATGCTCCTCGGCCAGGTAGCGCTCGTGCTCGGAGGAGAGATCGATGCCCCAGGAGACAGGGAACTCGAACTTCTTGCCGCAGTTCTTCAGCACCTCGATGGCGTCGGTGTAGTCGATCTGGGCGAAGTCGGAGGCGACGAAGCGCTCCAGACGGTCGATGGCGTCCTTGTCGATGTGCTGGGCGAAGAACTCCAGATCGTCACGGCGCTCTTTGAGCACGGCGTTGAAGACGTATTTGAGCATGGCTTCGGCCAGGGCGGCGTTGTCTTCCAGGTTGGCGAAGGCCACTTCCGGCTCCACCATCCAGAACTCGGCCAGATGGCGGCTGGTGTTGGAGTTCTCGGCGCGGAAGGTCGGGCCGAAGGTGTAGACCTTGGACAGGGCGCAGGCATAGGTCTCGACGTTGAGCTGACCGGAGACGGTCAGGAAGGTCTCCTTGCCGAAGAAGTCCTTGTCGTAATCCACCTTGCCTTCGGGGGTGCGCGGCAGGTTTTCCATGTCCAGGGTGGAGACGCGGAACATCTCGCCGGCGCCTTCGGTGTCGGAGGCGGTGATGAGGGGGGCGGCAATCCACAGATAACCTTCTTCGTGGAAGAAGCGGTGAATGGCCTGGGCCAGGCAGTTGCGCACCCGGGTCACGGCGCCGACCACGTTGGTACGGGCACGCAGGTGGCCCTGCTCGCGCAGGTACTCGATGCTGTGGCGCTTGGCAGACATGGGGTAGGTGTCCGGGTCTTCGACCCAGCCCACTACCTTGACCTCGGAGGCCTGCAGCTCGAAGGCCTGGCCGCTGCCCTGGGAAGCCACCACCACACCGGTCACTTCCACTGAGCAGGCGGTGGTCAGACGCAGCACTTCATTCTCGTAATTGGCCAGGGTATTGGGAACGACGGCCTGTACCGGATGGAAACAGGAGCCATCGGATATGGCCAAAAATGAGATCCCCGCCTTGGAATCGCGGCGGGTCCGGATCCACCCTTTCACTGTCAGGGTGGTGCCAACCGCATACTTACCGGTCAGCACATCTACTACGGATGCGTGCGTCATCGAAATATTGTCTCCAGCTTGTTCTTGCAGCGCTATTTGCAACACTAGGGGTCTGGCCCGGGCATGAGTGGCCCACCATGGCAGACTAAGCCGTTAATCTTACCCGCGCGGGTTTGATAAACAAGCAAAAATGTCGGACCCTTGCGGGGTTTTCCCCATGAATCTTGCATGGATCCGGTCGGTTGGGCAGGGGGTGAGAGTGAAGGAACGCAGGCGGGGGCCGGATGGCTGGATACGGGTGCTCCAGGGGCTGGTGATCCTCTGCTGGGGCGGCTTCATCGCCCTGCTCGGCCTCTATCACCATGCCCGCCCCGATATTGCCTACGGCTTTCTGGTCTATGGCGGGGTCAAGGTGCGTCAGGGCTGGGATCCCGCCCTGACCCCCTGGCTGGTGCACGGGCTCTGGGGTTGCTGTCTGCTGACCCTGGGGGTTTTGGCGCTGGAGCGCAGGCGCAGCCGACGGCAAGAGGATGCGCTGCATGTCAACCTCTTCATCCTGCTGCTGATCCTGATCGCCAGCCTGCTATTTTACTACCTGGAGTGAGCCGCCAGCCTGCTGTTTTACTACCTGGAGTGATCCGTTGGCTTATCGTCCTGTGACGAGGGGGCGGGGCGCTTGCCGAGCTGGCGCTCCACGCTGTCGAGCATCTGGTTGTAGGCGAGCGCCACCCGGCCTATCTCGTCCCCTTCATCCCCCTCCAGCCGGTGGCCGAAGTCGTGCAGATCGGTGGCCTCTTCCATGGAGCGGGTCAGCTGGTTGAGGGGGCGGACTATCCAGGTGCGGATGACCCAGAGGGTGAGCAGCAGCCCCAGCCCGAAGATACCGGTGAGAATAAGTGCCGAAGTGAGGATGTTCTGCTCGACCCGGGTAAAGAGGGTATCGAGGGAGTAGTCAAAGCGCACCGCCCCCAGCACCGTATTCTCCGGCACCTGGTGACAGCTGGTGCAGTCGGTGCCACGAAAGTCCTTCTTGGCCAGCAGGGGGCGGGTCACCACCAGCTTGCTGTGGGTGCCGTCGTGCACCACCTCCAGGCTCCCCTTGCCCGCCAGGGCCAGGGCATCGAATCTGTCCTTGGGGGCCTCGCTGTCGCGGCCCGCCCCGTACTGCTTGTTGATCGCAGCCCCGCGCACTATGCGGGCATCTTCCACGTGGGCGTGGTCGAGGAACTTGGCGCGCAGGGTGTCGCGGGCCTCCATCTTGCCGGTCAGCATCAGCATGTTGAGGCCGTCGAAATAGGCCTCGGTCTGCTCGCGGCTCTGCTCCTTGATGAGAGTCAGGATGAGGTCGCGCTCGCGCACCGCCTGATAGGCCGCGGAAAACACCAATACCATGGAGAAGATGAAGAGCAGGAAGAAATTGATCTTGGCAGTGATGGAGAGGCGCATGGGAAAGGTACATCTGTTGGGTAAAACCCGCGCAGTCTACTCCCCTCGCCAGCCGGGTTCTGGTGTCTTGCTCACATTATGATGAAAAAGAGCCAAAAGGCCCTGCATTCTCATGCAGGGCCTATTCATCGCGACTCAGAATTCGCCGCTGGCGATGGCCTCATGGATGGCGCGGGTCAGCACCCGCAGCTCCTCGGGGCTGATGACGAAGGGGGGCATCAGGTAAATGAGCTTGCCGAAGGGGCGGATCCAGGCTCCAAGCGACACGAACTTGCGCTGGATGCGCGCCACGTCCACCCGCTCCTTCATCTCCACCACGCCGATGGCGCCGAGTACCCGCACGTCCGCCACCGCCGGATGGAGGGTAAGCTGCACCAGCTCGGTGCGCAGCTGATGCTCGATGGCCTGTACCCGTTCCTGCCAGGGTGAGGCCAGCAGCAGATCGATGGAGGCGTTGGCCACCGCGCAGGCGAGCGGATTGCCCATAAAGGTGGGGCCGTGCATAAAGACCCCGGCCTTGCCGTCACAGATGGTGCGGGCGACATGTTCGGTAGTCAGGGTTGCCGACAGCGTCAGGTAGCCGCCGGTGAGCGCCTTGCCCAGACACATGATG
Organism: Aeromonas rivipollensis; assembly: GCF_037811135.1. Lineage (NCBI taxonomy): Bacteria > Pseudomonadati > Pseudomonadota > Gammaproteobacteria > Aeromonadales > Aeromonadaceae > Aeromonas > Aeromonas rivipollensis. Next base: position 3,139,325 of record NZ_CP149130.1, on the reverse strand, counting down.
TCGGGGCTGATACCGGCCCAGTCACAGGCAAACAGCTGACCGGTGCGGCCAAAGCCGGTGGCGATCTCGTCGGCGATGAGCAGCAGGCCGAACTCGTCGCACAGGGCGCGCACCCACTGCAGGTAGCGGGGGTGATAGAAGCGCATGCCGCCGGCCCCCTGTACTATGGGCTCCAGCACTATGGCGGCTATCTCTTCGTGGCGATCGGCAACCAGCTCCGCCAGCTCCACCACGCAGCTCTCGTCCCACTGGGCGTGGAAGCGGCAGCTCGGGGCGGCCACGAAATGGTGCTCCGGCAGGAAGCCCTTGTAGAGCTCGTGCATGCCGCCATCCGGGTCGCAGACGCTCATGGCGCCGAAGGTGTCGCCGTGATAGCCGCCCCGCAGGGAGACGAATTTAGCGCGGGGCGTCCCCTTGGCGTGCCAGTACTGCTGGGCCATCTTGAGCGCCACCTCCACCGCCACCGAGCCGGAATCCGCCAGAAACACCCGATCCAGCCCCTTTGGCGTGATCTCCACCAGCTTGCGGCACAGCTCCACCGCAGGGGCATGGGTGAGGCCGCCAAACATCACGTGGGACATCTTGCCGAGCTGGGCGGTGGCGGCGGCATCCAGTTCGGGCACCTGATAGCCGTGGACGCAGGCCCACCAGGAGCTCATGCCATCCACCAGTTCACGGCCGTCGCTGAGGGTGAGGGTCACCCCCTTGGCGCTGGCCACTTCATAGCAGGGCAGGGGATGGGTGAGGGAGGTATAGGGGTGCCAGACGTGGTGCAGGTCGAATTCTTGGTTGGTCATTTTGTGTTCTGTTGTCAATTGGTTTGATCTGGTCGGTGTTGACAGTCTACGCGCGCTCTCTACACTAGCCAACAATTTCAGCCACTTGGCGCCAGGCCTCACAACGGGGAGGTCGGCCGGTGGCGGCTTTTGCGGTCCTTCATCCCAGGATGGCGGCGCAGGATCCCACTTATAACAACTGGAAGCCATGTATGAATGCTCTCACCCTGGGCGGTCACGCCCTTCGTCACGACTGGACCCTTGCCGAGGTTCAGGCCCTGTTTGCCCTGCCATTCAACGATCTGCTGTTCCAGGCCCAGACGGTACACCGCGCCCATTTCGACCCGAACGAGGTGCAGGTGAGCACCTTGCTCTCCATCAAGACCGGCGCCTGCCCGGAGGATTGCAAATATTGCCCCCAGAGCGCTCGCTACCACACCGGGCTCGAGGTCGAGCGGCTGATGGAGGTGGAAAAAGTGCTGGAGCGGGCGCGGGAGGCCAAGGCCAACGGCTCGTCGCGCTTCTGCATGGGGGCCGCCTGGCGCAACCCGAAGGAGCGGGACATGCCCTACATACTGCGCATGGTCGAGGAGGTGCGCGGGCTGGGGATGGAGACCTGCATGACCCTGGGGATGCTGACCGCGGATCAGGCAGCTCGCCTCGGTGCCGCCGGCCTTGACTACTACAACCACAACCTCGATACCTCGCCGGAGTTCTACGGTGACATCATCACCACCCGCACCTATCAGGACAGGCTGGATACCCTGGAGCACGTGCGCGGCGCCGGCATGAAGGTGTGCTCCGGCGGCATCGTCGGCATGGGGGAGCAGGCCAAGGATAGGGCGGGCCTCTTGATGGCGCTGGCCAATTTGCCGCGCCACCCGGAGAGCGTGCCCATCAACATGCTGGTCAAGGTGAAGGGGACACCCCTGGAGAACGAGGAGAACCTGGATCCGTTCGAGTTTATCCGCACCATAGCGGTGGCGCGCATCATGATGCCCGCCTCCCATGTGCGCCTCTCCGCCGGGCGGGAGAAGATGAACGAGCAGATGCAGGCCATGTGCTTTATGGCCGGGGCCAACTCCATCTTCTACGGCTGCAAGCTGCTGACCACCCCAAACCCCGACGAGAACAGCGACATGCAGCTGTTCAAGCGGCTCGGCATCCGTCCCGCCCAGCGGGCCCAGAAGCCGGATCAGGTACAAGAAGAGGAGCTGCTGGCCGAGGTGAGCCGCCAGAGCGAGCCGACCGAGATCTTCTACGATGCCACCCGCCCCCGCGCAGGTGCCGTCCGTCCATGACTTCCCCTGTTGTCACCGGCCCCTTTGCGCTGGGGGAGGCGCTGGCCGGGCGCGAGCAGGCGGCCCTGCTGCGCCGCCGCATCGCCACCGATGGCCCCACGGGGGCCAGGCTGGTGGTCGATGGCCGCGACTACCTCAACTTCTCTGCCAACGACTACCTAGGACTCGCCGATGATCCCGCCATCAAGGCCGCCTTCAAAGAGGGGATCGACCGCCATGGTGCGGGCGCTGGCGCCTCGCCCCTGGTGACAGGTTACAGCCGCGCCCACCAGCAGCTGGAAGAGACGCTTGCCGACTGGCTCGGGGTGGAGGCGGTGCTGCTGTTCAACTGCGGTTTTTCCGCCAATCAGGCGGTGCTCAAGGCCCTGCTCGGCAAGGAGCACCTGCTGTGGCAGGACAGGCTCAACCACGCCTCCCTGCAGGAGATGGGCAGCCAGCTGCCCTGCAAGATGAAGCGCTTCGGCCACAACGATATGGCTGCGCTCGCGCGTCAGCTTGAGCCAGACCGGGGCTTGATCGTCTCGGAAGGGGTCTTCAGCATGGACGGGGATCAGGCTCCCTGGCACGAGCTCGCAACACTCGCAGCCCAGAGCGGCAACTGGCTGATGATCGACGATGCCCACGGCCTCGGTGTGCTGGGTCCAGAGGGGCGCGGCACCCTGGCGGCGCAAGGGGTTGCTCCTGCCAGCGTGCACATCCAGATGGGGACCTTTGGCAAGGCGCTCGGCGTCGCCGGGGCCTTCGTGGGGGGCAGCCACGAGCTGGTGGAGTACCTGGTCAACTTTGCCCGCCACTATGTCTACAGCACCCATATGCCGGCCGCCCAGGCCTGTGCGGTCAGCAAGAGTATCGAATTGGTTCGCGCTGCTGATGATGCTCGCGCTCATCTTGGCCAGCTGATCGCCCGCTTCCGGCAGGGGGCCGAGACGCTGGGCTGGCAGCTTGGAACAAGCGCCACGCCGATCCAGCCCCTGCTGGTGGGGGAGAGCGCGGCTGCCTTGCAACTGGCCCAGCGGCTGCGGGATAGCGGCGTCTGGGTCAGCGCCATCCGTCCACCCACTGTGCCGGTCGGCACGGCGCGCCTTCGCATCACCCTGAGTGCGGCGCACCGAGAAGAGGATGTGGACAGCCTGCTCGACGCCTTGGGCCCTTGCCCGTCAGGTGCAGGTGCCGAGGGGGCTTGCCATGCATGAGCGTTTCCAGCAGGTCGACAAGGCCCAGCTCGCCCGCCGCTTCGGGGCGGCCGCGCGTCACTACGACGCCCATGCCCGCTTCCAGCAGGAGGTGGGGCAGGCACTGCTTGACCTGATGCCGGACGGGCAGGCTGGCATCGAGTTGACGGTGAGCGGACTGGATCTGGGCTGCGGCACAGGCTTCTTCCTGCCCGCGCTGGCGGGACGTTGCCAGCAGTTGCACGGGCTGGATCTCGCTCCCGGCATGCTGGCGCAGGCCGCCCTGCGTGGCAGCGACGCCCGGCTGGTGTGCGGCGATGCGGAGGCGCTGCCCTTCGCGGATCAGAGCCTGGACTGGGTCTTCTCCAGCCTGGCCCTGCAGTGGTGCGAGCGCCCGGCCCAGGCCTTTGCCGAGATCCACCGGGTGCTCAAGCCCGGTGGCCAGTTCTTCTTCTCGACCCTGCTGGCGGGGTCCCTGTGGCAGTTGCGCGAAGCCTGGAGTGCTGTCGACGGGCACGCCCATGTCAACCGCTTCCTCGCCCTGCCCCAGTTGCAGCAGGCCATTGGCGCCGCGGGTTTTCAGGCACCGGAGCTGACCCCTGTCACCTGGTCCCTCGCCTATCTGGAGCTCAATGATTTGCTGCGGGATCTCAAGGGCATAGGGGCCAGCCAGGTCAATGACGACAGGGCCGCGGGGCTTGGCAACCGCCAGCGCCTGAGGCGTCTCGGGGAAGCCTATGAACGCCACCGCCAGCCCGACGGCCTGCTTGCCGCCAGCTATGAGGTCTGCCTCGGGCGCCTGGTTCGCCGCTGATCGGCTGCGGGATCACTCATTTTTGCCTTGGGCCGGGCGGCCACCATTAGGTTCGCCGCCCAGTCGGGCACAAGCCCATCACTGATACCAAGGTGGCGCCAGAGCGCCACCTTGCACTGCGCTGAGGAATCATCATGGTCAGATCCTATTTCATCACGGGCACCGACACCGACGTGGGCAAGACCCTGGTCGCCCGCACCCTGCTGCAAGCCTTCGCCGCCCAAGGCATCGCCTGCGCCGGCTACAAGCCGGTTTCCGCCGGCTGTGCCCGCACCCCGGAGGGGCTGCACAACCTCGATGCCCAGCAGTTGCAAGCGGCCGCCAGCCTCCCGCTGCCCATCGACTCGGTCAACCCCTATGCCTTCGAGCCCCCCATAGCCCCTCACATAGCCGCGCAGGAGGTGGGGGCGAGCATTCCTCTGACGGGTCTGTCGGCTGGATTGCGGGAGATTGAGCGGGCCGGGGCCGAACTGGTGATAGTCGAGGGGGCGGGGGGCTGGTTTTTGCCGCTGGATCACCAGTATCTGCTGTCGGACTGGGTCGCCCTGGAGCGCCTGCCGGTGATCCTGGTGGTGGGGGCCAAGCTGGGTTGCCTCAATCATGCCCTGCTCACCTGCGCCGCCATCCGCCATCAGGGGCTGACCCTGGCTGGCTGGGTGGTCAATCGGGTGGATCCGCACATGAGTCGCTATCCGGAGAACCTGGCCACCTTGAAAGCCTTGTTGCCGGCCCCATTTTTGGGTGAGATCCCCTTCGTAGACCAGCCGCTCGAGGCGGATCTGCGCGGCTGTCTCGACATCTCGCCCCTGGGCTGACCCCCTCGGCAGCTTCGCTGGGCCCGACATTCAGCAAACATTCATCGAGTCTGTCTATGATCGGGAGCAGGTGTGGTATCAGGTCGATGGTGAATTGGCCCGAACCATGCATCTATATCTCACAAGGAGTCAATATGAAGCGAATTATGCTATTCCTGGTGACCAACCTGGCCGTCATGCTGGTGCTGGGGGTGGTACTCAATATCCTGTTCTCGGTTCTGGGGATCAACAAGTCCAGCATTTCCGGTCTGTTGGTGTTCTGTGCCGTGTTCGGTTTTGGGGGTTCCTTTATCTCCTTGCTGATGTCCAAGTGGATGGCCAAGCGCAGCTATGGCGTCCAGGTCATCGAGCAACCCCGCAACGAGACAGAGCACTGGCTGGTGAGCACTGTTGCCCGTCAGGCCCGTGAGGCTGGCATCAAGATGCCGGAAGTGGGGATCTACGACTCCCCCGAGATGAACGCCTTCGCCACCGGCGCCCGCCGTGACGACTCCCTCGTCGCCGTGTCGTCCGGCCTGCTCTACAGCATGAGCCGTGACGAGGCGGAAGCCGTGCTGGCCCACGAGGTGAGCCACGTGGCCAACGGCGACATGGTGACCCTGACCCTGATCCAGGGGGTGGTGAACACCTTCGTGATGTTCTTCGCCCGCATAGTGGCTGGCGTCATCAGCAATGTCTTCAGCTCCAACAACGACGAGGAGAGCAGCAGCTCCGGTGGCTTTGCCTACATGATCACCGTCTTCGTGCTGGAGATGATCTTCGGCGTGCTGGCCTCCATGATCGTCATGTGGTTCAGCCGTCAGCGCGAGTTCCGCGCCGACGCCGGTGCCGCCAAGCTGGCCGGTCGCGACAAGATGATAGCCGCGCTGCAGCGTCTCGCCCGCGGTGCCGAGCCGCAGCTGGAAGGCTCCATGATGGCCTTCGGCATCAACGGCAAGCGTTCCATGAGCGAGCTGTTCATGAGCCACCCGCCCATCGAGCAGCGTATCGCCGCCCTGCGTGGCTGATTGCCAGACGCCATAAGAAAGCGGCTGCCTCAGGGCAGCCGTTTTGCTTTTTGGTGGTGATGGCGCCGGCCCGTGGCGGCGCCATCATCCTATTTGATCACCAGATCGGAGAGGGGCACGGCGCAGCAGGTGAGGATCTTGCCCGCGGCCCGCTCGGCGGCTGTGATGGCCGGGGCATCCGGGTGATCCACCTCCCCTTCGAGCAGGGTCTGCTTGCAGCTGCCGCAGATGCCGGCGCGGCAGCTCCAGGGCAGCTCCACTCCCTGCTTGTGGGCCTGATCCAGTATGGTGCCCTGGTTGTTGCCAGCGAAAGTCTGCTCGCCGATGCGCAGCTGCACCGCCTTGTGGGGACGGGCCACCGAGAGGATGGCTCCGCCAAAGCTCTCCTGCCGGATGCGCTCGGCGGCGACTCCCTGCTCCTGCAGCAGCCTGACTGCCTCGCTCATAAAGCCGTGGGGGCCGCACAGGAAGATCTCCCGCGCCAGCAGATCCCTGACCTGCTCTAGGTGCCCCTTGCCAAGGCGACCGCTCATGCCCTGCCAGTGCGCATCGGGCTGGCTCAGGATCAGGGTCAACTGCATGCCGGACTGACTCATGGCGTGCAGCTCGGCGGCGGCCGGAATGTCGGCCTCGCTGCGGCACAGGTGCATAAAGTGCACGTCGCCGAGTTCGTGTCTGAGATGAAGGGTGCGGGCTATCGACAGCATGGGGGTGACGCCTGAGCCCGCCGAGAGCAGCAGCAGCTTGCGCTCGGTGCCGAGGTGAAACTCCCCGGCCGGGACTGCGGCCAGCAGGTGGTCGCCCACCCTCAGCTCATGGTGCAGCCAGGGGGAGATACGGCCGTCGGCCAGCTTCTTGACGCTGATGCTGTAACGCTCGGGCCTCTCCGGGGTGGAGCTCAGGGTGTAGCGGCGTTGTTGCCGTTCCCCCTTGATGTCGAGGCTGATGGGCAGGTGCTGACCCGGCAGGTAGTCGGGCAGGGGCTCGCCGTCGGCGGCTTCGAACCAGAAGGTCTCCAGATCACGGGCCAGGGGCTCACGGGCCACGCAGACCAGCTCCCGCTTCTTCGGCGCCGCATTGGGGTAGACGGGGGAGCGGGCGCTCTCCAGCACCTCTATCTCGCTGCCCGCCTCGATCCAGCCCTCGTTCAGGGCCACCAGGTTCTGGCCGAAATAGACATCCCCATCCTCGCCACGACGATAGCGGGTGAGGGTGGCGAGCGGCTCTTTCAGGGCGTTGAAGCGATCCGTACCCGCCTCAACAGTCGTCATGATGCAGCGGCTGCAGGGCTTGGCCACCCGAAACTCTACCTCGCCGATGCGGATCCGCTTCCAGCCATCCTCCTCGAAGGGGCGGGTGCCGCTCGCCACCAGGTTGGTGCGAAACTGGCTCATCTGGTGCAAGGCATCGGATCTCAGGTTGAGATCCTCCAGGGAGGCCTGGCTTATCAGCAGCAGGGGATAGCCGTCGGCAAAGCTGACCCTGGTGCCTGTCTTTTCCCGAAAGCGGTCAGAGGTTTCGCCGAGCCAGAGCAGGCGAACCGGTTCCCCCGCCACCCGGCTCAGCCACTCATCGGCCTGGGACTGGGTGTGCAGGGCATGGAAGCTGTCGCCCCAGACCCCGGTAGCCTGGGGAGCGCGGCTGAAGTCGGCTTCCTGCAACCTGAGCTGCGCCATTCCCGGGTAACGCAGTTGCAGGCCGCCCTCCACCGGGGTGGCCGTCACCAGTTGCAACTGGGGATGGGTGCGGGCCGTGATGAAGCTGCCATCCGGCTTGACCACCATGTAGCGGCGATCCCCCAGCAGCCCCTCCTCGGTCACCAGGGCACGGGTCAGCGGCATGCCCGCCGTCGATTTGATGGGGTAGAGATGTATGCTGGCGAGGCTGGGCATGTCAGGGTCCTTGTGCTGTGGCGATTCCAGTGAAGAGGGCAAGATAACGATTCCTGCCCCGTGCGGCAATCCTCTCTTGCCCCCCATCATGGGGGGCAAGAGAGGAGGCGCCTGACCGGTGCCTGTCATTGGCGCCATGTGATCGGGGTCGGATCCCGGGGGTAACTCCTCATAAAGTGCAACATTTATTGATCCTGATCCCCCGGTGCGTACAAAAAACGGCTCATCATCCCATCAGCTTCCAGTTTCTGACGCTTTCGCTTCTTCCCCATCCGGCCACCGTCTGCCCAGGCTACACGGTATCAAGTGCATTCGGATGGGGCCTGTCACACAAAAAGAAGAAAGCAATGTATGAGCAAACAACTGGATATGACCCCACAGCCGGATCTCTCCCTGAAAACGGGGACGGGCCCGGTGCGTACCCGACTGCCCGTCTGGCAGCCGGCCCTGCCCCCCTGCCATCACGCCTGTCCGGCCGGCGAGAATATCCAGGCCTGGCTTGCCCTGGCCGAAGCGGGCCGCTTCGAGGCAGCCTGGCAGCGACTCATCGAAGAGAATCCCTTGCCCGCCGTCCATGGCCGGGTCTGCTATCACCCCTGCGAGAGCGCCTGCAACCGCGCCCAGGTAGACGATGCCGTTTCCATCCACGCCATCGAACGTTTCCTCGGCGACGAGGCGCTGGCCCGTGGCTGGCAGCCTGCGTCGCCTGCCCCTGCCAGCGGCAAGAAGGTGCTGGTGATCGGCGCCGGTCCCTCCGGCCTCTCCTGCGCCTGGCACCTCAACCGGCTCGGCCATCAGGTTGAGATCCGAGAGGCGGGGCCACTGGCCGGCGGCATGCTGCGCTTTGGTATTCCCGCTTACCGGCTGCCCCGCGAGGTGCTGGACAGGGAAGTCGCCCGTATCCTGGCCGCTGGTGTGACCCTCACCCTCAACCACAAGGTGGAGGATGTGCTGCGCGAGCGTGACCAGGGTGGCTTTGACGCCGTCTTCATGGCCATCGGCGCCCATCTGGCCAAGCGGGTCGACATTCCGGCCCGGGAAGCGGGCAAGATCCTCGATGCGGTGAGTTTCCTCGAGCAGGCCAGTCTGGCCGAAGAGCAGGGCTTGCCGCCCCCCAGACTGGGACGACGGGTGGCTATCTACGGCGGCGGCAACACCGCCATGGACGCGGCCCGCACCGCCCGTCGCCTCGGGGTGGAGGAGGCGATGATCATCTATCGCCGCGACCGGGATCATATGCCGGCCCACGCCTTCGAGGCCCTTGAGGCCGAGGAGGAGGGGATCAAGATCAACTGGCTGCGCAGCATTCGCCAGCTCGACAGCACCAGCATTGAGGTGGAGGTGATTGCGCTGGATGAGCAGGGCAAGCCGGTGCCCACCGGCCAGTTCGAAATCCTGGAGGCGGACTCCCTCATCCTGGCGCTCGGTCAGGAGGTGGACTTGAGCGTGCTGGAGAGCATTCCCGGCGTGCGGGTCAGCCAGGAGGGGGTGGTGCAGGTGGCGGGCAACCTGATGACGGATGTGCCCGGTCTATTTGCCGGCGGCGACATGGTGCCCTCCGAGCGCACCGTCACCATCGCCACTGGTCACGGCAAGAAGGCGGCGCGCCATATGGATGCCTGGCTGCGCGGTCGCCACTACCACAAACCGCTCTCCTATCCATTGGTGGGGCCTGAGCAGCTGCAACTCTGGTTCCAGACTCACGCCCCTGCCAGCAGCCAGCCGGTCAAACCGGCGTGGGCACGGGACGACTTTGGCGAGATCATAGGTGGCCTTGATGAGACGGCGGCACGCTACGAGGCGGCGCGCTGCTACTCCTGCGGCAACTGCTTCGAGTGCGACGGCTGCTACGGCAGCTGCCCCGAGCAGGCCATCGAGAAGCTGGGGCCGGGCAAGGGCTATCGGGTGGATGCGGCGCGCTGCACCGGCTGCGGAGCCTGTCACGACCAGTGCCCTTGTCACGCCATAGCGCTGCGCCAACCGGAGGAGTCCCAATGAAACACGAACTGATCATGGTCGATGGCAACGAAGCCGCGGCTCGGGTGGCGTACCAGCTGAGCGAAGTGTGCGCCATCTATCCCATCACCCCCTCCTCGACCATGGCCGAACTGGCCGACGCCTGGGCGGCGGAGGGGCAGACCAACCTGTGGGGCAACATCCCCACAGTGGTGGAGATGCAGAGTGAAGGGGGGGCAGCCGGGACTGTGCACGGCGCCCTGCAGGCGGGGGCGCTCGCCACCACCTTCACCGCCAGTCAGGGGCTGATGCTGATGCTGCCCAACATGTACAAGATCGCCGGGGAATTGACCGCTGCCGTGTTCCATGTGGCGGCCCGATCCTTGGCGGCGCAGGGTCTCTCGATTTTTGGCGACCATCAGGACGTGATGGCGGCGCGCAGCACCGGCTTTGCCATGCTCGCCTCCGGCTCTGTGCAGGAGGCGCAGGACTTGGCGCTGGTCGCCCACAGCGTCACCCTGCAGTGCCGGGTGCCCTTCATCCACTTCTTCGACGGCTTTCGCACTTCCCACGAGGTGAACAAGATCACGGCCCTGCATCAGGATGAAATTCGCGCCCTTATCGACAACGACTGGGTGCGGGCCCACAGGGCCCGGGCGCTCAACCCGGATCATCCGGTGATGCGCGGCACGGCCCAGAACCCCGATACCTATTTCCAGTCCCGCGAGAGCGTCAACCCCTTCTACGAGGCGGTGCCGGCGCGGGTGCAGCAGTGTATGGACAAGCTGGGATCCCTCACCGGCCGCCACTACCGGCTGGTGGAGTATCACGGCGCAGCCGATGCCACCGACGTCATAGTGCTGATGGGGTCGGGGGCGGCCACGGCACGCACTACCGTGGATTGGCTCAACCAGCAGGATCGCAAGACAGGGGTCCTGGTGGTGCGCCTCTATCGTCCCTTCCCGGTGCAGGCGCTGCTGGATGCCCTGCCCAGGAGCGTGCGGCGCATGGCGGTGCTGGATCGCACCAAGGAGCCGGGGGCCGGCGGCGAGCCGCTGCTGCTGGATGTGCAGAGCGCGCTGATCGACGGCTTGCAGCGGGGCCTTATCAAGCGCCTGCCCTGGCTCAGTGGCGGTCGCTATGGCCTCTCTTCCAAAGAGTTCACCCCCGCCATGTGCGCCGCCGTGTTCGAGGAGCTGGCATCCGATGCGCCGCGCCCGCGTTTCACCGTGGGGATCGTGGATGATGTGTCTGGCCTCAGTCTGGCCTGGCACCTCATCGGCGATCTGGAGCCTCCTAGCCGGGTGCGGGCTCTGTTCTTCGGCCTGGGTGCCGACGGCACGGTGGGCGCCAACAAGAACAGCATCAAGATCATCGGCGAGCTGGAGGGGTTCCACGCTCAGGGCTACTTCGTCTACGACTCCAAGAAGTCGGGCTCGCGCACCGTCTCCCACCTGCGCTTTGGCCCCGAGCCCATCGATGCTCCCTGGCTTATCGAGCAGGCGAGCTTCATCGGCTGCCACCAGTGGAGCTTCACCGAATCGGTGGACTTGCTGGAACACGCCGCCGAAGGGGCGACCCTGCTGCTCAATGCCCCCTATGAGGCTGACAAGGTGTGGGGCCAGTTGCCCGAGCGGCTGCGCGCCCGTATCCGCGCCCTCAATATTCGGCTCTACTGCATCGACGGCGATCGGGTGGCCGAGCAAAACGGCATGGGCAATCGCATCAACACCATCATGCAGACCTGCTTCTTCGCGCTGGCCGGGGTGCTGCCACGGGACGAGGCCATTGCGCTGATCAAGGAGAGCATCGAGAAGAGCTATGCCCGCAAGGGGCCGGAGGTGGTGGCGCGCAACTTCGCGGCGGTGGACGATACCCTGGCTCACCTCTGCAAGGTGGCGATCCCGGCCGGTGACGAGCAGATCAGCGACTACCCACTGCCACTGGCGCCGGGCGGCAGCGACTTTGTCCAGCGGGTCACTGGCGAGATGCTGGCGGGGCGCGGCGATCTGATCCCCGTCTCCATGTTGCCGGTGGATGGCACTTACCCCACCGCCACCAGTCGCTTCGAGAAGCGCGATATAGCCCGCGAGATCCCGATTTGGCACTCCGATATCTGTATCCAGTGCGGCAACTGCGTCTTTGTTTGCCCCCACGCGGCGCTGCGGGCCAAGTTCTACCATCAGGACTGGTTGGCGACCGCCCCCGAGGCAGCCCAATCGGTACCCGTCACCGCCAAGGGCTTCCCTGACAGCCGCTACACATTGCAGCTCTATCCGGAAGATTGCACCGGCTGCGGTCAGTGTGTGCAGGCCTGTCCGGTGCGGGCTGGGGCGGATGCCCGCCATCAAGGCGAGAACGCAGAAGGAGAAAGCCATGAAGGCGAGCGCGCCATCACCATGATGGACAAGGCGCCACACCTCGCTGGCCAGAAACAGGCACTGCGCTGGTTCGAAAGCCTGCCGTGGCCTGCCCGCGAGCGGGTGGATTTCTCCACGGTGCGCGGTGCCCAGTTCCTCGAACCCCTGTTCGAGTTCTCCGGTGCTTGCGCCGGTTGTGGCGAGACCCCCTATCTCAAGCTGCTGACCCAGCTGTTTGGTGACCGCATGCTGGTGGCCAACGCCACCGGTTGCTCCTCCATCTACGGCGGCAACCTGCCGACTACCCCGTGGGCCAAGAATGGCGAAGGGAAGGGGCCGGCCTGGTCGAACTCCCTGTTCGAGGACAACGCCGAGTTTGGCTTTGGTTTCCGTCTCACCGCCGATCAGCATCACGGTCAGGCGGTGGCAGCCCTCGAAGCGATGAAGGGGGAGCTGGGCGCAGAGCTGGTCGATACCCTGATTAGCGCCCCGCAGCGGCTGGAGTCGGAGATCCGTGCCCAGCGCACCCGGGTGGCGCAAGTGCGGGAGCGGTTGGAGGAGGTAAAATCCGGCAAGGCCCGCGAGCTGCTGTCGCTTATCGATCAACTGGTGCGCCGCTCGGTCTGGATCATCGGCGGCGATGGCTGGGCCTATGACATCGGCTCATCGGGGCTCGATCATGTGCTCGCTTCCGGGCGCGATGTGAACGTGCTGGTGATGGATACCGAGGTCTACTCCAACACCGGCGGTCAGATGTCGAAATCGACCCCGCTCGGTGCCGTCGCCAAGTTCGCGGCGGGGGGCAAGACGCTGGCCAAGAAGGATGTGGCGTTGCAGGCCATCTCTTACGGTAACGTCTATGTTGCCCGCATCGCCTTTGGTGCTAACCCGCAGCAGGCGCTGCAAGCCTTGCGTGAGGCGGAGGCCTATCCGGGCCCGTCGCTTATCATCGCCTACAGCCACTGTATCGCCCACGGCATCGATATGGAGCTGGGCCTGACCCAGCAGAAACGCGCCGTCGCCTCCGGTCACTGGCCGCTGCTGCGCTACAACCCGGTATTGCGCCATGCGGGGCAGAACCCCTTCAGCCTCGACAGCCTGCGCCCTTCGATTCCGCTCGCCGAGTACAGGGCAGAGGAGAACCGCTACCAGGTGCTGGCCCAGAGCCATCCACAGGAAGCTGAACGGCTGATGCAGGTGGCGCAGCAGGTGGTCTGGCAAAGGTGGGCCACCTACGAGGAGATGGCCACCCGCGAAGCCAGCCAGTTCCATCCGCCGGTGTGAGGATGGGATGAGTGAAATATAACCAAGCGGGCCATTGGCCCGCTTCTTTATACCGATGTCAAAGGGGGAGTGGCCCCGCACCGTCGTGAGCGGCCAATAAAAAGCCCGGCTTTAAGCCGGGCTGGGGGATAAGTTGCTTATCCGGGCAATTCGTCGAGGCGTCTAGTGTGGATGTTGTTTGAGGATGTCGTATATCTCCTCTTTCAGTTTAAGTTTCTGTTTTTTCAGATCCTTCACCTCGGAGCTGTAATCGCTGGCGTGATGTTTTTCCAGCTTCCTGATCTCCGCATCCAGGTCGTTGTGCAAGTCAAACTTCTTTTGGAAATGGACATCACTGCTCTTCAGTTTCGAGATGAGATCTCTGTACTCAGGGAACATGTAATGGAGCCTCCTTGGTGTCGTTTGATTGTGCCTTGACCTTCAAACTACCCCTTCCCCCTGGAGATAAATGTGATCCTGATCCAATTTGGGGCAACGGATTTGCTGCATCTGGCGGATGATTTTTAACTGATTGAATCACAAGAAGATAAGTGATTTATGAGGAGGGCAGAGAGGAGGGAACTGGGATCCTGTTCACAGTTGTGACGCTGTGATGACGGCAGGCGGGCAGCAAGAAGGGGCGCCGGGCCCCTTCCTGAAAACCAGTGTCGTCTTTACTCTTTTTTCTTTTTCTTCTCTGGCAGCGCCTTGCCGTCACGTGCGATGACCTTGCCCACCTCGAAGCCTATCTGGGCCGCCAGCTCTTCCAGATCCGGGGCCTTGGCCTCGTTGCCGATGGCGTACTGGTAGTTGGCGATGGTGATCTTCTCGGCCACCGGGGTGCCGGGAACTATGGGCTCACGCCAGCCCTGGCCAACATGGGCCACCAGGGTGCCGTTCATGATGAGCTCGCCGACTATCTCCTGGGTGGGGATGCCCTTGCCGTAGGTGAGGCCCTGGGGGTGTTTCTTGCCGACCAGGGGTTCGGTGCTTGCGGGCATCAGCTTGGTGCGGATCAGCCACTTGGGATCCTTGTGCTTGCCCACCGCCTTGCCGGTCTGGTACTCGTTGATCTTGATGGTCTTGATCATCTGGGCCATGAAGTCCTTGGTCAGGGCCTTCTGCGCCTCGCTGGTCTGGTCGATGACGATGGGGGCCACGTACCAGGTCTGGGGGGCTTGCGCCTTGGGGGCCGCCGGCGCGGTTTGTGCCATGGCGAGCGGGCTGAGCAGGATGGCCGCCAACAAGAGTCCGATTTTCTTCATTGTGATTCCGCTTATGTTTCGACAAGAATTTTGTTTTGCCAGCGACGACTGCGCCAGCGCCAGAACATGGCCAGACCCCGTACCCACTCGTCGCAGGCCAGCGCCAACCAGATGCCTACCAGGCCATAGCCCTGCATGATACCAAGGAAATAGGCGAGGGGAACGGCAATGCCCCACATGGAGACGAGCGCCATGTAGAGCGGGAAACGGGCATCCCCGGTGGCGCGCAGGGCGTTGATCACCACCAGGTTGAAGGTGCGGCCGGGTTCGAGGATGAGGCTGATGAGGAAGAGCTGCGCCACCTGGGTGATGATGTCTGCATCGTCGGTGAACAGGCTGATGATGGCGCGTCCGTTCAGAGCCGCGGCTATGGCAATCAGGCTGGTGACGATGAGGCCGAGCTTGAGGCTCTTGATGAGCTGGCGATAGGCCTGCTCGAAGCGACGGGCCCCCGCCAGGTGGCCGATGATGATCTCGTTGCCAAGGCCGATGGAGAGGCCGAACAGCAGGATGAACAGGCAGATCTGGAAGAAGTAGGACTGGGTCGCCAGTGCCTTGTCGCCGAGCAGGCCGACGAAGGCCGTCACCACCATGAACTGCAGCATCCAGGAGAGGTTCTCCCCCGCCGCCGGCAGGCCGATATGCAGCACCTTGTCCAGCATGACCTTGCTTGGCCGGAGGATCTCCGGCAGCCGCAGCCGGATGCCGGTCTTGCGCGCCACCAGCCACACCAGCAGCACCACGCCGACGATGCGCCCGGCAACAGTGCTGATGGCGACCCCGGCGACCCCGAGCTGAGGCAGGCCGAACCAGCCATAGAGCAGCAGCAGGTTGCCGACGAAGGTGATGAGGTTGACGATCAGGGTCACGTACATGGCCTGACGGGTGTGGCCATGGGCGCGCAGGGTGGCGGCCAGGCAGAGGGCCGCCGCCTCCGGCAGCAGGCAGAGGCCGATGATCTGCAAGTAAAGGGTGGCATCCCCCATCAGGTGGGTGGGCAGGTTCATCAGCGCCAGCATGGTGCCGGCACCGGCCATGACGCCGACCGCGGCCACCAGCCCCACCAGCAGGTTGAAGCCGATGGCGGTGTGGATGACCACGCGCGCCTTCTCCCTATCCCCCGCCCCCAGATACTGGGTGATCACCACGCTGGTGCCTATGCTGACGAAGCTGAACAGGGTGATGGCGAGATCGAACACCTGGTTGCCGACCGCCAGTGCCGCCACCCCCTGATAGGAGACGTGACCCACCATGAAGGTGTTGAGGGCCCCGGTCAGGAAGTGCAGGGCGAGATCGATGAACAGTGGCCAGGTCAGGGCGAAGAGGGTGCCCGGGCCCGCGTGGGATTGAGTCTGCATGGGATGTCCAAATACTGGGGATGGCGCTCGTCAGCGCCATCTGGACGGGCATTTAACACCAAGCGGGTGCGGGGTGCAATCCTGCCCTGAGCAAAGAGGGGCCGGGTTGGCCCGGCACCCTCTCGCCTGGGGACGCTGTCAGACCGGGGTTGCGCCCGCTTCCTGCTCGCAGGGACGGGTGAGGCGCGCCGAGTCGGGCAGCTCGTCGTCCTGAGGCCAGCGGGAGAGCAGGGTATCAGTGGTGCTCTCCACCACCTCGTCATCCTTGAACACCGGCTCCCGGTAGCAGCGGGTCATGCGCAGGGCCTGATACATGTCGGGACTGAGGATGACCCCCTCGTCTCCGATCCGGATCCCCGCCTGCTTGAGCCACTGGGTCATCTGACCGTGACGGCCGGCCATCACCATGTGGATGCCACGGCGCCTGAGCTCCTTGTGCAGCTCCCCCACCATGCTCATCACGCTGATGTCCTGATGGGTGAAGCAGGCCACCGCGTCCACCACCAGGCACTTGGGATTGTAGGGATCCTGCACCAGCAGCGCCAGCACCCGCCGCTTGAAGTAGGGGGCGTTGAAGTAGGTGAGCGGCGAGTTGAAGCGATAGACCAGGATGCCGGGGATGGCCTTGGCCTGCTCGTTGTCCCCCAGGGTACGCACCAACCCCTCGTCATCCATGCCGAGCAGCTGATCGGTGGGGCGCATCACGTTGCGCAGGAACTGGAACAGGCCCAGCAGGACGGCGAGGGTGATCCCCGGGATCACCCCCATGGCCAGCACGCTGACGAAGGTGATGAGCGCCAGCCAGAAGGCGGCGCGGTCCGAGTCGCGCAGGGCCCAGAGGCCGCGAAAATCGGTGAGCGACAGGGAGGCCATCACCAGCACCACCCCGAGGGCGGCGGTGGGGATGTATTGCAGCGGCGCCGTCAGGTAGAAGGTGATGAGGGCGATCACCGCCGCGGCTATGATGGAGACCAGCTGGCTCTTGCCGCCGTTGGCGTCGTTGACCGCGGTGCGTGAATCCGCGCCGCTGATGGCAAAGCCCTGAGAGACCGCAGAGGCCAGGTTCGCCATGCCAAGGGCCCGAAACTCCTTGTCCGCATCGATTTCGTAGCCGTTCTTGGCGGCGAAGCTGCGGGCGGTGAGCATCATGGAGACGAAGCTCACCATGGCGAGGTTGAGCGCCGGCAGTACCAGTTCGCGCATCAGGCCGGGGGGGAACTCCGGCATCTGGAAGGCGGGCAGGCCCGAGCCCACGGCCCCCAGGGTGGCGATATCGAACTGGCCGAGATTGAGGGCCCACACCAGGGCCGCCGTCACCACCATGGCCACCATGGAGGAGGGCCAGGATGGCCTGTAGCGCTTGGCCAGCAACAGGGTGAGCAGGGCGGTCAGACTCATGGCCAGGGTCGGCAGATGGGTCTGGGTAAGGTAGTCGGTGCCGTTCAAGATCCGCTCGATGAGATAGCGCTCGCTGAAGGTGAAGCCGAAGATCTTGGAGAGCTGACCCACCATGATGGTGATGGCCACCCCATTGAGCAGGCCCATCAGTATCGGGCGGGAGAGAAAGTCCGCCAGCACTCCCAGCTTGAAGCGGCTGGCGATGAGGCACCAGAAGCCGGTCATGGCGGTCATGGTCATCACCAGTTGCCACTGACGGGTGGGATCACCGGCGGCGAGCGGCGTCACCACGGCGGCAATGACGGCGCAGGTGGCGGCGTCCGGGCCGACGATGAGCTGGCGGGAGGTGCCAAAGAGGGCGTAGACCACCATGGGCAGTATGCAGGAGTAGAGGCCGACGATGGCGCCCACTCCGGCGAGCTCCGCATAGGCGATGGCAACGGGCAAGGCCACGGCTGCCACCGAGAGGCCAGCGCGAAGATCCGGCATCAGCCAGGCCCGCTGATATTGCAGCAGGGCGGCGAGGCCCGGCAGCCAGCGTTCGAGAGAGAAGAAGTCGCGCATTATTTAACCCATTGAGTTATAAACAGCTTTTCCTTAGTGTGCCCAAGGTTATCGAAACATTGCAATCGGGTTATGGCCAGTTCACCACCAGATCAGGCCAGATGATCTGCCACCGCTTGTCCCTGATCCTGTCGATGAAGATCCGGCTCTCCTGCCGGCAGCGCGGATTGGCACTCACCTGCAGGGACCAGTTGTGGCCAAGGCCGTAGGGGGCCAGCCATTCGAACTCGTCGTCCGCCCCCAGACGCACCCCTATGCAGGTGGGCACTTCCACCCAATGGCTCAATGCCGCCAGAGAGCTGGTAAAGGGCGCCACTCGCTGGCGCATATGCATACGCGCCTGGTTGCGCACCTCCCAATGCTGGCCCGGCACCCTGACGGCGAGCCAGGCTTCGTGCTCCCGTTCGCCCGCACCTTCCGGGTCGCATGGATCCAGATAGATAAGATCTATGTCGTTGAGGGGAGTGGGCTCGGTCTTGTGGTGCAGGTGATCCCAGATGAGGTTGCGCACAAAGCCGGCCCCCAGCGCCCAGTCCGGCAAGGCCAGCTCCCGCGCCGCCCAGAGGCAGGCCATGCGCAGGGGATCGGCCCGCAGCAGGGCCTCTGTGCGGGCCTGCAACCGGCGCTCGTCGGCCAGGCTGGCGCACTCGGGGAGCGTCTCAGCCCCCATGACGGCGCAGCCAGACGTCTATGTAGCTGCAGCTCGGCACTATGGTGAGCCCCTCTGTCTGGCACCAGTCGTAGAAGCTGCGCGCCAGTTTGTCGGCAATGCCCTGTCCCCTCAGCTCTGACGGCACCTGGGTGCTGAAGGCATCGACAGTGCCCGCATCCAGCCAGCGATAGCTGAGGCGAGAGGTCTTGCCGTCCACCACGCAGATGAACTGCTGCTGGTCGGCCTGATGAAGAATGTCGCTCATGGAGGCTCCTCAAAGGGTGGGGAAGGGGTATCAGAGCATGCTGGCCGGACTTTGCCAACAGTGCTCTTTGCGGGCCGCGGATGCTCGCTTACACTGACCGGCCTGCGAGCGGCTCGTCAGGCAAGGTATAGAACAGTTAGCAGAGGATGGATCCCGTTATGGCCTTCGCCACCCTGGAAGATCTCATTGGCAATACCCCGTTGCTGCGCCTGCACCGCATCAACCCCTATCCCGAGGTGACCCTGCTGGTGAAGCTGGAGGGCAACAACCCCGGCGGCTCGGTCAAGGACAGGCCGGCCCTGAACCTCATCCGGGCGGCGGAGGCGAGTGGTCACTTAGGGCCAGGAGCGCGGCTTATCGAGGCCACCTCGGGCAATACCGGCATAGCGCTGGCCATGGTGGCGGCGGCCCGGGGGTACAGGATGCGCCTCGTCATGCCCAGCAACATGAGCCAGGAGCGGCGCGACGCCATGCAGGCCTACGGCGCCGAGCTGGTGCTGGTGGAAGAGGGCATGGAAGCCGCGCGGGACCTGGCGCTCGCCATGCAGGCTCGCGGCGAGGGGCTGGTGCTCGATCAGTTCAACAATCCGGCCAACCCGGATGCCCACTACCTCTCCACCGGCCCGGAGATCTGGTGCCAGAGCGAGGGGGCAATCACTCACTTCGTCTCGGCCATGGGCACCACGGGCACCATCATGGGGGTCTCCCGCTACCTCAAGGAGCAGAATCCGGCGGTAGAGGTGATTGGCCTGCAACCGGCAGAGGGGAGCCAGATCCCGGGCATTCGCCGCTGGCCCGCCGCCTATATGCCCGCCATCTTCGAGCCACAAAGGGTCGATCGGGTGCTGGATGTGACCCAGGAAGAGGCGCTCACCACCATGCGCCGGCTGGCGCGGGAAGAGGGGATCTGCTGCGGGGTCAGCTCGGGGGGCGCCGTGGCCGGTGCCCTGCGGGTAGCGGCCGAGCTGAGCCAAGGGGTGGTGGTGGCCATCATCTGCGATCGGGGGGATCGCTATCTCTCCACCGGGGTCTTCACTCCGCCCATCTGATCCTGCGACCCCCGGCCCCTTGCGGGCCTTCTCCTGGGGTCATTCCCATACCTGCTCCAGCAGCGCCAGCAGCTGTTCCCTGTCCGCATCCTTGCGGTTGTAGAGCAGGGCACCGTCGTTGATGGCGAGATCCCGGATATCCTTGAGCACGGCTCTGTCCGTCACTCCGGCTTCCGCCAGGGTGCGCGGCAGCCCCACCGCCTGCCAGAGACTGTCCCGCAGGGCGCAGAGTGTATCCAGGGCCGCCTGGGGGCGCAGGGCCTGTGGGGTGGCCGCGAAGCGCTCCGGCCCTGCCAGGGGCAGCAGCAGGCGGGCCAGCTCAGGGTCTATCTGGGGCCTGTTGTAGTCGAGCACCGTGGGCAGAAAGAGGTTCATGCACAGGCCGTGGGGCAGGTGGCAGCGGGCCCCCAGGCTGTGGCCGAGGGCGTGCACCAGCCCCACCATGGAGTTGGAAAAGGCCATGCCCGCCAGGGTGGAGCCCTCCGCCAGTTGCAGCCGCAGGGCCTTGTCCTCGGGGGCCAGCAGCACCCTGGGCAGAGCATCGGCTATCTTCTCCACCGCCATCAGGGCCAGGGCGTCGCTGACCGGGTTCTTGCCGTTGCCGATGAAGGCCTCGATGGCGTGGGTCATGGCGTCCATGGCGGTGGCGGCCGTGATGGGCAGCGGCAGCCCCTGGGTGAGGCGCGGGTCCAGCACCGCCAGCTGGGGCAGCAGGAAGGGGGAGGTGAAGGGCACCTTGCGCCCGCTCCCCTCGTCCCGGATCACCGCCACCAGGGTCACCTCCGATCCGGTACCCGCCGTGGTGGGCACCACCGCCAGCGGCTTGAGGGGCCGGGTCAGGCAGCCGGCCCCCGCGTGATCCAGCAGCCGCTCCCCGCCCAGGGTGACCAGGATGTTGACCGCCTTGGCGGTGTCGATGACGGAGCCGCCCCCCAGTGCCACCAGGCTGTCACAGCCCAATTCCCGCCAGCGGGCGGCGATGCGCTCCACCACGGCGGTGGAGGAGTCGGCGGGGATCTGGTCCCAGATGGCGGCCACCGGCAGGCCCCCCTCCGCCAGCACATTGGCCAGCAGGGTGGCGAGCCCGCTGCCGCCGACTCCCTTGTCGGTGAGCAGCAGCGGACGGCGCGCCCCCAGTGCCATCAGCTCGTCCGGAAGTTGCTCCAGCGCCTGCTCCCCCGCCATCAACCTGACCGGACAGAAGAAATCGTAATAACGGCTCATGGTGTTCATCCTTCTCTTCAACCGGTCAGCAGACCCAGGTAGATGTGGCAGGCTCGCGCCAGCTTGTGGCGCGGGCTCGGGTAGTGGCGCAGCAGGGGCCGTGCGATGAAGGCGGGCAGGATCAGGGCTTGCAGCTGCTCCAGCGCCCGCACCAGGTGCATGGCCGCACTGAGATCCCCCTCCACCAGCAGCCGGTTCTTGCAGAAGGCCTGATTGATGCCGAGGCGAAAGCTGAGGGCGCGAAAGGCGATGGCGGGGTGCTTGAAGCAGACGCGCAGCAGATGAGGGCTTGTTGCCCCTCGTGGTGCGGGGCCGCAGCGCCAGCGCCCGGCCCTCTTGTGCAGGCTCAGCCCATGAGGCAGCCCATGCACCTCCAGCCGGATACAGAGCCCCTCCGGCAGGGGGGCCAGCTCCCGGCGCACCGCCTCATCGACCCGGGCGGCGCGGCACAGGGTGCGGCCGATGATCCAGAGCAGGCTCCCTATCCAGAGGCGCCTGCCGGTGGCGAGCAGGGGATCAAGCGTCATGAGGGCCTCCTGCGATGGCGGACCAGAAGAGGGCGAAGGCGCTGGCCTGCCAGTGGGGATCCTCCCCGAGCTCGGGTTGGTCGACAAAGAGCGAGGCGCAGGCCAGAAACTGGCTCTGGCACACCTCCAGCATCAGGACGGGAGGCGCCTGCATCAGCTCGCCGCTGGCCTGACCCTGGCTCAGCAGGCGCGGCAGGAAGCGCAGTGTCTCCCCCAGGATCTGGCTGCGCAGGGATCTGGCCAGCAAGGGGGAGTGGAAGAAGCCCAGCACGAACTTGAGTTCGTGGGGATGGGCCTGCATCCAGCTCATCGCCTGACGCCAGTAGTGGCGCGCCTGCTCCCTGAGGGGCAGGGCCGGATCCGCCTCGCTGATGGCGGCGCCAAGGCGCAGCTTGACGTCCTGGTAGAGGCATTGGATCAGCAGCTCCTTGCTGGGAAAGTGGTGAAACAGGGTGCCGTTGGCCACCCCGGCCGCCCGGGCGATGCGGGCGGTGGCGGCCCCCTGCAGGCCATCCTCGGCGCACAGGGCGAGGGCGGCATCCAGGATCTGGCGGCGTTTGTCTGTCATGGGTTCGCTCATGCTGCCTCCTAGCGCAGGAACAGGGCCATCATCAGCCGCTGGTACCAGCGCCGATAAGGGGGGTGGATCAGGGTTCCGGCGCTGAAACGGCCGCGGCGCAGCACGGTTTTCGCCTTGGAGAAGGTGAGAAAGCCCTCGTGGCCGTGGTAGTGACCCATGCCGGAGGGGCCTATGCCGCCGAAGGGGGCGTCGTCCGCCGCCACCTGGAACAGGCACTCGTTGATGGCCATGCCACCGGCGTGGGTCTCCCGGATGAGGCGGCTCTGCAGCGCCGGATCCAGGCTCATCAGATAGAACGCCAGCGGGCGTGGCCGGGCCGCCACATAGGCAATGGCCTCCTCGATGCTGTCATAGGGCACCAGGGGGAGCAGGGGGCCGAAGATCTCCTGCTGCATCAGCTGGCAGTGGCCGGGCACCTCGGTCAGCAGGTGGGGCACCAGGCGGTGGGCACCGTCATCCCGGGCCGGCGAGGCGCAAGGGTGCACCTGGGCGCCCGCCTGCTTCGCCTCCGCCAGCCAGGCGGTGAGTCGCTCGTACTGGGCCCCGTTGATGATGGAGCCGTAATCCGGGCTTTCCAGCCCCTTGGGATAGAGGCGGTGAAAGTGCGCCTGGTAGGCCTCGATAAAGGACTGCTCCTGCCCCCGTGGCAGCAGCACATAGTCCGGGGCCACGCAGATCTGGCCGGCGTTGAGGCTCTTGCCGAAGATCATCCGCTCCACCGCCAGGGGCAGCGGCATGTCGGGGGCGATGAGGCAGGGGCTCTTGCCACCGAGCTCCAGGGTGAGGGGGGTGAGCTGGGGGGCGGCGGCGGCCATCACCAGCCTGCCCACCGCAGTGGAGCCGGTGAACAGCAGATGATCGAAGGGGAGGGTGCTGAAGGCGGCCGCGAGTCCCGCGTCCCCCTCGATGACCACCACCTCGTCATCCCCAAACACCTGGGCCAGCAGGGTGCGCAACAGGGCATTGGTATGGGGGGTGAACTCCGAGAGCTTGATCATGGCTCTGTTGCCGGCGGCGATGGCGCCGATGAGGGGCCCCAGACTCAGCATCACCGGGAAGTTCCAGGGCACCATGATGCCGATGACGCCCAGAGGCTGATAGTGCACCTCGACCCTGGCGGGGGCCAGCAGCAGGCCGGGGTGGCGCCGTGCTGGCCTCATCCAGCCCTTGAGCCGTTTCAGGCTGTAGTTGATCTGCATGACGCAGGGCAGTATGTCGGCGACCAGGCTGTCGTAGTCGCTGCGCTGGCCATAGTCCAGGGCCAGGGCGTCGCAGAGCGCCTGCTTGTGGGCGAGCAGAGCCCCCTTGAGTGCGCTCAGCCGGTTGCGACGCTGCTCCAGGCTCGGCATGGGATGGGCCTGACAGGCCTGCTTGAGGCGGTTCACCTGCTCGGGCAGGGAGAACTTGTCTGGGGACTCTGTTCGTATGGCTTCCATGGCATGCTCCGCACAAAAACTGACCGACTGATTAGTCGGTCTAAGCCTACCGGCTTGTTGCCAGCTTGTAAACAAGGGCGTGCCAGAGCAAGGGCGGATGAGTGGGTTCTCCGATGGAACTGTGCTCGGCCACACAGTTTGGGGGTATCTCGATTGGTGAATTATCCAATAAGGGGTAGTTTTCAATCATCAACTCAAATGGAGAGCAGCACATGACCAGGGAATTGCACAGCCTGCTGGCCCGGCTGGACGATGTGATCGAGCGCATGCCGGACAGTTTCAACACCTATGAATTTGCCCAGAAGCTGGCGCTGCAACATCAGCGCGAGTATTTCGCTGCGGGTCACTCCCTGGCGGAGCAGGACAAAAACCTGCTGAGGCTGCTCCACGAGAAGATTGCCGAGGCGCTGGCAGAAAGCGAACGGCTGATCGAAGGGGCCCTGCTGCCCTGCGTGACCCCCTGGGGCGAGCGGGCCACCTCGCCCCGCTGGCACCGCAAGCACTGAGCCTCTGCGCGGCACATAAAGAAGAAGGCCCCTCGGGGCCTTCTTCGTTGGTGGCGGCTACTGGGTCAGGCGACGGGCCTGCCAGTAGCGGCTGTTCCAGTAGACGTTGTCGAGGCGCGAGCGGATCACCCCCTTGCTGGTGGAGGCATGAATGAACTCACCGGCACCGGTATAGACGCCGACGTGGTACTGCTGCCAGCCGGTCTTGAAGAACACCAGATCCCCGTGCTGCAACCGGTATCTGTCCACCGGCCTGCCGAGACTGGCCTGGGACTCGGTAGTGCGGGGCAGGGTGAAGCCCAGCACCTGCTGGTAGGCAAGCTGGGTGAAGGCGGAGCAGTCGAGGCCGGCGCGATTGGTGCCGCCCATGCGATAGGGGACGCCGCGCCACTGCTGATAGAAGCCGTCGAAGGCACTGGCCTGGCGGGCAGGAGGGGGCGGCTCCGGGGTACTGGAGCAGGCGACGACAAGCAGGGCCAGCAGGGGCGGAAGCAAGGTGCGAAACATCTCAACTCCTTGATAGGGCACGGGATTCATCATAGACGATGTTCCTGCCTGGAACCTGAACAGCGATAGCATAAAAACTTGCAGAGGGCAGAGATAGGGCCCCCTGCAAGCCAGTCGTCAGTCCGCTGCCTTGGGGCTTATCAGCGGCGTGAGCAGCTCGGCAATCTTGTAGAAGGTCTGCACCCGGGTGGTGCTGGGGCGCCATACCAGGCCAATCTCCCGATAGGGCTTCTCCCCGGGCAGGGGGATGGCCACCAGATCCGAGTTGTCGAGGATGCCCGCATCTATGGCCATCTGGGGCAGGAAGGTGGTGCCAAGGCCAGCGCCCACCATCTGCACCAGGGTGTGCAGACTGGTGGCGGCGAAGGGGTTGATCTTGCTCTTGTCCCGCAGCCGGCAGGCGCTCACCGCGTGCTCGGTCAGGCAGTGTTCCCGCTCCAGCAGGAAGATGCTCTGATTGGGCAGCTCCTTGTAGTCGAACGGCATGTGCAGAGTGGCAGCCATATTTGACGGCATCACCATGTGGAAGGGATCTTGCCCCACCGTCTTGCTGTGAAAGCCGCCTATCTCCACCGGCAGGGCCAGGATCAGCAAGTCGAGCTGCCCCTGCTCCAGCTGCTTGAGCAGGTTGGTGGTGGTGTCTTCCCGCAGCAGCAGCTCCAGCTCCGGATAGGCCTTGCCGCACACCTGCAGCAGCTTGCTGAGCAGGAAGGGGGCTATGGTGGGGATGCAACCCAGGCGGACGGTGCCGTGCATGACGCCTCCCTGCTGCTGGCCGAGCTCCATCAGATCCCGGGCGTCGGAGAGCAGGTTGCGCGCCCGCGCCACTATCTCCATGCCGACCGGCGTCATGATGAAGCTCTTGTGGTCACGCTCCACCAGTTGCAGGTTCATCATGTCCTCCAGGGTCTGGATCCCGGTACTCAGGGTGGACTGGCTGACATGACAGGCCTTGGCGGCGCGATTGAAATTCTTGTGCTCGTCCAGAGCGACCAGATACTGCAGCTGTTTCAGGCTGGGCCAACGTTGCATAGGGGAAACCCGATCGATGCTATCTATTTGATTTGATTAATCTACCATCGAGAGACTGCTTTGTCGCCGAGATTAGGCGCCCTCCTGGCAGGGTCTGTGCATTGCGGGGCAGGAGAGGGGGGGATAGGCCCGCCATCCACCTGCCTGTCGCTACAACAACTGCCATGGGAGCTTATCCCCTTGTGCCAGCCCGTTGAAGGGGGGTTGCCATGGGATGTGACGGGGATCGGCCTTCCCCGGCGTCTTCCGGGGCCGCCCATGGCCGGCCATAAAAAAACGCGCCTGTTGGCGCGTTTTTGCAGGAGTGAGGGCAGGCTATTCGTCGAAGATACCGAAGTGATCCTTGGCGAAGTTGACCCGCTGCTCCACGTTCATCTTGACCTGACCCAGCTTCTCTATGGTCTTGAGATTGGGCACCAGGCCGCGACCGTTGGCTATCTGGATGGCGAGACCGGGACGGGCGTTGAGCTCCAGCAGCATGGGGCCGCGGAACTTGTCGAGCACCATGTCGGTGCCGATGTAGCCCAGACCCGACATCTCGTAGCAGGAGGCGGCCAGGGTCAGCAGGGTATCCCAGTGGGGCACCTTGAGATCGTAGAGATCCAGGCCGGTGTCCGGGTGGTGGCGCAGCGGGTTGCCAAACTGCACCGCCCGCAGGGCACGACCGGTGCGCAGGCACAGACCCACGCCCACAGCACCCTGGTGCAGGTTCGCCTTGCCGTCCGAGGCCGAGGTGGAGAGGCGCATCATGGCCATCACCGGGAAGCCCTTGAAGATGATCACCCGGGCATCGGGGACCCCTTCGAAGGAGTAGCCGTCGAAGACGTCATCGAAGTTGATGAGGCCTTCCACCAGCGCCACGTCGGGCTTGCCGCCGAGGGAATAGAGGCCCGCCAGTATGTTGGAGACATGACGCTCCAGATCCTGGCCGTTGCAGGCGCTGCCGTTGGGCTTGTAGAAGCTGCCCTCTTCCTGGCGCAGGATCACCAGTATCCCCTTGCCCCCCGAGCCGCGGGCCGGCTTGATGCAGAAGCCCGGCCAATCCTTCACCAGCTCGGTGATACGGGTCACGTCGTGCTGCTCGCGGATGGTGCCGATGAGTTCGGGCACCGTCACCCCCGCATCCAGCGCTATGCGCTTGGTCTTGAGCTTGTCATCCACCAGCGGGTAGAGACGACGCGGGTTGTAGCGGCTGATGTAGGAGTGGTTGCGTTTGTTCATGCCGAGGATGCCTGCTTGGGACAGGCTCCACGGGCTGGTGTATTTCTGCCAGAACCACATCTGTTACTTGTCCTTACCCGGGGTGGCACCGGACTTCATTTCGTCCACCAGCGGCTTGAAGCGCTTGAGCTCGCTCAGCTTGTAGCCGGTGTAGTTACCCATCACCAGCACGGTCGCCATCAGCACCAGTTGCAGGCCGAGGAAGTTGAAGGTGAGGTGACGAATGAGCTCGTTGTCCATGGCCAGGTAGGCGATGACCGCCACCAGCAGGGAGCCGCCACCCTGACGGAACACCTCTTTGGGGCCCTCTTCTTCCCACAGGATGGACATCCGCTCTATGGTCCAGGAGAGGATGATCATCGGGAAGAAGGTGATCTTCATGCCGTCGGTCAGCCCTAGCTTGAAGGCAAAGGCGGAGAAGATGCCGATCATCGAGATCACCATGATGATGATCGCCGATATTCGCGCCACCAGCAGCAGGTTGAGCCGCGACAGGTAGGAGCGGATCACCAGGCCGGTGCCGACGATCAGCAGGAAGCCGATGAGACCGGTGACCAGGGAAGTCTGGATGAAGGCGACCGCGATCAGCACCGGCATAAAGGTGCCGGAGGTCTTGATCCCCACCAGAACCCGCAGGAACACCACCATCAGCACGCCGATGGGGATCAGCAGCAGCCCCTTGAACAGGGCCTGCTCTTCCAGTGGCAGGCTGTGGATGGAGAAGTTCATCATCTCGGACTTCTCGAACTTCTGCGCCAGGGCCACGTTCACCGGTTGCTCCTGCTCGATCATCGAGAAGGTGACGCGGGAGTTGTGACCGCCGGTGACGTCCAGCAGGGCGCCGGAGTTGTATTCCCACAGCAGCAGGTTACCCGGTTGTCCCTGTTCGCCGGTCTGGGGGTTGAACAGCTTGTAGTCGGTCGGGCTGTTGAACACCTGCAGGTAGTCCACCAGCTCCTGACGACGGCGGCCGTCTTCCAGGCTCAGGGCGTGCACCACGCGCGCCGGCACCTCGGCGTTGTTGAGCAGCTCGGCGATCAGGCTGGCGCGGCTCTTGTGGGATTTGAGCAGCTCGGCGTTCTGTTCCTGCTTCTCGATCTCCTTGATGATCTCGCGGGTCAGGGTGTAGCCGTCGGCGGAACGCTCCTGGGCGCGCTCGAGGATCTGCTTCATCGCGGTGGCGTAGGGCTCACTCTCGATCTGCTTCTCGATGGCGGGCGGCAGGGGGTTGGCGGCGGGCTTGGCATGGGCATCCGCCATCATGTCGACCCGGTAGTAGAGCTCCTGGCGGCCGGAGGCGCTGCGGATGGACCACTCGGCGCGGGCATCCCCGTCTTTTTCCACAAACGACAGGCCGTAGCCCGGGCTCGCGGCATTCTCGTTCATCAGGGTGAAGCCGGGCTGGGTGCCCGGAATGGCCAGGGAGGCGATCACCGGCTCGCCGGTCGCCTCGAACTCGAGCTTGGCTTCGATAGACCAGATCTGACGTTTTTCACCGGGCGTGAGGGGCACGTCCAGGGCGACATGGTGATAAAACGTCATTCCCAGGCCGACAATGAACAGCAGGGCGACCAGCAGATAGAACGGCTTACGGGAAACCATGGATTATTTTACATCCTTGAGCTTGGGTTTTGGTTGGATATACTCGCGGGCCACGTCGACCACGGCGATGTCTTTCAAGAATTCACGACCCAGCAGCACGGGGAAGGTCATGTCGCTGCGATCTTTGAGGGTAAACTCGGCCTTCTCGGTCATGTCGCCGATGCGCACTGTGAGGCGCACCACGGGACGGCGGTCGAGGTCGTCGGCAGAAGCCTGACGCACCCGCACGTGACGCACCAGCGGCGCCTCGATCTGGATCTTGTCATCCATCTCCTGGTGGCTCAGGAAGAAGCGCACCCAGTTCTTGCCGTTGCGCTCGAAGATGGTGATCTCCTGGGCGCTGATGGAGGAGGTGGTGGCGCCGGTATCGACCCGTGCCTGGAAGGCATCGTTGGCGGCATCGACCCAGATCCACTCGGCTTCACCCACCAGCAGCTTGCCGTCGACCGTGTGGCCCTGGCTCGGGGCCGGGCACTTCTCGGTCGGGATGGCCATGGGCTTGGGGGGCTCGGGTGGCAAGGTTGCCAGCTTGCTGTCGACTTTCTTCACGGACTCTTTCATGTTGGTGACATCGGTGTTGAGCTGAACCAGCAGGTGCTGTTGCTGCACATACTGCTTCTGTTGCTGTTCCATGGATGTTTGCAGGCGTTGCTCGCTCAAGCTTATCTCGTTGCGAAGCTCCGCCAGCGTCAGGGTCGGGACAGGGGGCGCTTTTTCCATACTGACACACCCGCCGAGACTGAGCAGGGAGAGCAGGGTCATTCCTTTTAATTTGCTTTTCATGTCATTCATTTAACTGTGCTTCCTGGAATTGGGTCAGTGTAACTTCCACAGCCGCCATCGGCTAGTCTTTGGCCTTTCTGGCGATCAGTACGGCCCGCTTGGGTGCCGGGTATCCTTCGACCGTGAGTGCAGGATCATCGGGATCCAGATAGTCACTCAGGGACTCATTAATCATCCAGTCGGTACGACGCTGTTCGTCGGTACTGGTCATATTCTCGTCCACTATCCGCACGTCGCTGAAGCCGCAGCGCTCGACCCAGAGTTTGAGGGCCGCGCTTGAGGGGATGAACCAGACGTTGCGCATCTTGCCGTAGCGATCGGTGGGCACCAGCACTTCCCGCTCGTCGCCATCGACCACCAGGGTCTCCAGCACCAGCTCCCCATCGTCTTTCAGCTGATTGCGCAGCTGTTCGATGTGTTCGATGGGGGACTTGCGATGATAGAGCACCCCCATGGAGAAGACGGTGTCAAAGGCCCGCAGCTCAGGGAGCTCCTGGATGCCGAGCGGCAGCAGGTGGGCCCGTTGATCGCCCCCGGCGAAGTGGCGAATGGCCTCGAACTGGCAGAGGAACAGGGGGCTCGGGTCTATGCCGACCGCGAGCCTGGCCCCTTCCCCCACCATGCGCCAGAGGTGGTAGCCGCTGCCGCAGCCCACGTCCAGCACGTAACGACCTTCGAGGGGGCT
This sequence comes from Aeromonas rivipollensis, assembly GCF_037811135.1. Taxonomy (NCBI): domain Bacteria; kingdom Pseudomonadati; phylum Pseudomonadota; class Gammaproteobacteria; order Aeromonadales; family Aeromonadaceae; genus Aeromonas; species Aeromonas rivipollensis. The sequence goes on along the minus strand of NZ_CP149130.1, from coordinate 3,109,315 downwards.
GATATGGGGCAGCACCCGATCCCACTTCCAGTCGGAGCGCCACTCGGTGTCGATGTGGATGCCGTGTACGGTAAAAGGCCCCTTGCGCCAGGGCATGAAGTGGCGCAGCAGGCTCTCTGTCTTCTTGCGCTCCCCTTCGTTCATGCTCTCAAGGCTGCCGATCTCGACCCGGTTCTTGAGCTCGATCTCGCCAGGGGCGACGACGGGCAGCTTGTTGAGGGCCCGGTTCCAGCGCGGCAGATCCCCGTGCAGGTTGTCGTGCTGCCAGGCGTGCAGCTGGGCGGGCAGGGTGTGCAGCCAGTGGCTCAGCCGGTTCTTGGCGATCAGTTGATAAAAGTTGGCGAAATCGATCATGGCTGGGCGTCGCTTGATTTGATGGCAATCATGGAGCCGAAGTTGAAGCACTGGAACCAGAGATCCTGATGAGTGAAACCGGCGTCTCGCAGGCGGGCACGGTGGGTCTCCAGGCTGTCGGTGCGCATCACGTTCTCCAGCGCCGTGCGCTTCTGGCTTATCTCCAGCTCGCTGTAGCCGTTGGCCCGCTTGAAGTCCAGATGCAAGTCGATGAGCAGGGCGTTGACCTGCTCGTCCTCGAAGCGGAACTTCTCGCTCAGGATGAGGATGCCTCCTGGGCGCAGGCCGTCATGGATGCGCTGGATGAGGGCGGCCCGTTTCTCGGGGGCGACGAACTGCAGGGTGAAGTTGAGCACCACCACTGAGGCGTTTTCGATGGCGATGTCGCAGATGTCCGCCTCCACCAGCTCCACCGGCACCTCGGACTTGAAGCCCGACAGGTGGGCGCGGGCGCGCTCTATCATGGGGTGGGAGAGATCCACCGCCGTGATCTGGCAGCCCGGCTGGTTGACATGGCGGCGCATCGCCTGGGTCGCCGCGCCAAGGGAGCAGCCGAGATCGTAGAGGCGGCTCTGGGGCTGGGCGTAGCGGGCGGCCATCATGCCGATGGCGGAGATGATGTTGCTGTAACCCGGCACAGAGCGCTGGATCATGTCGGGGAAGACATCGACGACCTGTTCGTCAAAGCAAAAATCCCCCAATTGGGCGATGGGGGCGGCAAAAATCTGATCGTGCATGCTGGCGCAACCTGACAGCCGGTGCGCGAACCGACTGTGTGTTCAATGGAGTCGTTGGGTGACGCCCGTCCGGGTCGTCACCGGTTTACGAACGGGGTGGCTGGCCTTGAGATCCTTCGGGCCCGCCCCGTTCGCAATGGACCATCATCCTGGTCCTTTATGGGGATGAGCCGTCTGCGGCAGGTGTTGCCATGGACAGCGGTCAGAGCCCTTTACCGGGAGCCGGACGGTCGCCTGCAACACTATGCAATGGCGGGCGTCCGGGTCCTTGCTTGGGGCGGTAGTGTAGAGGAAAGGTGGGCGTTTGTCTTGACGCCGAGCCCCGTGGGGCCACAAAAAAACGGCTTTTTTTAGCGGTGAAACAGGGGCGGGGAAGGGAGCGGCTAAAAGGGCAGCAGGCCCTGGCGCGCGCGATCGTTTTCCCCCGGCCAGGGGGCCATCTCCTGACCGAGCAGCCGACTGACCTGACGGGCCAGCTCGGGGGCCCGGGCGTTGTCGGCGGTATGGATAAAGAGGTAGAGATCCTTCCCCTCTGCCAACCATTGTTTCCAGCGGGGCAACCAGGATGGCAAAAAGGGGTAATTGTCCTCGATTTGAGGAAGACCAATCAGACGCACTACCGGGCTGTTTGCGGTGGCGAGCAGGTGTACCGGCAGCCTCGGCTTCTTGCCCTGGGCATCGACGAGGGCCGGCGTAGTGGCGGGCACCGAGAAGAGCGGTCGGCTGTCGAGCATGATGCGGTTGATGCCTTTGTCCATCAGCAGCCGGTTGAGAGCGCGCTCCGCCTCTCCCTTGGCGAAGAAGTCGGGGTGGCGCACCTCGAGGGCATAGGTGAAATCCCGCGGCAGCCGCTCGAAGAAGGCACCCAGACGGGCCAGCCCCTGTGGCCCGAAGCGGGCGGGCAGTTGCAGCTTGAGCAGCCCCAGCCTGTCGTGCAGGGGCGCCAGCAGGCGGATGAAGTCCGTCACCTGTTTGTCGGCGCTCACCAGATCGCTCTGGTGGCTGATGTCTTTCGGAAACTTGAAGCTGAAGCGAAAGTGGTCGGGGACCGCATCGGCCCAGCGGCGCACCGTTTCCGGGGTGGGGGAGGCGTAGAAGGTGGTGTTGCCCTCCACCGTATTGAACACCCGGGCATAGTGAGCGAGGTGCTCGGCGGGCCTGGCGCCTACCCCCAGCAACTGGCCGGGCCAGGCCGGGTGTGACCACTGTGGCAGACCCAAATAGAGGCTCATGTTGGTTCCTGTCTGCGGATTAATGCTGTTTTGCTCCCCTTTTTGCGCCAGGACAACAAAAAACAGGGCAAAGGAGGCTGCGGGCCATTTTACCCAAATGGGGGTTTTCCTCTATAATGCCAGCCCTTTTGTTTGCCAAATCGTTGTGACTCACGGGGTTGTACGCCTAAGGTGGCGATGACCGGGGTCACAAGGTTGCCAGACAACGACGCTTGCCGATGTTCTCGCCTCGCGCGTCGACCCCTCAGTGGGGCCACTCGGCGCGAGCCGGCATTGGCGGCAAGTATCCGGCTCGGGGAGCCGGATGATATGAGACTGATTTCAAACCGGGTAAGAACCAGGATCTGGCCAGCTGTGAGACAGACGGTGCTTGCCAGTCGTGCCCGGCGACCCAAGGTGAACCGTCTCTCTACCATTTCGAAGGAAGAAGTCCATGCGCTCTATCTATTGCGGACAGGTCAATGAGGCCCATGCCGGGCAGACCATTACATTGTGCGGTTGGGTCCACCGTCGTCGCGATCTCGGCGGCCTCATCTTTATCGACATGCGCGACCGGGAAGGGATCGTGCAAGTCTTCTTCGACCCGGACAAGCCGGACGCCTTCGCCCTGGCCTCCGAGCTGCGCGGCGAGTTCTGCATCCAGGTGACCGGCGTGGTGCGTACCCGTCCGGACTCCCAGCGCAACAGCGACATGGCCACAGGTGCCATCGAGGTGTTCGCCCACGAGCTCACCATCATCAACCGTGCCGAGCCGCTGCCGCTGGACTTCAACCAGGTCAACAGCGAAGAGATAAGCCTCAAGTATCGCTATCTGGACCTGCGTCGCCCCGAGATGGCCAAGTACCTGAAGACCCGTGCCAAGGCCAGCGCCTTCGTGCGTCGCTTCATGGACGAGCAGGGCTTCCTCGACATCGAGACCCCCATGCTGACCAAGGCGACCCCGGAAGGGGCCCGTGACTACCTGGTGCCGAGCCGGGTGCACAAGGGCAAGTTCTACGCCCTGCCGCAGTCCCCGCAGCTGTTCAAGCAGCTGCTGATGATGTCCGGCTTCGATCGTTACTACCAGATCGTCAAGTGCTTCCGCGACGAGGACCTGCGTGCCGACCGTCAGCCGGAATTCACCCAGATCGACGTGGAGACCTCCTTCATGACTGCGCCGCAAGTGCGTGAAATCATGGAAGAGATGATCCGCAAACTCTGGCTGCACATCCTGAACGTGGATCTGGGCGACTTCCCCATCATGACCTTCGACGAGGCCATGCGCCGCTTCGGCTCCGACAAGCCGGACCTGCGCCTGCCCATGGAGCTGGTGGACGTGGCCGATCTGCTGACCGCAGTCGAGTTCGCCGTCTTCGCCGGCCCCGCCAACGACCCCAAAGGCCGCGTCGCAGCCCTGAAAGTCCCGGGCGGCGCCGAGCTCTCTCGCAAGCAGATCGACGAATACACCAAGTTCGTCGGCATCTACGGTGCCAAGGGCCTGGCCTGGATGAAGGTCAACGCCGCCGCCAATGGCCTCGAGGGCGTGCAGTCCCCGGTGGCCAAGTTCCTGTCCGACGAGATAGTGCGCGAGATCCTGGCCCGTACCGGCGCCGCCGATGGCGACATCCTGTTCTTCGGGGCTGACTCCAAGAAGGTCGTCTGTGACGCCATGGGCGCCCTGCGCCTGAAGGTGGGCCGCGATCTGGGTCTGGTGGAGAACGTCTGGAAGCCGCTCTGGGTCATCGACTTCCCCATGTTCGAGGAAGATGGCGAAGGTGGTCTGGCTGCCATGCACCATCCCTTCACCGCCCCGAGCAACCTGGGCCCGGCCGAGCTCAAGGCCAACCCCCTGGGTGCCTATGCCAACGCCTATGACATGGTGATCAACGGCTACGAAGTGGGCGGCGGCTCTGTGCGTATCCACAACAGCGAGATGCAGTCCACCGTGTTCGACATCCTGGGCATCACCCCGGACGAACAGCGTCTGAAGTTCGGCTTCCTGCTGGATGCCCTGAAATACGGTACCCCGCCCCACGCCGGTCTGGCCTTCGGCCTGGACCGCCTCAGCATGCTGCTGACCGGTACCGACAACATCCGGGACGTGATCGCCTTCCCGAAAACCACGGCAGCGGCCTGCCTGATGACGGATGCTCCCAGCTTCGCCAACCAGGCCCAGCTGACCGAGCTGGCCATCGCCACCGTAGCCAAGGCCGATGCCAAGGCTGACGCCTGAGAAGATTGAAGAACGGGTCGCCATGCGACCCGTATCCCATTGATTTCAAATTATAACGGAGAGTTTTTATGGCAGGTCACAGCAAATGGGCCAACATCAAACACCGCAAGGCGGCGCAAGACGCCAAGCGTGGCAAGATCTTCACCAAGCTGATCCGCGAAATCACCACCTCGGCTCGCCTCGGTGATGCTGATCCCGCCAACAACCCGCGCCTGCGCGCGGCGGTAGCGGCTGCCCTGACCGGCAACATGACCCGCGACACCATCAACCGTGCCATCCAGCGCGGCGCCGGTGGTGGCGATGGCGAGCAGCTCGAGACCATCGTCTACGAAGGTTACGGCCCGGCGGGCTCCGCCGTCATGGTAGAGTGCCTGACCGACAACCGTAACCGCACCGTGGCGGAAGTGCGTCATGCCTTCAGCAAGTGCGGCGGCAACCTGGGCACCGACGGCTCGGTGGCTTACCTGTTCAGCAAGAAGGGTCTGCTGACCTTCGTGGGCGTGGACGAAGATGCCCTGATGGACGCGGCCCTGGAAGCGGGTGCCGATGACGTGGTTACCGAAGAGGATGGCTCCATCGAGGTCTACACCACCCCGAACGATTTCGGCACAGTGCTCGATGGCCTGGAAGCCGCCGGCTTCAAGCCCCAGAGCGCCGAAGTGACCATGATCGCCTCCACCGAAGCCGAGCTGGATGCCGACACAGCCCCCAAGCTGATGCGTCTGATCGACATGCTGGAAGATCTGGACGACGTGCAGGAGGTCTACCACAACGGCTCCATCTCCGACGAAGTGGCCGCACTGCTCTGATCGCCAGGTAGAGCACGTGTGAGAGAGGGGCACCACAACGGTCTCACCTCCCTCCGACGAAGTGGCCGCGCTGCTCTGACAGCACAGCCTCCCCTGACTGGGGATAAACACCAGACGGCAGCCTCAGGCTGCCGTTTTTTTATCTCACTGATTCTTCTCAGTCGCCATTTCCTTCGCTGTGCCTTCCTTAATTCCCGCTTAAGTTTGCCTTCTTACTCTTTCCTTGCATCCGGGCCGCTGTGCCCATCACCACCTTGTCTGCTCGGGAAGAGAGACGGGTGGCAGGGATGCCCACAACGGAGTCCCCATGCAGGGTCTCCAGATCACTGGTTTGTCGGAGTCTTCTTATGCGCCTCACTCTGGGAGTGATGAAGGTCAATCTGTTGCTGGTGCTGCTGTTTGCACTGGTGTTCAACTGGCCCATTTTCCTGCACTTTTATCGTATTCTCAGCGCCCTCGAGCATGTGAAGGCGGGATTTGCCCTCTCTATCCCCCTGGTGTTGATCGCCGCCCTCAATGCGGTCTTCCTGCCGTTTACCTTCCGCTACCTGCTCAAGCCCTTCTTCATCCTGCTGATCATGACGGCCTCTCTGGTCAGCTACGCCATGCTCAAATACGGGATCATCTTCGATGTGGGCATGGTGCAGAACATACTCGAAACCAACAGCGGGGAGGCGACCTCCTATCTCAATGGTTCAGTGGTGCTCTGGTTCCTGCTGACCGCCGTGCTGCCGGTGCTTGGCCTCTTGTGGCTGAAGATCGAATACCCAACCCCCTGGTACAAGGGGCTGGCCCAGCGTCTGGCGGGGATCGCACTCTCCCTGTTGTTCCTGGTCGGCGTCGCCGCCCTCTATTACCAGGATTACGCCTCGGTCGGGCGCAACAACCATACCATCGTCAAAGAGATAGTCCCCTCCAACTACGTGCGCGGTCTCTATCGCTACGCCCGGGATATTCTCTTCGCCACCCCTGTCCCTTATCAGCCGATAGGCACAGATGCCAGGGTGGTGGACAAGGGCGGCAAGCCGACCCTGATGTTCCTGGTGGTGGGGGAGACGGCCCGCAGCCAGAACTACTCCCTCAACGGCTACCAGAAGCAGACCAACGGCTTCACCATGAAGGAGCCGGATCTCGTCTCCTTCAGGGACGTGCGCTCCTGTGGCACCGCCACCGCTGTCTCGGTGCCCTGCATGTTCTCCAACCTCACGCGCCGGGAATATGACGAGACCCTGGCCAAGTCCAGGGACGGCCTGCTGGACGTGCTGCAACACGCCGGTGTCTCAGTGCTGTGGAAGGAGAACGACGGCGGCTGCAAGGGGGTGTGCAATAACGTGCCCACCCTGGAGATCGAGCCCAAGGCCTTCCCCCAATACTGTGAAGGGGACTCCTGCTATGACGAGGTCTTGCTGCAGGGGCTGGATCGGCAGATCGCCGGGATGAAGGGCAAGCAGGGCAGCAAGCTGGTGGCCTTCCACCTGATGGGCAGCCATGGCCCGACCTACTATCGCCGCTACCCGGCCGAGGATCGTGTCTTCCTGCCGGACTGCCCGCGCAGCGACATCGAGAACTGCAGCAATGAGGAGCTGGTCAACACCTATGACAACACCATTCGCTATACCGACAAGGTGCTGTCCCAGCTTATCGCCAAGCTCAAGACCCTGGAGAGCCAGTACAACGTGGGGCTGGTCTACCTGTCGGATCACGGGGAATCCCTGGGGGCGCTGGGGCTTTACCTGCACGGCACCCCCTACAAGTTCGCCCCGGACGATCAGACCCGGGTGCCCCTGCTGACCTGGTTCTCTCCCCAGCTGCAGCGGGATCGCGGGCTCAATCAGGATTGCCTGCGCCAGGAGGCGGACAGCAAGCGCTTCTCCCACGACAACCTGTTCCACTCGATGCTCGGCATCATGGACGTGCAGACCCAGGTCTATGACGGCAAGCTTGACCTGTTCAAGCCCTGCCGGGCGGGGTGAGTCAGGCTAACCGAACGCGACAACCTGTTTCCCCGCACCATGCTCGGCATCATGGACGTACAGACCCAGGTCTATGACGGCAAGCTTGACCTGTTCAAGCCCTGTAGGGCAGGGTAAACCGGCGAAAACAGACCATAAAAAACGGCAGCCACTGGCTGCCGTTTTTGTTTCCCAAGGCTTGGGCCTTTACTTCTGCTCCATGATGATCTGCAGCAGATCCCCTTCCAGCAGGGAGCGCTTCACCAGGGCGAAGCCGCCTATGGTGGGCTGGTTCTGGAAGCGCGCCTTCACGATGGGCAGGCCACGGTGGAAGCTCGGCAGGGACTGGTGCTCGACGCAGCGACGGATGGCCGGGATCAGTATCTCCTCGGCGGCGGTGATTTCGCCGGCGATCAGCACCTTCTGAGGGTTGAACAGGTTGACCGTGATGGCGATGGCCCGGCCCAGGTGTTCTCCCACGTTCTCGATCACGCTGCGGGCCAGTTCGTCACCGGCCACGGCGGCCTTGCACACCTCCTGGATGGTGATGTGCTTCTCCTGCAGCGAGCTCAGGTGGCCGCGGCTGATGAGCTCCTTCACCTTGTCGACGATGGCCTCGTTGGAGGCGATGGTCTCGAGGCAGCCGAAGTTGCCGCAGTGGCAGCGCTTGCCGAGGGGCTCGACCTGGATGTGGCCTATCTCGCCGACGTTGCGGTTATGACCGAGGAATACCTGCCCCTTGGTGATGATGCCGGAGCCGGTGCCCTGGTGGACGCTCACCAGGATGGAGTCCATGCAGTCGCGGGACTCGCCGAAGAAGTGCTCGGCCAGCGCCAGGGAACGGGTATCGTTGCCCACGTAGCAGGGGAGGTTGAAATGGTGCTCCAGCAGCTTGGCGAGCCCCAGGTTGCGGATCTGGTAGGTGGGGGTATAGATGACCATGCCGGATTCCGGGTTGACCAGGCCCGGCATGGTGAGGGCGACACTGATGAGGTTGCGGCTGCGCTCGGTATTGGCGTCGATGAAGGCGCCAATTTCCCGCAGCAGCATGTCGACCACGGGCTGTTGCTCTATCTCTGTCACCTGGGTGATGTGCTGATCGAGCTCCTTGCCGTCGAGATCATACAGGGAGAGCTGCAGATAGCCGCGGCCAAGCTTGGCGGAGACAAACTGAAAGCGATGCTTGATGGTGGTCAGGGAGATGGCGCGTCGTCCGCCGGTTGACGCCTGGGGCGACGTCTCCCTGATCAGCCCATGCTCGATCAGTTGCCGGGTTATCTTGGTCACGCTGGCCGGGGCCAGCTGACTCAACTCGGCAATTTTGACCCGCGAGATGGGCCCCTGCAGGTCAATGAGTCGATAGACGACGGCACTGTTCACCTGCTTGATAAGATCTACGTTTGCTATTTGTCCGCCAGTCATAGTGTCACTGTGTTGTGTAGTGTCCGTTAACCACGGTCCCGCAGACCGTGAAGGCCTGATCAAAGACGGTGAGGTTGGCAATTTTTCCGACCTGGATACTACCGAGACGTGAGTCCCATCCAATGGCGCGAGCGGGGTAAAGGGTGGCCATTCTCAGTGCTTCATCGAGCGGTAATCCGACCTGTTTGACCAGATTCTCCACCCCTTCAATCATGGTGAGGGCAGAGCCGCCGAGTGTACCATTCTCATCGACGCACTGACCATCGCGGAAATAGACGGTTGCGCCACAAAAATCAAACTGCTCAAAGCCTTCCGGTGCACCGGCCGCGGCGGTGGCATCGGTGACCAGCACCAGTTTCTCGCCGAGGATCCTGTGTGCCAGGCGCACGTTGGCCCAGTGCACGTGGTGACCGTCGACGATGATGCCCGCATAGACATCCTTGCGATCGTAGATGGCGCCCACCACGCCAGGTTCGCGACCGTTCAGGGTCGGGGTCATGGCGTTGTAGAGGTGGGTGGCAAAGCGCATGCCGTTGTCAAAGCCGGCCATGGCCTGGTCATAGCTGGCAGCTGTGTGACCGGCGGAGACCAGGATGCCGGCTTCCACCAGGCGACGGATGTGCTCCGGCTTGTTGCGCTCCGGCGCCAGGGTGATCTTGGCGATGGCGTCGCTGTTGGCGCAGAAGAAATCGATCATCTCGTCGACGGGCTGACGGATCTGCTCGGCCGGGTGTATGCCCTTGCGCTTGAGGTTGGTGTAGGGCCCTTCCAGATGGACCCCCAGCACCTCGTTCGGACGGGCGGCCATGTAGTCGCGGGTCACCGCCACCGCCAGCTTCATGTCCGCATCCGGACTGGTGATCAGGGTCGGCAGGAAGCTGGTGGTACCGGACTTGAGGTTGGCCGCCTGCATGGTGGCCAGGGTCTCTGTGGTGATGTGACCGTTGAACATGACGCCGCCGCAGCCATTGAGCTGCACATCGATGAAGCCGGCACTGAGGTTGGCGCCCTTGAGATCAATCTGCTCAATGCCCGCTGGCAGCTCGGCCAGGTGGGAGATGGCGACAATCTTGTCGCCTTCGATCACCACCCCGTAACCGGTCAGCACGCAGCTGCCGGTATAGAGGGTGCAATTAGTCAGTGCGTACATGACGGCTCCTTACAGACGGTCGATGTTGGCGGCTTCCAGCTGCTGGAAGTAACGGACCGTCTTGACTTTCAGCTCCATGGTGGAGGGCTCGTCGCACACCATCATGCCCTTGGGATGCAGTTGCAGGGTGGAGATGGTCCACATGTGGTTGACACAGCCTTCCACCGCGGCCTGCAGGGCCAGAGCCTTGGCGTGGCCGGTCACCAGGATCATGATCTCTTCGGCATCCATCAGGGTGCCCACGCCCACGGTCAGCGCCAGCTTGGGCACCTGCTCCATGTCGCCACCGAAGAAGCGGGAGTTGGCGATGCGGGTATCCTCGGTCAGGGTCTTGACCCTGGTACGGGAGGCCAGGGAAGAGGCCGGTTCGTTGAAGGCGATGTGGCCGTCGTTGCCGACGCCGCCCATGAAGAGGTTGATCCTGCCGTAGGACTTGATCTTGTCTTCATAACGCTTGCACTCGGCCACCAGATCCTCGGCATTGCCGTTGAGGATGTTGATGTTTTCCGGGCGGATGTCGACGTGATTGAAGAAGTTGTTGTGCATGAAGCTGTGGTAGCTCTCCGGGTGCTCCTTCGGCAGGCCCACATACTCGTCCATGTTGAAGGTCACCACGTGCTCGAAGCTCACCTCGCCGGCCTTGTGCAGCTCGATCAGGCGCTTGTAGGTCGTCAGCGGCGTGCCACCGGTGGGCAGGCCCAGCACGAAGGGGCGGTCGGCTGTCGGTTTGAACGCATTGATGCGGTCAACGATGTAACGGGCAGACCAGAGACCCACCTGGCTGGCAGACTTCAACGGGATCAGGCGCATTTTCTATACCTCAGTACGGTTGCCGCACAGGATTGACGGCAAGGGACCAAACACGGATTCAAGTTGTTTTATAGCGTAAATAAAGATTGCGAACTAAGCCACATCTATCCGCTACCTTTATCTCTGTTGAGTGATAATGATCACGAAAGCTGGTTTATTAATTTGCGCAGCGAAATAAAACACATAGACTGCCAATCAAGCCTTGATGGCTTATGCGTCGAACGTGATAAGCACTTAATTTCTAGAAAAACATCAACTAAGGAGAGGAACCGTGAACATTCTCGGTTATTTGCAAAAGATCGGCCGTGCCCTGATGGTGCCGGTAGCGGTATTGCCTGCCGCAGCGATCCTGATGGGGATTGGCTATTGGATTGACCCGAACGGCTGGGGCGGTGGAAGTCCGGTCGCCGCCTTCCTGATCAAGGCGGGTGCCGCCATCATCGACAGCATGCCCGTGCTGTTTGCCGTGGGCGTCGCCTATGGCATGTCCAAGGATAAAGACGGTTCCGCCGCGCTGGCCGGTCTGGTCGGCTTCCTGGTGGTCACCACCCTGCTGAGCCCGGGCGCCGTTGCCCAGATCAAGGGTATCCCGGCCGACCAGGTGCCGGCAGCCTTTGCCAAGATCAGCAACCAGTTCGTCGGCATCCTCTGTGGTGTCATCGCGGCCGAGCTGTACAACCGCTTCAGCAGCGTCGAGCTGCACAAGGCGCTGGCCTTCTTCTCCGGCCGTCGTCTGGTACCCATCGTGACCTCCGTTGTCATGATAGTGGTCTCCTTCATCCTGATGGCCGTCTGGCCGGTTATCTATGGTGGCCTGGTACACTTCGGTGAATCCATCGTCAGCATGGGCTCCACCGGTGCCGGCATCTACGCCTTCTTCAACCGTTTGCTGATCCCGGTCGGTCTGCACCACGCCCTGAACTCTGTGTTCTGGTTCGACGTGGCTGGCATCAACGACATCCCGAACTTCCTGGGTGGCCAATCCTCCATTGACGCCGGCAAGGCTGTCGTGGGCGTGACCGGCATGTACCAGGCTGGCTTCTTCCCCATCATGATGTTCGGTCTGCCGGGTGCGGCACTGGCCATCTACCACAGCGCGAAGAAAGAGAACAAAGAGAAAGTTGCCTCCATCATGATCGCAGCCGCCTTTGCCGCCTTCTTCACCGGGGTGACCGAGCCGCTCGAGTTCTCCTTCATGTTCGTGGCGCCTGTGCTCTACGTCATCCATGCCCTGCTGACCGGTCTGTCCGTGTTCATCGCCTCCAGCATGCACTGGATCGCCGGTTTCGGTTTCAGTGCCGGTCTGGTGGATATGGTGCTCTCCAGCCGCAACCCGCTGGCGACCCAGTGGTACATGTTGCTGGTACAAGGCCTGGTGTTCTTCGGTCTCTACTACGCCATCTTCCGTGCCGTTATCGTCAAGTTCAACCTGAAAACCCCGGGTCGTGAAGATGACGAAGCCGTGCCGGTACAGGCTCAGACCACCGACCGCACCGAGCTGGCTCGCCAGTATCTGGAAGTGCTGGGTGGCCAGGAGAACCTGGTGACCATCGATGCCTGCATCACCCGTCTGCGTCTGACCCTGAAAGATCGCAGCATCGTCGATGAGCGCAAGCTCAAAGCCCTGGGCGCGGCCGGTGTGGTCAAGCTCGGTGAGCAGAACCTGCAGGTGATTCTGGGCCCCTTGGCCGAAATCATCGCCGGTGAGATGAAAGCCCTGCGTTAATCGAGCGACTCGCTCACCTCAAGTCTAAGTCCATTGTTGACATAACTAAGGGCCCCGTTCCCGGGGCCCCATATAAAAAAAGCCAAGAAAATCCAACCTTTACTTCAAATGAGAGCAGCAGTTATGAACTTGAAACATTCTCTGTTAGCCATTGCCATGTCTACCGTTTTCGTCAGCCAAGTGCAGGCAGCCGATGCCGCCAAGCAAGCCGTGGTCGATTCCCTCGCCAGCAATCTGGTCGTCAAGTACGAAGTCGTCACCAATGACGGTGCCGGCGCCGGCCTCGACTGCCAGGCCCTGGGCTCCGAGTGGGCGAGCTGCGGTGTTGCCAAGCTGCATCTGACCAATACCGGTGCCGACGTCACCTCCAAGGACTGGAGCATCTATGTCTCCTCCATCCGCCGCATCCAGCGGGTGGACAACGACCAGTTCACCATCACCCACCTGACCGGCGACCTCTATCGTTTGACGCCAACCGAGAAGTTCCAGGGCTTTGCCAAGGACGCCACGGTCGAAGTGCCCCTGGTGGTGGAGTACTGGGTATTGTTCGAATCTGACATCATGCCGAACTGGTACGTCGCCAGCGAAGGGGCCGAGCCGAAAGTGCTGGCCAGCATGAGCAACATCGACGATGCCACCACCTATGAGAAGCCGATGCCAGCCGATGGCTGGAAGCGCACCAAGGATGACAACAACATCCTGATGAACAGCGAGACCCGTTTTGCCGCCAACCAGACCAGCACCCTGCTGCCTGCCGGCAAGATTGACGACCAGATACTGCCGACCCCGATGAAGCAGGTGGTCAAGGCCGGTCCCCAGGTCGACTTCTCCACCATCAAGCTCAATGCCCTGGATCTGCCAAGCGATCGCGCCGAGGCCCTCAAGGCTCAACTGACCAAGCTGGGTGTTACCCTCTCCGACACCGGCTACCCGGTCACCATCAAGCTCGGCAGCAAGCTCAAGCAGGCCGAAGGTTATGACATGACCATAGGCGCCAAAGGCACTGTGGTGCAGGGTCATGACATCGACGGGGCCTTCTGGGGCGCCCAGTCCCTGATCTCCCTCCTGGGGGTCAACGACAAGCTGGTGAGCCAGATGAGTGTCGAGGATGCACCGCGCTTCGAATACCGCGGCATGCAGACCGACGTGGCCCGCCACTTCAGAAGCACTGAGACCATGAAGAAGCTGGTTGACCAGATGTCTGCCATGAAGCTCAACGTGCTGCACCTTGGCCTGACCAACGATGAAGGCTGGCGCATCGAGATCCCGGGCCTGCCGGAGCTGACCGACGTCGGTAGCCAGCGTTGCCACGATCTCTCCGAGACCCAGTGCCTGATGCCGCAGCTCGGCTCTGGCCCCACCAGCGACAACCAGGGCTCCGGCTTCTACAGCAAGTCCGACTACATCGACCTGGTGCGTTACGCCAAGGCCCGCGGCGTGACCGTGATCCCCGAGATCAACATGCCGGCTCACGCCCGTGCCGCCGTGGTCTCCATGGAGGCGCGCTACAAGCGTCTGCTGGCGGAAGGCAAGGAAGCGGAAGCGAACCAGTTCCGTCTGACTGACCCGGATGACACCTCCAACGTCACCTCGGTGCAGTTCTACGACAAGATGTCCTTCATCAACCCCTGCCAGCCGGGTGCTGCCACCTTCGTGGCCAAGGTGATGGATGAAGTGGCCCAGATGCACCAGGCCGCCGGTCAGCCCCTGACCGCCTGGCACTACGGTGGTGACGAGGCGAAGAACATCATGCAGGGCGGCGGCTATCAGGATCCGGCCGTTACCCAGAAAGCCGATCTGGTGGCCTGGAAGGGCAACGTCGACTCCAGCAAGCAGGACAAGCCGTTCGGCAAGTCCCCGATGTGCCAGAAGATGATCGACGATGGCAAGATCAAGGACGTGGCCGAGCTGCCTGTCCACTTCGCCAAGGAAGTGAGCGAGATGGTCAAGGGCCACGGCTTCTCCACCCTGCAGGCCTGGGAAGATGGTCTGAAGTACGCCACGGATGCCAGCGTGTTCGCCACCGACAAGACCCGGGTCAACTTCTGGGAAACCCTCTACTGGGGTGGCTTCAACGAGGCGATGAAGTGGGCGCACAAGGGCTATGACGTGGTGCTCTCCAACCCCGACTACCTCTACTTCGACTTCCCGAACGAGGTACACCCGGCCGAGCGTGGCTACTACTGGGCGACCCGTTTCAACGACACCCGCAAGGTGTTCGCCTTCGCCCCGGAAAACCTGCCGCAGAACGCCGAGACCTCGGTTGACCGCGACGGCAACGCCTTCGTGGCCAAGGGTGACCAGGATCCGGTCAAGTTCAAGGGGATCTCCGGTCAGCAGTGGAGCGAAACAGTGCGCACCGACGCCCAGTACGAGTACATGGTCTATCCGCGGATCTTCTCCGTGGCCGAGCGTGCCTGGCACAAGGGCGGCTTCGAGCTGGATTACGTGAAGGGCCGCGAGTTCTCCGGTACCACCAAGCACGTCAACAAGGCCACCCTGAACAAGGAGTGGAACCAGTTCGCCAACCTGCTGGGTCAGCGCGTGCTGCCGAAGCTGGATCAGGCGGGTGTTGAATACCGCCTCTCCGTGCCGGGCGCCAAGGTGGTGAACGGCAAGCTGGAAGCGAACGTGGATCTGCCGGGTCTGCCCATCCAGTACAGCCTGGACGGTACCACCTGGACCGCCTATGACGCCGCGGCCAAGCCGACCGTCAATGGCAAGGTCTGGCTGCGTACCACCAGCTTCGATGGCAAGCGCGCCAGCCGCGTCACCGAGCTGAACTGATAGCGTATCGTCACTGACACAGGGCGGGTCGCAAGACCCGCCTTTCCCAAGGCCGATATGTCATCGGATTTGGGAAAGGTTGACTGTGCGTGTGAACCTTTGTTGTGTGTGTGTATTGTCTGTTTTTCATCACTTGTGACCCCGCCTAGTGCGGGGCTTTTTTTGGTCAGGGTTCAGAGGGGCTCCCGCTGTTTCCCGTTTTTAGCACGCCAATGGCCCGGATTGGCCAAATTCAGGTTGAGGCAGGGCGCGTAATGAGGGATCATATCCGGCTTGACGGCGGGGTGATGAGGGTGCCAACCGGCACAACTTCCGCCAGTGACGCATTTTTGAGGTGAGCCATGAGCGAGGCGAGCAGCCCAACCAACTTTATCCGTCAGATCATCGATGAAGATCTGGCCAGCGGTAAGCACAACCACGTGCATACCCGTTTCCCGCCGGAGCCGAACGGTTATCTCCATATCGGTCACGCCAAGTCCATCTGCCTGAACTTCGGCATCGCCCGCGACTATCAGGGCCAGTGCAACCTGCGCTTCGATGACACCAACCCGGCGAAGGAAGACATCGAGTTCGTGGAGTCCATCAAGCAGGACGTGCAGTGGCTCGGCTTCCAGTGGAGCGGCGAGATCTGCTACTCCTCCGACTATTTCCACAAGCTTCACGGCTATGCCATCGAGCTCATCGAGAAGGGTCTGGCCTACGTGGACGAGCTCTCCCCCGAGCAGATGCGCGAATACCGCGGCACCCTGACTGCCCCTGGCAAGAACAGCCCGTTCCGCGATCGCAGCGTGGAAGAGAACCTGGCCCTGTTCGCCAAGATGAAGAACGGCGAAATGGCCGAGGGCAGCGCCTGCCTGCGCGCCAAGATCGACATGGCGTCCCCCTTCATGGTGATGCGGGATCCCGTCATCTATCGCATCAAGTTTGCCCACCATCACCAGACCGGTGACGAGTGGTGCATCTACCCCATGTATGACTTCACCCACTGCATCTCGGACGCCCTGGAGGGGATCACCCACTCCCTGTGCACCCTGGAGTTCCAGGACAACCGCCGCCTGTATGACTGGGTGCTGGACAACATCAGCATCGACTGCCACCCCCGTCAGTACGAGTTCTCCCGTCTGAACCTCGAATACACCGTCATGTCCAAGCGCAAGCTGAACCTGCTGGTGACCGAGGGGCACGTCAGCGGTTGGGACGATCCGCGCATGCTGACCGTCTCCGGGCTGCGTCGCCGCGGTTACACGCCGGCCTCCATCCGCGAGTTCTGCCAGCGCATCGGCGTGACCAAGCAGGACAACATCGTCGAGATGAGCATGCTGGAAGCCTGCATCCGTGACGATCTCAACGAGAATGCCCCCCGTGCCATGGCGGTGCTGCACCCGGTGAAAGTGGTCATCGAGAACCTGGCCGCCGACGAGGTGCTGACCGCACCGGCTCACCCGAACAAGCCGGAGATGGGCAGCCGTACACTTCCCTTCACCCGCGAGATCTTCATCGACGAGGCGGACTTCAAAGAGGAAGCGAACAAGCAGTTCAAGCGTCTGGTGCTGGGCAAGGAAGTGCGTCTGCGCAATGCCTACGTCATCAAGGCCGAGCGAGTCGAGAAGGATGCGGACGGCAAGGTCACCTGCATCTACTGCTCCTACGATCCCGAGACCCTGGGCAAGGATCCGGCCGATGGCCGCAAGGTGAAGGGGGTGATCCATTGGGTCAGCGCCACTCAGTCTCTGCCTGCCGAGATCCGTCTCTACGATCGTCTGTTCAAGATGCCGAACCCCGGTGCCGAGGACGACTTCGAGGCGGCGCTCAACCCGGATTCCCTGGTGATCATCGCCGGTGCCCGGGTCGAGGTTTCCCTCAAGGACGCCAAGCCGGAGTTTGCCTATCAGTTCGAGCGTGAAGGGTATTTTTGCGCCGACAACAAGCTCTCCAGCCCGGAGCAGCTGGTGTTCAACCGCACCGTGGCCCTGCGCGACGTCTGGGGCAAGGCCGAGGCCTGATCGCTGCGGTCTGACAAGAAGAGGGCAGGGGAGACCCTGCCACTCTGGTCCGGATTGCGGACACAAAAAAAGCCAGCGTGATGCTGGCTTTTTCATGGCTGCTCGCGGCCGCCGGCGTTATTCGTCGTGTTTGCAGTCACCGTTCGCGCAATGACCATACAGATAGAGGCTGTGGTTGGTCAGGCGAATGTTGTGGTGTTTGGCGATATCGCGCTGACGCTGCTCGATCACCTCGTCGGAGAACTCGATCACCTTGCCACAATCGAGGCATACCAGGTGGTCGTGATGTTCCTGGGTCGCCAGCTCGAACACCGACTTGCCACCTTCGAAGTGGTGACGGGTGACGATACCGGCATCATCAAACTGGTTGAGAACGCGATAGACGGTAGCGAGACCAATCTCCTCACCCTGGTCGATCAGCCGTTTGTACAGATCTTCCGCACTGGTGTGCTGGCAGTCCGGCTGTTGCAGGATTTCCAGGATCTTGACGCGGGGCAAGGTGATCTTGAGCCCGGCCTTTTTTAACGCTTGGTTGTTGTCTGCCATATTCTATTTATTCGCATTCTCGAAGGTGTGGTTATTCTGATTGACTGCCGAAGGAATGGCAACCACGAACTCGTATGGCCTGACATTATAGGTCGTAGCCAAGTCAAAAATAAACCCAGTAATTCAAGGGGTTTAGCACATTTATCCCCCGTGGAAGATTAATCTGGCCGACCCGGACCGGGCTTGCTCCGCGAGGGAATGTTGATACTATGTCACTTCTCTATAGTCTGGTCGGATGAGATCCATGGATTGGCTTTTTGGCAACGCGGCCTGGGTGCGCCACGCCCTCAACGCCTGGCCCCCGTTCTGGGGTGCGGGCATCAAGATAGAAACATTGAGCCCCGATTTTCGTTTCTGTCGGGTCACCCTCAAGTCCCGCTGGTGGAACAAGAATGCCAACCGGACCCAGTTCGGCGGCAGCATGTTTGCCATGACGGATCCCATCTATCCGCTGATGCTGATGGGCCATTTCAAGAACCGTTATTACGTCTGGGACAAGGCGGGCAGCATCAATTTCATCAAGCCTGGCAAGGGGTTGCTGGTGGCGGAGTTCAACCTGACCGACGCCAAGCTGGCATCCATAGTGGCGGCGACCGAGGGGGGCAACAAGCATTTCCCCGAGTTCGAGGTGCAGGTGCAGGACAAGCGGGGAGAGCTGGTGGCCCAGGTCAGGCGCACCCTGTATGTGAAACCCAAGCCGGAACATAGAACGCCGGCCCAGGCAGCGCCAGCCACGAAGGAGTAGAAACAACAAGGGCCCCAGCGGGGCCCTTGTTGTCAGAGGAGGGAGATCACTCCAGCTCGCTCAGACACATCTCTTCGTGCAACTGCTTGCACCAGCCCTTGACGCGCTCGGCGGTCAGCTCCGGCTGGCGATCCTCATCGATCCCCAGACCGACGAAGTGCTTGTCATCCACCAGTGCCTTGGAGGCCTCGAACTCGTAGCTCGCGGTTGGCCAGTGGCCGATGATGATGGCACCCTTGGCTTCGACGATGTCACGCAGGGTGCCCATGGCGTCGAGGAAATATTCGGAATAGTCTTCCTGATCGCCGCAGCCGAAGATGGCGACCAGCTTGTTGTTGAAGTCGATCTCTTCGAGCTCTGGGAAGAAGTCATCCCAATCGGCCTGGGCTTCGCCGTAGTACCAAGTCGGGATACCGAACATCAGCAGATCGAAGCTGTCGATGTCGGCCTTGCTGCTCTTGGCAATGTCACGGACTTCAATCAGTTGTTTGCCCAGTTCTTTCTGGATCATCTTGGCGACAGCTTCGGTATTACCGGTATCGCTGCCGAAAAACAGACCTACACTAGCCATAGTGTTTAGTTACCCGTATCTGGTTAATGCTTAACGGTTCAGATTGCGATGCCTGCTGCATGCGCAGACTCAATCTGTTGCTTCAGGATAGATTGGATCAGCTCGGCTCGGCTGACGTTCTGTTGTAGCGCAAGTTGGTTCAGGCGCTCCAGCAATTCGGCCTCCACCTTTAACTCGACCCGCTTCAGGCCGTTCTCCCGATCGCGCTTGAGCTGGTTGCGCTTGTTGATCTTGAGCTGGGTCTCACGGGGGAGTGGATTGGTCTTTGGCCTGCCGGGGCGCTTCTCAGTTGCGAACAGATCCAGTGTTGTTCGATCAGTTTGCTGTTTGGCCATACATCACAGATGAAAAGTAGTTAGCCGATCCCAGAGCCTTCCCAGCCCATTTCGATCAGCCCCTTGGCGACAAAACCCGCGCAACCCAGAAACAGAACCAGCCAGACGATAAAGCGGCCGAAACGGGGCACGTTGCCGCGTTTGAGCACGTCTTGAATGGCCAGACCAATCAGCAGGAAGATGGCCACGAAGAACAGCTTCAGGCCCAGACTCTCGATCAGATCGATATGTTCATTCAGCATGGATTGCGCGCACTCCTTATGACGGGCGCACTATATCACAAAGGATTTGAAACTGTTAACCGCCTGTCGACAGGAAATCCACAACCAGTTTGTTGAACAAAACCGGCTTTTCGGCGTGCAGCCAGTGGCCGGTTCCGGCGATGACGCGGGCCTTGGCGGCCGGGAATTGTGCCATCACTGTCTCGGTATATTGAGGCTGCACATAGTCGGAATCCCCCCCCTTGATGAACAGGGTCGGCCCCTCGAAGCGGGTCTGGTCGTCGGGCCAGCCCATGATATTGGCGTAGTTGCGCTCAAGGGCCGGCACATTGAAGCGCCAGGCCCAGCCCGCCTCGGTTTTGGCGAAGGATTTGAGCAGGAACTGGCGCACCCCGGGGATCTCGACGTATTGGGCCAGCAGGGCCTCGGCCTCGGCACGGCTCTGGGGGGGATTGGCCAGCGTGGCGTTGAGTCCGGCGAACACATTCTGGTGGCGGGCATGGGGATAGGCCACAGGGGCTATGTCGGCCACCACCAGCCGGTCGACCCGGGCAGGGGCCTGCTTGGCGACCTGCATGGCGACCTTGCCCCCCATGGAGTGACCGACCAGGGCCACCTTGTCCAGCGCCAGGTGATCCAGCAGGGCGATCACATCCGCCCCCTGCTGCGGGTAGCTCATCTCATCCGAGTGAAAGGAGGCACCGTGGTTGCGCAGATCGACGCTGATGACCCTGTACTGTTCGCTCAGGGGGCGGGCCAGCAGGCCGAGGTTGTCCAGGCTGCCGAACAGGCCGTGGATCAGCACGACGACAGGGCCTTGTCCCTGATCCTTGAAATTCAATAATGAGTTTTGTTGCAAAATGACACCTTGTCGGTCGTGGGCTGTTTCGCCAGATTTTTAACACACTGAAAGAAAAGGATTTCATTCCTCGGGGGACATTTTTTTGTGGTTTTTTTCCAAAAAAACGGCCCGGGATCGGCTATCAGTGCGGGGGATCACACACTTGGCCCGCCATTATGCCGTATTCTCACCGAGATTCATGCACATCTGCCAGCCGCTCCCTTGGGCTGCCGGGTCTGCCTATGTATAATCGCCGCATCCGAATTTCGACGAGTCCAGCGCATCCCTATGAAAACCATCGAGCTTGATGACGATCTCTACTTCTTTATCGCCAGCCAGACCCGGCACATCGGCGAGAGTGCTTCCGATATCCTGCGCCGTCTGCTGGAACAACCCGTCAAGGCGGGGACGACAGTGCCGGCCGCGCCTGTGGCCCAGCCTCAGCCCCTGGCCGATGCCATGGGACTGGAAGCCCTGCTCGATTCCGGCGAGCTGCAAAAAGAAGAGAAGTCCATCAACCGCTTCATGCTGGTGCTCAGCACCCTGTACCGGGACAACCCGGAGAGCTTCACTCAGGCGACCGAGATCAAGGGGCGCAAGCGCGTCTATTTCTCGCGGGATCCCGAGGCGCTGCGTGCCAGTGGCAGCACCACCAAGCCCAAGCAGGTGCCGGATACCCCGTTCTGGGTCATCACCAACACCAACACCAGTCGCAAGCAGAACATGGTGGCCCAGCTGATGACCAGCATGGGTTATGACGAGGCTCTGACGGCTCGGGTGTGCGGTACCGTTTAACGCATCAACGACTCAAGGCCTTGCCGGGCAAGGCTTCTGCTCAAGGAAAACGCCATGGCACAGCATCCCCACGCCGGTCAGCCGGCCCGTTTAAGCGATCTGACCAACATTCCCCGTCTGGTCAGCGCCTACTACCTCAACAAGCCGGACATGAGCCGCCCCGAGCAGCGGGTAGCCTTCGGCACCTCCGGCCACCGGGGCAGCGCCCTGCACAACGCCTTCACCGAATCCCATATCCTGGCGGTGACCCAGGCGCTGGTGGAGTATCGCCAGCAGGCCGGCATCACGGGCCCGCTGTTTGTGGGCATGGACACTCACGCCCTCTCTGAATCCGCCTTCTCCAGCGCGGTGGAAGTGCTGGCGGCCAATGGCGTCGAGACACGCATCCAGGCTGGTCTCGGCTTCACGCCGACCCCGGTCATCTCCCACGCCATCCTGCGTCACAACGCCAGCAAGCCTGCTGCTCTGGCGGACGGCGTGGTGATCACCCCGTCCCACAACCCGCCGGAAGACGGTGGCTTCAAGTACAACCCCCCCCACGGCGGTCCTGCCGAAGG
The DNA here is from genome assembly GCF_037811135.1 of Aeromonas rivipollensis. Classification (NCBI taxonomy): domain Bacteria; kingdom Pseudomonadati; phylum Pseudomonadota; class Gammaproteobacteria; order Aeromonadales; family Aeromonadaceae; genus Aeromonas; species Aeromonas rivipollensis. Next base: position 3,087,510 of record NZ_CP149130.1, on the reverse strand, counting down.
GGAGATCACCAAGTGGGTGGAAGACAGAGCCAACGCCATTCTGGAAGCCGGTCTGGCCGGCGTGAAGCGGATGCCGTTCGCCGAGGCCCTGGCCAGTGAGTTCGTGGTCGAACACGACTATGTCACCCCCTATGTGGATGATCTCGAGAAGGTGCTGGATCTGGCCGCCATCAAGCGGGCCGGCATCAAGATAGGGGTGGACCCGCTCGGCGGCTCCGGCGTGGCCTATTGGGACGTGATCGCCAAGCGCTACGATCTGGACATCGAGGTGGTCAACTATCGCGTCGATCCGACCTTCTCCTTCATGACCCTGGATAAAGACGGCAAGATCCGGATGGACTGCTCCAGCCCCTTCGCCATGGCGGGCCTGATTGCCCTGAAAGACAAGTTCGACATCGCCCTTGGCAACGACCCCGACTACGACCGTCACGGCATCGTCACCAAGGCGGGTCTGATGAACCCGAACCACTACCTGGCGGTGGCCATCCAGTATCTGTTCACCCACAGGACCGGCTGGCCCAAAACGGCTGCCGTCGGCAAGACGCTGGTCTCCTCTTCCATGATCGACCGGGTCGCCGGCGAGATAGGCCGCACCCTGAAAGAGGTGCCGGTTGGCTTCAAGTGGTTCGTGGATGGCCTCTACAGTGGCGAGTTCGGCTTTGGCGGCGAGGAGAGCGCGGGCGCCTCCTTCCTGCGCAAGGACGGCACCGTCTGGACCACCGACAAGGATGGCTTCATCCTGGCGCTGCTGGCCGCCGAGATCCTGGCCGTGACCGGCAAGGATCCCCAGGCCCACTACGATGCCCTGGAAGCCAAGTTCGGTCGCTCCAGCTACCGCCGCATCGACGCTCCCGCCAACAGCGCGCAGAAGGCGGTGCTCTCCAAGCTGGATCCGGCGCTGGTGGAAGCCTCGACCCTGGCCGGTGAGCCCATCATCGCCAAGCTGACCAAGGCGCCCGGCAACAACGCTGCCATCGGTGGCCTGAAAGTGGTGACCGAGAACGGCTGGTTCGCGGCGCGCCCCTCGGGCACCGAGTCCATCTACAAGATCTACATGGAGAGCTTCAAGGGTGAGGCGCACCTGGACCTCATTCAGCAGGAGGCCCAGCAGATAGTCTCAGCAGCCCTGGCCAAGGCCGGCGTCTGAGCCTGAGGCCAGTTTTTGAAGCGCATAAAAAGGAGCCATTCTGGCTCCTTTTTGCTGGGTGTCTGGTGAGGTTCTGGTGCCCGATCAGCCATTTCCCTGCTGGTCGGGGCAAGCCTTGGCAGCCTGCCCGCCCTTGAAGAGAGGCCGGGTCGGCAGCTTCATCAGGAACAGGGAGAGCAGGATCACCCCTATGCCGAGCCACTGGCGAGCGTCCAGCGTTTCTCCCACCAGCAGCACGCCGAAGGAGACCGCCACCATGGGGTTGGTGAGGGCCAGCATGCCCATCACCTCGGGGCCGTGGCGCTTGAGCCCCCAGAGCCAGGCCCAGTAGGCCAGTGCCGTGTTGAGCAGAACAAGCCAGAGCAACCCGGGGGTACTCGCCGGTTGCGGCAGCGGCATGGGGCCCGCCAGCCACCAGGCGAGCGGGATCAGCATCAGGCCCCCGAGCAGCAGTTGCCAGGCGGTCAGCGCCAGCAGATCGCTCACCGGCCAGCGCTGCATCCAGCGGCTGGACTGGCCGATGAGCAGGGTGGCCAGCAGGGCGCACGCCACGCCGACGGGATCCAGGTTGGCGGAGGGGTTGAGCAGCAGGAGTACACCCGCGAGCCCCATCAGACCCAGCAGCAGCCACTTCAGGCTGGGTCGCTTGCCATCCTGCAGCCAGGCCAGCAACATCAGAATGAGGGGCAGGGTGGCGCCCAGGGTGCCCGCCACCGCCCCCGGCAGGCGATAGGCCGCCACGAACAGCAGGGCGAAGAAGGCGGTGATGTTGCAAAACGCCAGCAGGAACTGCCGGCTCCAGGTGAGCGGTGGTCGGCGGGGATGGAGCAGCAACAGCAGTATACCGGCCGGCAGTGCCCTCCACACGGCCACCCAGTAGGGGGAGTAGTCGGTCAGGTAGAGGCTGACGACGGCATAGGTACTGCCCCAGAGCAGGGGGGCGAGCAGGGCAATCAGCAGTGGCATGGTTGTCTCGCAATGAAGTATCTTGAAGTAAAGATAAATTAGCCGCGAGTTAGTTTATTATCAAGTATCTTTTCGAAAAGATAATGGAGCCGGAATGGATAGTGATCATGTAGACCTGTTGCTGGCCCAGTGGGCACGGCAGCGACCGGATCTCGACTGCTCCCCCATGGGGGTGCTGGGGCGGGTGGCGCGCATGGCGGCCATCGCCGGGCGCGAGGTGAGTGAAGAGCTCAAGGGGTGCGGCCTGCTCGGCTCGGACTTCGACATACTGGCAACCCTGCGCCGGGCCGGTGAGCCGCTGACCCCGACCGCCCTCTACCAGTCCGCCATGCTGAGCTCGGGAGCCATGACGGCCAGGCTGGACAAGCTGGAGCAGCGCGGCCTCATAGTGCGTCAGGCGGCCCCCGATGACAGACGCAGCCTCTTGGTCTGCCTGACGGAGCCGGGGCGGGAGCTGGTCGACCATGCGGTGGAGCGCCACGTGGCGAACGAGCGCCGCCTGCTGGCCCCGCTGACGGACGAGGAGCAGGGGCAACTGGCCGCTCTGCTCAAGCGCTGGCTGCTGGAAAACGAATAGCAAAACGGGCCCCAGGGGCCCGTTTTGCATTGGCAAGGCGCGGTTTCAGTAACCGCCTCTGGCGTCCTTGACCGCCAGACCCAGCTGCCACACCGCCATGGCGTAGTGGGTGCTGTGGTTGTAGCGGGTGATGGCGTAGAAGTTCGGCAGGCCGTACCAGTACTGATAGCCGGTGCCCACGTCCAGGCGCAGCAGGCTCGCCTCTTTGTGGTTGCCGAGCGAAGCTGTGGGGGCAAGCCCTGCCCCGCGCAGGGTGGCGACCGGGTAGCGGGTCTGGAAGCCGTGCTCATAGCCGGGCAGCTGGCCCTGACCGCGCACCGCCACCGGTTGCCCCTTCTCCCAGCCATGGGCCTTGAAGTAGTTGGCGACGCTGCCGATGGCATCCACCGGATCCCACAGATTGGTGTGGCCATTGCCGTTGAAGTCCACCGCATAGCTGCGGAAGCTCGACGGCATGAACTGGCCATAGCCCATGGCACCGGCGTAGGAGCCCTTGGGTTCGGTGGGATCCATGCCCTCATCCCGGGTCATCACCAGGAAGGCCTCCAGCTCGCCGGTGAAGAAGGTCGCCCGGCGCGGGTAGTCGAACGCCAGGGTCGCCAGGGCATCCAGGATGCGGGTCTTGCCCATCACCCGGCCCCAGCGGGTCTCCACCCCTATGATGCCGACGATGATCTCGGGGGGCACCCCGTAGATCTGCTGCGCCCGATTGAGCTCGCTCTCGTACTCACGCCAGAAGCTGACGCCGTTTTGCACATTGTCCGGGGTGATGAACTTGGCGCGGTAGCGGTTCCAGGCGCCGGTCGGCCCTGTGGGCGGCGTGGTGGTGGGCGCCTGGGCGTCCATCAGCCGGATGATCCAGTCGTAGCGCTCCGCCTGGGCCAGCACCCGGTGCAGCTCGGCGCCGTTGAAGCCGTGCTTGTCGACCATGAGCTGCACGAAGTTGTCCACGTTGGTGCGGTTGGCGAAGTCTCCCTTGCTGACTCCCTGGCCGCTCCCCTGCTGGTAGAAGGGTTTGCTCGGCGGCGTCTGATTGATGAAGGCGCTCTGGGGCTGCGGCTTGACCACGGGCTTGGGGGCCGGTGTGCTGCTGCAGCCATACAGCAGGGGGAACAGGGAGAGGGTGAGGAGAAGGCGACGCATACGGTTCTCGTGAGCCTGAAAAAGAGTGTCGTCATGGTAAAACATTGGCGTCCATGCGCAAGTGCTCAGTGCAGGGCCGGGGGCCCATATTCATCGGCCGCTGAATTCGCCGACAGGCCCGCCCCCTCTCAACGCAGGGTGTGGTAGCCGCTCCAGAGCCGGGTCAGGGTGGTGATGGCGCAGAGCAGGGCAAAGCCGTAGGCCAGCGGGGCGAAGGCGGCGGGCCAGAGGCACATCAGCACGAACAGGGCGATGGTCTCGCTCCCCTCGGTCAGGCCGCCCAGATAGTAAAGTGACTTGTGGTGGTAGACGGGATTCTCGATGCCGCGCTTGCCCGCCATGATGGCAAAGGCGAGAAAGCTCGAGCCCGTGCCCATGAAGGCGAACAGCAGGGTGGCGGCGGGCAGGGCGTTGGCGGTGTCGCTCAAGGCAAAGCCCAGCACCACGGCGGCATAGAAGATGAAGTCGAGGCTGATGTCGAGGAAGCCGCCGCAGTCGGTGATCCCCGTCTGGCGCGCCACGGCCCCATCCAGGCCGTCCAGCAGCCGGTTGAACAGGATGGCGAGCAGCGCCCAGCCGTGCCATCCCAGCGCCAGCAACGGCAAGGCCAGCATGCCGATGGCAAAGCCGGTGAGGCTTATCTGGTTGGCGCTGATCCCGGCCCTGCACAGGGGGACGGCCAGCAGCTGGAGGGGGCGGCGAATGAGGGGGATCAGATGGCGGTCAAACAAGGTCGGAGTCCTCTTTGGTCAAGCAGGGAGTGGTCAGGGTGAGGATAGCCCCCGGCGCATCCTCCTCGTCGTGGGTGACCAGCAGGGCGGGCATCCCCAGCGCCTTGAGCCGCTCGAACACCAGGGTTCTGAAGGCCGCGCGCAGCGGCTTGTCTAGGCGGGAGAAGGGCTCGTCCAGCAACAGGGCCTCTGGCTCAGCCAGCAGGGCCCGCAGCAGGCTGACGCGCGCCTTCTGACCGCCGGAGAGCCGGCCCGGCAGCTTGTCCGCCTGCCCCTCCATCCCCACCTCTGCCAGCGCCTCCAGGGCGCAGGCCCGCCTCGCCGGTATCCCCCTGAGATGGGCCGGCATGCCGAACATCAGGTTCTCAGCCACCGTCAGATGGGCAAACAGCAGGTCGTCCTGAAACAGCATGCCGATGCGCCGCGCCTGGGGCGCCAAGGGGGTGAGCAGCCGCTCGCCGAGCCGTATCTCCCCCGCCAGCCGGATAGGCCCCCCCGGGGGCAGCACCCCCGCCAGGGCCGCCAGCAGGGAGCTCTTGCCGCAGCCGCTCGGGCCCATCAGGGTCAGTACCTCGCCGGGGGCCACCGCCAGGGGGGGTAGCGTCAGCAGGGGCTGCTCATCCAGGTAGAGGGAGAGCGCGGTGGTATGCAGCATGATCAAGGCCTCAGTGCAGGATTGATACGGCGGGGCAGCCAGAGCACCAGGCCGTAGATGAAGAGGGGCAACAGCAGTTGCAGCAGGCCATAGAGGCCAGCCAGTCGCCGGTTGAGGCCGCTGCCGATGGCCACCGCCTCTGTGGTGATGGTGACCACGCGGCCCGCACCGAACAGCAGGGTGGGCAGGTATTGGGCCAGGCTCACCGCTGCCCCGACCCCGAAGGCGAACAGCAGCGGCCGCGCCAGCAGCGGCCCCTTCACCCGCCACCAGGCGCGCCAGGGGCTGGCCCCGAGGGAGAGTGCCGCCCGGGTGAGGCGATCGTCGAACTGGCGATAGGGGCCGTGCAGGCAGAGATAGACGTAAGGGAAGACGAACAGCAGCTGGCTCCAGAGCACCCAGCCCGGCCCTATGCCGTCGACGCCGCCGAGCCAGTCGATCTGCAGGCGCAACCCGAACAGCAGGCTGGCCTGGGGCAACAGCAGCGGCAGGCAGATGAGCCAGAGCGGCCACTGGCGGTCAGGGGGGCGGCGGCCCTGCTGCGTCTCCAGGGCGAGCACCGCCAGCAGCAGCGAGAGGCTGGCGCAGAGCAGGGCCAGCCACAGGCTCTGCCACAGCAGGGGCCCCAGGGTGGGCAGCAGCTCCAGCCAGTGACGGCTGCTCCATTCGCTGGGCCAGAGCGCGGGGAAGGACCAGCGCCGGGCCAGGGACCAGAGCAGCAAGGAGGCCAGCACCAGCAGGTTGGTGAGGAGCAGCCCCCATACGGCGGTGCAGGCGACTAGCACAGGCCAGGGGGCGGCGGGGGCACGTCGCCCATCCAGCCAGAGAGTCTTGCCAAGCGCACTGTGGCCCCACTCCAGCAGCCGCAAGGCGGCGAGCAGCAAGAGGTTTAGCGCCAGCAGCAGCAGGGCGCCGCTGGCGCTGGCCCCGCGCCACTGGAGGTCCGGGTCCTGATACCAGAGCCAAAGCCGTACCGCCAGGGGGGCAGGGGCATCGGGCCCCAGCAGCAGGGCGAGATCCACCACTCCCAGGCCATAGGCCGCCACCGCATAGAGGGGCAGGCGCAGGGTGGGCCAGAGGGCGGGCAGCAGCAGGCGCCACCAGATCTGCGGCCCGCTGAAGCCCATGGTCTGTCCCAGCCACTGCTGGCGGCTGACCCGGGCGGGGTCGAGGGCCGAGAGCGCCATCAGCAGCAGGAAGGGGGTCTCTTTCAAGATGAGCGCCAGGATGAGGCCCAGCCCCCAGGGATCTTTCAGGGTCTGCCAGTCGGGCGGCAACTCAAAGCCGGTGAGGGCGGGGGAGATCAGGCGCAGCAGCCAGCCGGAAGGAGCGAGCAGGAAGGCGACGCCGATGGCGAAGGCGACGTGGGGCAGGGCCAGCAGGGGGGAGAGCAGGCGGCGAAGCCAGCGCATCCAGGGCCGCCCCTCCCCCTGGGCCAGCAGCAGGGCGGTGAAGAGCAGGGCCCCCAGGGTGGAGGCCCCCGCCACCCAGAGGCTCAGACCCGCCGAGTGCCAGAGGCCGGGCTGGGCGAGCAGCAGGCTGACATGGCCCCTGACCAGCCCCTCAAGCAACAGGAGCAGCAGGCCGCCGGCGATAGGGGTGGCCAGCACCAGGGCACACAGCAGGAGAAAGAGGCAGCGCCAGGGCCGGATGCTCATGGTCTAGTGGCCGTAGCGTTCGGCCCAGGCGGCTTCCAGCCGGGTCTGCCAGCTGGGGTGGGGTTCGGCCACCGCCTTGAAGCGCAGGGCCGGCTGATTGTTCCCGGGCAGGGCATCCTGGCGCAGCACGCTGGGGTCGCCCCAGAAGGCGGGATCCGCCTTGCGGGCCTGGGCGGTGGGGCTCAGCAGGAAGTTGGCCACCACCTTGGCACCGGCCCGGGCGCTGGCGTTGAAGGGGATGGCGAGGAAGTGGCTGTTGGTCAGGGCTCCCTTGCTCATGGCAACGGCCTTGACGCTGGGGGGCAGGGTGCCGTTCTGCACCGCGCTCTGGGCCTCCTGGGGGTTGAAGCTGATGGCCATGGCGAGCTCGCCATCATCGAGCAACTGCCTGGTCTCGGCGGCGCTGGCGGGGAACAGCTTGCCCTTGCGCCAGAGGGCGGGATGCAGCTGATCGAGCCAGGCCCAGAGGGGCGCGCTCAGGCGCTCGAACTCGGCGTCGGTCGCCTCCCGGTACAGGGGGGCGGGATCCGGGGTCAACTCCAGCAGGATCTGCTTGAGGAAGCTGGAGCCGTGGAACTGGGGCGGTTTGGGGTAGGTGAAACGGCCGGGATGTGCCTTGGCCCAGGCCAGCAGGGTCTGGGCCGAGGTCGGCGGTGTGTCGACCTCCTCCTCATTAACCATGAGATTGAGCTGACCCAGCCCCCAGGGGGCTTCCAGCCCCGCCACCGGCAGGGTGAAGTCCTCGCTGACCGGCAGGCGCGGATCTACTAGGGCCATGTTGGGCAGCTCCTGGCTGAAGGGCGCGCCGAGCAGCCCCTGCTCCTTGAGCGCCTTGAAGTTCTCCCCGTTGACCCAGAGCAGGTCTATGGGGCCGCCCGACGTCTTGCCCGCCTGCTTGCTGGCCAGCAGCTGGCTTACGCTCTGGGCTATGTCATCCACCTTCACCTGCACCAGGGTGACCTGATAGTCGCGCGCCAGCTCCTGCCCGGCCCATACCAGATAGGCGTTGATCTCCGGGCTGCCGCCCCAGGCATTGAAATAGACGCGCTGGCCCTTCGCCTCGGCGAGGGTCTGCTGCCAGGCCTCCTGGCTTGCGTGGAGCTGGGTCGCCATCAGCAGGGGGAGGGCTGCGACGAGCAGGGGGTGGAGCAGGGCGCTTAGCCGGGTCTTGAACATGATGAGGGTCTCGTGGGTTCAGGCGCCGCGGCGCCAACTGTGATAACGGGCCAGCAGGGCCAACAGGCGGGTGGGCTGGTGGGCCCGTTTCCACTCACCGGCCAGGTACTTGTTCCCCTCCATCAGGGTGGGATAGGCGTGGAGGGTGCCCAGGATCTTGCCAAGCCCCAGGCGATGGCGCATGGCGAGCACAAACTCGGCGATCCGCTCGCCGGCGTGAGCGCCCACTATGGTGGCGCCGAGGATCCTGTCCTTGCCCGGCACCGTCAGCACCTCAATGAAGCCGTGGCGCTCGCCGTCGGCGATGGCGCGATCCAGCTCTGCCAGATTGAAGCGGGTCGCCTCGAAGGGAATGCCTTGCGCCTCGGCCTCCTTGCGATTGAGGCCGACCCGGGCAATCTCGGGGCTGGTGTAGGTGGCCGCCGGGATCACGCGATAGTCCGCCTTGAAGCGCCTGAACTGGCCAAAGAGGGCGTTGACGGCGGCATACCAGGCCTGGTGGGCGGCGAAGTGGGTGAACTGGTAAGGACCCGCTACGTCCCCCACCGCCAGTATGCTGGGGTAGTTGGTAGCCAGAAAGCCGTCGACCTTGAGAGTACCGCGGGGGGCCAGCTCCACCCCCAGCTCTTCGAGCCCGAAGCCGCTCACGTTGGCGACCCGGCCCAGCGCCAGCAGCAGCTGATCCCCTTCAACCACTTGCATCTCATCCCCCCGGCGCAGTTGCAACCGGATAGGCAGGGTGCCCTCGGCCGCGGGCTCATAGTCGGCCCGCTCTGCCCGCCAGCCGGTGAGTAGCCGCACGCCGTCGCGGGCCATCTGTTCGGCTAGCGCCTCGGACACCTCCTGCTCTTCCCGGGGCAGCAGCTGATCGGCGAGCTCCACCAGGGTGACGGGAATGCCGAGCAGGGCAAGGCTCTGGGCCAGCTCGCAGCCGATGGGACCGCCGCCGAGTACCAACAGGTGGCGGGGAGGTTCGCGCAGTTGCCAGAGGCTGTCCGAGGTGAGGTAGGGCACCTGCTCAAAACCCGGCAGCTTGGGCACCAGGGGCCTGGCGCCGGTGGCGATGACGATATGACGGCTGCTAAGGCGCCTGCCGTCTACCTCCAGCTCCCAGGGGGAGACGAAGCGGGCCCTGCCCTGGATGCACTCCACCCCCAGCCCCTGATAGCGCTCAATGGAGTCATGGGGCTCGACCTCCTTGATCACCGTCGCCACCCTTGCCATCACGGCGGCAAAATCGGCCCGGGACTGGCTTGGGCTGAAGCCAAGCTCGCCAGCCTTGCGCTGATCAGAGGCGAAGCGGGCGCTTCGGATCAGCGCCTTGGAGGGGACGCAACCGGTGTTGAGGCAATCCCCTCCCATTTTTTGCTGCTCGATGAGGGCCACCCTGGCCTTGACTGCGGCGGCGATGTAGCTGGTGACCAGGCCCCCGGCACCGGCGCCTATCACCAGCAGGTTGTAGTCGAAGCGAGCCGGTTTGCGATAGGGGGCGTGCAACCGGCGCAGGGCGAGCCGGCGTTGCAGCCCTCGCATCAGCCAGGGCATCAGGCCGAGCAGGGTCAGGGCCGCCACCAGGCCGGGGGAGAGGATATTGCCCGTGCTGGTGAGGCTGGCGAGCTCGCTGCCCGCCAGCACATAGACGAAGGTGCCCGGCAGCATGCCGAGCTGGCTGACCCAGTAGTAGGTACTGACTCTGATGGGGGTGAGCCCCATCAGCAGGTTGACCAGAAAGAAGGGGAAGAGGGGGATGAGGCGCAGGCTCAGCAGGTAGAAGGCGCCATCCTTCGCCATGCCGGCCTCAAAGGTGGCCAGCTTGTCCCCAAAGCGGCGGCTCACCCAGTCGCGCAGCAGGAAGCGGGCGCTGAGAAAGGCCAGGGTGGCCCCTAGCGAGCTGGCAAAGGAGACCAGCAGTAGCCCCCAACCGACGCCGAACAGGGCGCTTCCCCCCAGGGTCAGCAGGGCGGCGCCGGGCAGGGAGAGGGCTGTGGTGACCACGTAGAGGAGCGTGAACAGCAGGGCCGCCTGGCCGAAGTGCGCCTGCACCCAGGCCGAGGCTTGCTCCTGGTGTGCCTGCAACCGGGAGAGACTGAGGTAAGCATCGAGATCCAGGGCGAAGAAGGCGCCGACCAGGCCCCCCATCACCAGCAACAGCAGCAGGCGGGCCCGGCTCATTGGCCATCCCTGTCGGAGGGCGCCGGGCGCTCGGGCTGCACCGGCAACTGGCAGAAGCCCTGGGGGGCTATGTCGAGGGCGGCATTGAACTTGGCCGACATGTTCTGGAAGGCGATGAGGCCGGTCAGCTCCACCAGGGCATCGTCATCGAACCAGGGCTTGAGGCGGGCTGCCTGCTCGTCACTCACCCCGTCCAGCCCGGTCATGGCCTCGGTGTAGTCGAGCACCGCCCGCTCCCGCGCATCGAACAAGGGGCTGGTGCGCCACTGGGCCAGCGCCTCCACCTTGTCGCTGGAGCCCGCCCGCTTGATGAGGGTCATGGCGTTGATGTCGACGCAGAAGCGGCACCAGTTGAGCTGGGAGACCCGTACCGTCACCAGGGAGCGCAGCACGGGGTCTATGGGGGAGCGCTTGCGGTTGATGACGCCGTAGAGGGTGGCGACGGCGGCAAACAGGCGCGGCGAGCGGCCCCAGCACTTGCCCGGTACCAGCACCTGACCGTAGTTGCGTTGCTGCAGCCAGAAAAAGGGGCGGATAAACCAGGCATATTCCCGATCCGGCTTGACCTCAATGCGCATGTTGTTCCTCGTCGAGTCTCTGCATCTTGGGTTTGTAGGCCCCCCCCAGCCGCTCGTTGAGCCGGTTCAGGAAGTTCAGGATCCGCCCCCGGTTGACCCCCAGATCGCTGCGCCCCTGGCGGGAGGCGGATCGCATGTCGACCCGGGTCTCCTTGGGGCCCGTAAAGACCCGCAGCGCAACATCATCCTCAAAGCCGAACCAGCCGGTGGTGACCACGGCATCGAGGCCGTCCGGGCCTGGGCGCACCCGCCAGCCGAGCTCCGTCATCAGCTCCTCTGCCTCGGCGAGCACCTCGGCCGGGGAGGCATGGGTATAGAGAGGACCGGGGTTGCCGGGAAATACTTGCAAGGGAGGGGCGTTGACGGGGAGATCCTGCGCCGTTCTCAGCTGCTCTGCCCACAGCAGTCGGGGCGGATGATAGGGATCCGTGCTGACGTCGTTGGTGAGGGGCGAGCGCAGTGCCTGAACGACAAACAGCAGGGGCAGCAGCAGGGGGGCTATGCCCCAGGCATCGGCCCATAGACAGGGGGAGCTGCGGTAGCGCCAGGGCAGGCGCAGCAGTAGCCAGAGACTTATCAGGGCGCTCGCGAGGCAGAGGGTGAAACCGACCCACCAGGGCCAGAGATGAGCCCGGCTGCCGAGGGCGCCCCCCAGGGGCAGCAACCAGGCCAGCAGGGGCCACCACAAATAGCTGTGCATATGCAGGATCCACTGGTTATGATGGAGCAATGCCCAGAAGGATAAACTTAATTACCTGATAACGTTAGTAAATTATCTTTATCTTGGCACTTTTTGCCGCCCTGCATGCAGGGGCTGCAGGGCGGTGGTCAGGGCCCGGCCGGGCAGGGAGCCGGCGGGCGCCCTTGTCAGGGTAGAGGGGACACGGGGAAGGGCGCCAGCCCTCAGCTGCGGTAGAGCACCTTGATGAGGTGGAAGCCGAACTTGGTGCGCACCGGCCCCAGCACGGTCAGGAGTTCCCCCTTGAAGACGGCATCGTCGAAGGCCTTGACCATGTCCCCCTTGGAGAACTCCCCCAGATCGCCGCTGCGCTTGGCGGAGGCGCAGGTGGAGAAGCGCTTGGCCATCTGGCCGAAGTCGGCACCCTTGGCGAGTTTTTCCTTGATCTCGAGACACTCTTTCTCGGTCTTGACCAGGATGTGCTGGGCACAGGCTTTTTTCATCGGAACGCTCCTCGGCGATGGTAAAGGGGGCGCAAGGGTACTCCAATTCGGCGCGCGCGTCAGCCCCGCCGGCGGCACATCAGCCGCGGGTATGGGTCGCCAGACGCGCCCTGGGGCGAGACTGCCACAGTATCTCCAGCCCCAGCAGGGCGTAGAGGCTCCAGATGGCCAGGGGATTGAGCCAGTCGCCGCCGAGCTGCAGGGTGAGCAGGGCGCCGCCGACCAGCAGCAGGGCTATCCCGGGCAGGCGCCAGTGGGCCGGCAGCGGTGCCAGTATGGCCAGGCCCAGCAGCAGGGCGAGACCGAAGGGCAGGTTGAGGGCGGTGAAGGCCAGGGCCTGCTGGCCGTTCATGCCGGTCAGCAGGGCCAGCAGGGCACTGCAACAGGCCAGGAAGGTGACGAATTCGAGTCTGTCGGCTATGTAGTCAGCCAGTTGTTCGCTACGTAAGGGCATGGGATCTCTCCTGCGATTGATGACATCAGTGTGGGGCAGGGAAGGAGGCAGTGGCAGCGGGATAAATCGATTGGATTGAACGAAGCTTTAGTGCCACCTATTCAAGTTGTTGATTTAAACTTATTTTCCTGTTCAATAGCAGGATATGGCAATGGGGGCCCCAGACGATGATGTCAAGCCTGCCAGGGCATCCGGGGTCTCAGGGCCGGGGGGCGTCCGACAGGGGCTGTCGCGTGGCAAACGCAACAGCGCCGCGGGTGGCGACGGGAAGGCACCGCCGGTATCGGACTTGAGTGCCGTTTTTTTGTACGCCCCTTGCCGGGAGAGTGCGCACTTTCCCCGTTGGCGGGCCGTTTTCCCTGTCATGCCCCCCTGAAAGCCGGCTCCGGAAGAGGACGCCAGCCCCGGGGGAGAGGGGGATTTCGCGACAGCGGTTATGCTAGGATGAGCCGCGCTCGCCTGGGGTGAGCCCCATTATCATTCTAAATCGAACAGTTTTTTACTTATGTTATTCGGGGAAATTGACGTTTGACAGGATGCCATCCTATTTTGCCTGCCGGGTTCAGCTCACCCGGGCGAACCGGTCGTCGTGGGCCCGGCACCTTGCTGCTCGCCCTCTGTCTGTGGCTGCTGGTGGCTCCTGCCATGGCGGCCAAGCTGACCTATCAGATCAAGGGCATCAAGGGGGAGCAGAAGGATAACGTCGAGGCCTATCTCAATGCCCTGCCGGTCTACCAGGAGCGTCAGTATCGTCCCGCCCGCGCCAAGATCACCGAGAGCGTGCAAAAAGCCCTGCAGGTCTATGGCTACTACCAGCCGAAGATCACCCTCAAGCGCGACAAGAAATCCCCCGCCAAGGTGGTGATCGAGATAGCGCGGGGGGAGCCAGTGCTGATCTCGCGCCTCGACATTCTGCTGGAAGGGGAGGCGGGTAGCGACGAGGTCTACAGCGAGCTGCTGGACAAGCTGCCCCTGAAGGAGGGGGATCCCCTCAACCACGGCAAGTACGAGTCCATCAAGGCGGATCTCGGCAGCCTGGGGCTGGCGCGGGGCTACTTTGACGCCAAGATCAGCAAGAGCCAGGTGAAGGTCTTCCCGGATCAGGGCAAGGCCGAGATCTATATCCTGTTCCGCTCCGGTCCCCGCTATCACTTCGGCGAGATCCACTACGATGCGACGCCGGAGGCCCTGCGCCTCATCCGGCCGCTCATCAACATCAAGAGCGGCGATCCCTATCTGGCGATCCGGCTGGCCGAGATGTCCCAGGACGTCTCCTCCACCAAGCTGTTCAAGCAGGTGGACATCAAGCCCATGATCAGCCAGGCCGAGGGCAATAGGGTGCCGGTGCAGGTGACCCTCTCGAACCGGGTCGACCACGAGATAGAGGTCGGTGTCGGCTATGCCACTGACGTGGGGCCGCGCCTGAGTGCCACCTGGGAGAAGCCCTGGGTCAACCGCTATGGCCACAGCCTCTCCAGCACCGCCAAGATCTCGGCCCCGGAGGCGGAGCTCAGTTTCGACTACCAGATCCCGGTCGGCAATCCGCTGCGGGACTACTACTCCCTGCAGGCCGGCTACCAGTACACCGACAACAACGATACCCGATCCGATCTCGCCACCTTGGGGGTGCACCGCTGGAAGCGGCGGCCGGAGAGCTGGGACAGGGACGTCTTCATCCGGCTGGAGAACGAGCGCTACGTGCAGGGCAACGACGAGGGGAACAGTCTGCTGCTGATCCCCGGTGTCTCCTGGTCGCGGTTGCGGGTGCGCGGCGGCCTGGTGCCGGACTGGGGGGATCGTCAGCAACTGACGACGGAATTCTCCAGCCCTTACTGGGGCTCGGACATCAACTTCATGCGGGTGTGGGGGCGCAGCAAGTGGCTGCGCACCCTGGGGGAGGATCACCGCTTCCTGATGCGGGTCGAGCAGGGGGCCATCATAGGGGATGACTTCTCGCTGGTGCCCCCCTCCCTGCGTTTCTTCACCGGTGGCGATCAGACCATACGCGGCTACGGCTATGAGACGGTCTCGCCGAAGGACGAGGATGGCAAGCTCACCGGCGGACGCTACACCAGCGTGGGCAGTCTGGAGTACAACTACCGCTTCAGCGACAAGTGGCTCGGCGCCCTGTTCGTGGATGGCGGCACCGCCACCGTCGACTACAGCGAGGCCTGGAAGATAGGCACCGGGGTCGGGGTGCGCTGGGTGACCCCCATAGGCCAGGTCAGGCTGGATCTGGCGGTGGCCATCTCCGAGGAGGACAAGCCGTTGCGGCTGCATTTCGCGCTGGGGCCTGAATTATGATCCGGTTTGAACCCACTCATCCTCTTTGTTCTCTCTCCTGGCCGCTGCGGCTGCCTCTTTCTCGGGGGTCTGCGCTGTGATCTGGGTAAAGCGTATTTTCTTGTGGCTGATGGGACTTTTCTTCCTGCTGCTCATCGGTGTCAGCCTGCTGGGCTTCAGCCACCCGGGCAACCAGTGGCTGTGGCAACAGGCCAAGGCGGCGCTGCCCTCCCTCAAGGGGGAGCTGGTGGCGGGACAACTCGGCTATGGCTGGACTCTGAAAGGGCTCGGTTGGCAGGATGCGCTGGTCGATGTCACGATCGAGCATGCCGAGCTGGACTGGGATCTCGGCAAGTTGCTGCAGGGCAAGATCTGGATCAAGTCGCTGGAGGTGACCCATCCCGTGGTCCGGGCGGCGCGATCCGAGTCTGCCGCCGAAGAGCCGACAGCGCCCTTCGTCTGGCAGCCGCTGCCGCTGCGCATCCAGATCGACAACCTCAAGGTGACGGATCTGGATGTCGCCGTGCCCGGGCTGGGGCTGACTCTTAAGTCCCTCGATATCGGTGCGAGCCTGGATCGCAAGGGGTTGATCGTGCGCGGACCCGTGCTCGATGGCCTGAATGTGACCTTGCTCGACCCGTCCCCGGTCAAGGCGCCCACCGACAAGGCAAGCAAGACGGCCAAGGCCGACAAGCCGGCGACCAAGACGACCCCATCCCCCCTCGGTACCAAAGAGCCGGTCATCGCCAAGGCAAAGCAGGGGCATGACAGCAAAGCCACGAAGGCGAACAATGCGGCGCCCATAGTGCTGCCCGAGATCCGCCTGCCATTCCCCGTTCGGCTCGAAGGACTGACCCTGACCAGGCTGCGTTATCAGCAGGGTGAGTTGATCGAGGGCCTCGACAAGCTGCTGCTCTTCGCCACGGCCAAGGAGGATCGCATCGACATCCGCGAGCTCTCCTTGCGCCATGACATGGCCGATCTGATGCTCAGTGGCCATGTGCGTCTGGTGGATGACTATCCCCTCGCCCTGACCCTGGATGCCAAGGCACGCAAGGGGCTTAAGCCGTGGGAGCTTGACACCGAGCAGGCAAACCTGACACTGACTGGCTCTGTGGGCAAGCTGGGGCTGGCGCTCAAGGCCAAGGGGCCGATCACGGCCAATCTCAAGGGGACCCTGGCGACGCTGGATCCCGACTTGCCCTTCGATCTGGCGCTGGACTGGAAGAGCCTCTCCTGGCCCCTTCACAAAGCGGCCAAGGACGAACCCAGCTACCGGCTGGACAAGGGCACCCTGAACGCCAAGGGCAAGCTCTCGGGCTATCAGTTTAATCTCAAGACCGCCGGCAAGGGCACTGACCTGCCTCCCTTCAAGC
This sequence comes from Aeromonas rivipollensis, assembly GCF_037811135.1. Classification (NCBI taxonomy): domain Bacteria; kingdom Pseudomonadati; phylum Pseudomonadota; class Gammaproteobacteria; order Aeromonadales; family Aeromonadaceae; genus Aeromonas; species Aeromonas rivipollensis. The sequence goes on along the minus strand of NZ_CP149130.1, from coordinate 3,071,412 downwards.
TGGCGCTCTCGGGCAAGGGGGATCTTGGCGAGCTGAGTCGTGTCGAGCTACTGCTCAATGCCCTGAAGGGGGATCTCAAGCTCGATGGCAAGCTGGCATGGCGCAAGGGCGTCCAGTGGCAGGGGACCACAGAGTTCAAGGGGATCAACCCGGCCGAGCTGGTGCCCGAGATCAAGGGAGCGCTGGCGGGCAAGATAGTCAGTCGCTTCGAGCTGGACGAGGCGGGCCATTGGCAGCTGGCGCTGCCGGAGCTCAAGGTCGAGGGCAAGCTCAACCAGTATCCCCTGGCGCTCAAGGGAGCCCTCAGCGGCAACGACAAGATGGAGTGGACCATCCCGGCCCTGGCGCTGCAAAGCGGCCCCAACCAGTTGCAGGCCAAGGGATCGCTCACCGCCCAGGCCTGGAAGCTGGATGCCCAGATAGATGCGCCCAAGCTCGGCGGCATCTATCCCGGCCTTGGTGGCGACCTCAAGGGACAGGTGCGTCTCACCGGCAGCCAGCAGGCGCCGAGGGTGAATGTGGATCTGGCCTCGAGCCGCCTCGCCTATGCCGGGACAGTGCTGAAAGAGACCGTGATCAAGGGCAGCGCCCTGGTGGGAGACAAACCCGCCGGCGAGCTGGCCCTGACGGTGGCGAGCCTGGTACAGGGGAGCAATAGCTTCTCCCAGCTGGCGCTCAACCTTGGCGGGGATCTCGAGCGCCACGGGCTCACCTTGACCATGAAGGGGGATCCGCTGGCCGCCGATCTGCGCCTGGATGGCAGCCTGCGCGGGGATCGCTGGCGCGGCGCCCTCTCCGAACTCAAGTTGAAGACCCCCCTGCGGCGCTGGACGCTGGCCGCCCCCTGGGCCCTGGACCTGAACTTGCCCAGGCAGCAGCTGACCATGGGGGATTTCTGCCTGGGTTCCCAGGGGGCCAGCCTCTGCGTCAAGGGCAGCCAGATTTCCGCTGCCCAGGGTAGCCTGGAGTTTGCCCTCAATGCCTTCGATCTCAAGCGGCTGCGCCCCTGGTTGCCGGACAACTTCCGCTGGCAGGCGGTGCTGTCGGCCGACGGTCGCGCCAGCTGGCGCGGCAATCAGCCGACCCTGCATGTCAGGGTAAGCACCACGCCGGGCACCTTCGTGGCCGACGAGCTCAAGACCGAGTACCAGCGCCTCGAGCTCGGAGTCGATTTCGAACGCCAGCAGGCCGCCATCCGGCTCGATTTCGCCTCCAGACAGATAGGCAATATCGACACCGATCTGCTGATAAAGGAGCCTGCAGGCCGCGGCCTGCTGTCGGGTCAGCTCAAGTTTGACGACCTCAAGCTGGCGACCTTTGCCCCCCTGATCCCGGAGGTGCGCTCCCTGCAAGGCTTCATCTCGGCCGATGCCCGCTTCGATGGCACCCTGGCCGCGCCCCTGCTGTACGGCGAGCTGAACCTGCTGGAGGGGGAGGTGCAGACCCACTCCGACATGGTGACGCTCTCCAAGCTGGTGACCCGCCTCAAGATAAACGGCAACCGGGCCGAACTCGACGGCTCCATGCTGGTGGGCAAGGGGCCGCTGGCGCTGGGGGGATGGCTGAGCTGGGCCAGCCTGCCGGTGACCGGCAGCCTCACCATCCAGGGCAAGGATCTGGAAGCCCAGTACCCGGGCATGGGTCGGGTCAGGGTCTCTCCGGACATCGCCATCTCCCTGGGGGAGGAGACCAAGGTCAGCGGTCAGGTGGACATTCCCTGGTCGCGCATCCTGGTCAAGACGCTGCCGGAGAGTGCGGTGGCGGTCTCCGATGACGTGACCGTCATCTACGACGATCTGCCACCCGTGCCCAAGGCGGCGCCCCTGCCGATGGAGATCAAGCTCGCCATCCGGCTCGGCGACGATGTCCGGCTGGAGGCCATGGGGCTCAAGACCAAGGTGACGGGGGCGCTCGGCATTCGCCAGGATCCCTCCAAGCCGCTGGCGGGCAATGGTCAGCTGGAGCTCAAGGATGGGCGCTTCAAGGCCTACGGTCAGAACCTCATTATCAAGGAGGGGCGGATCCTCTTCTCCGGCCCCATCGATCAGCCCTATCTCAACATAGAGACCTACCGGGATCCCGACACCATAGAGGACAACGTCACCGTCGGGGTCCGGGTGACGGGACCGGCGGCCAAGCCGAAGATCACCGTCTATTCCGAGCCGCAGATGGCGCAGTCCGAGCAGCTCTCTTATCTGCTGCGCGGCAAGGGGCTGCAGACCAGTGGCGAGGATGGCGGCTTCAACGGCCTGCTGGTGGCGGGGGCGGTGAGTCAGGCGAGTGGCGTTGTCTCCAGTATCGGGGAGTCCCTTGGCATGAGCGATGTAGCCCTCGACACCGCAGGGAGCGGCGACGATACCCAGGTGACCCTGTCGGCCTACCTGCTGCCCGGCTTGCAGTTCCAGTACGGTGTCGGGGTGTTCAGCCCCATCGCCGAGTTCAAGCTGCGCTACGAGCTGATGCCCAGACTCTATCTGCAGGCCATGAGCGGGGTGGCCCAGGCGGTAGACATCTTCTATCGCTTCACCCTGTGAAGGGGATGAGCACGAAAACGGGAGGCCTTGGCCTCCCGTTTTTCATGGTGCCGTCTGGCGGGGCGGGAGCGAGATGGCCCGGAAAAGCAAAAACCCGGCGCCAGGCCGGGTCTTCAGAAGAGTGGTGGAGGGAGAAGGATTCGAACCTTCGAAGGCAGAGCCGTCAGATTTACAGTCTGATCCCTTTGGCCGCTCGGGAACCCCTCCACGGGGTATTTTCCTGATTGTTCGCACTTGAATGGTGGAGGGAGAAGGATTCGAACCTTCGAAGGCAGAGCCGTCAGATTTACAGTCTGATCCCTTTGGCCGCTCGGGAACCCCTCCCCAAGTGCGAGGCGCATACTACCAGATCTGTCGCGCTTGTGAACCCCTTGGCAGGGATTTTTAATGCTTAAAGGATCGGGTTGACGGCCGATAAGCAATGAAACCCTCATTTCCAAGATTTATCCCATGCTGCCCAGTGCCATTCGTGATCGCCTGCTCGTCGATGAAGCCCAGTTGGGCCAGCGGCTCAACCAGGATCTCCGCCAGGGGGACAGGGCCGACTTCAGGCTGCACCTGGCGCTCCTGACCGACGCGGTCGAAGAGCAACCCTGGTTTGGGGCCACGCAGGGGGTAGCGCCGCAAGAGCAGGCATGGCGCAGCCGTTTCGGCCTGATGCCCCAGGCCGCCTTGCAGGGCGAGCCGGGGAAATCTGACGCCTGGGCACTCAACGAGCGCCTGCAGCAGGGGGGCTGCATGGCCGATGTGCGGCTCTGGCTGGCGCTGCGATCCCCCCCGCTGGTCAGCCGGACACCGGCGCTGGATCCTGCCGTGTATGACAATCTGTCGGCACTCGGGCGAGAACGCTGGCAGGACAAGCTGGCCTCCAAGCCCAGGGGAGAGGATCCCTTGCTCATGTTGCCGTTGCTGGATGATTTGACGCGGGGGGTGGATGCTCGCTTGCGCTGGCTGACCTGATGCCAGCGGCGAAGAAACAAGATACAAAAAGGCGGGATGACCCGCCTTTTTGCGCAATGGACGGGGATATCTGGGATCAGGCGTCGGCTTCGTCCACCTCGGGAACGTCCTTGCCTACGACCGCCGCGCGGCGGGCGAGGGGTTTCTCTATATGGCGATTGAGCTGACGCTCCAGTTTCTGGCCCAGATCCGTGATGGCGGCATACAGATCCTCGTGCTCTGCCTGCGCAAACAACTTGCCGTTGGGAATGCCGGCGGTGGCTTCGACGATATACATCAAACGCTCTTTGGAGATGATCACATGGGGTGTGATAAGAGGCACCTGAAGACGCTCGAGCTTTTCAAAACGGGATTCAATGCGCTCGCGGATGGCTGGGGTAATGTCGATGATTTTACTGGTCATTTCGATTTTCATATTGGCCCCCTTCGGGTCGTCTTGCTTGTGTCTTCACCCTCAGATTACCCATGTGGCCGGATAGAAATGTGATATAGATCACAAAATATCCCCTTGGTGATCCGGCAATCCCTAAATTGTGAGCTTTTCCCGTTTCATGCCAAAAACCGCTTGAGCTCAGCGAAACGGGCAGGCAGTATGCGCGAATAGGATCGTTTCTGTCCCCCCTTGGCAGCGCCTTGTGTCGACCCGATGTCTGGTTTTCACCGCTCAGTCTCGCATTTTCTCTACCCACATCGTTTATCGCATCGCAAAAGGATTGCCATGCGCCGGTGGAGATATGCGCACAAACGGATATGCTTTTCTGCATGTGTCGGGGTGGATAACGTGGTTGTAGTGTTGGAGTCGTAAATGAAGCAACAAGCCACCCAGATGATGTGGTTTTATGATCGGCAGCATGAGCAGTGGAGTCTGTCTGATCATCTCTCTTGCCAGCCCTGGCAAGGGGAAGGGGCTCATCCCTGGGCCAGCCAACTGGCGCCAGAAGATGAATCCGGTTTCGCCGATTTTCTCGCAAGACTCCACCATTCGGGCCAGCCCGGCCAGTTCATCGGTCACCTCTGCGATGAGGCAGGCACAGTGCATCACGTGCTCTGGTACGGTCAGTATGTGCCGGCCCAGCAGCTCTGCTGCGGCTGGCTGGCGCCCCTGGAGATGGCTCACAACGCCGCTAGCCGCGTCGAGCCGCCCGCCAGTCTGGCCCCGCCGCTTCCCCTGCTGCAAGCCCCCTTGCTGGCCCAGCTGGCGCAGGCGCTCTCCGCGAGGACGGGCCTCGATTTCTGCCATACCCTGGTCAACGAGCTTGCCCATATCCTGGGGGCCAACGCTGTCTGGCTGACGGAGCGGGTGGGCCTTGACCGGCTCAGGGTGCTGGCGAGCCACGGCATCGACTTCAAGGAGTACGCCCTGGCGGACATGCCCTGCCAGCAGCTCTATCGGGGCGCCGCCAGTGCGACGCCCATCAGCGAACCCCTGACCGGCTGTACCTGCCTGCCCCCGGGCCAGCACTACTATGCCCAGCCCCTGCTGGATCGCAGTGGCCAGATCCTGGGCCATCTCGCCCTGCTGTTCCCGAACCAGACCCAGACCGCCGATCTGGGATCCGTGCTGACCATCTTCTCGGTGCGCATGGTGGCCGAGCTGGAGCGCCTGCAGAGCGACGCCCTGATGCGGCTCTCTGCTGTGGCGTTCGAGACGCACGAAGGGATCATCATCACGGATCCGGACTTCAAGATCCTGAGGGTCAACTACGCCTTCAGCCAGATCACCGGCTTCGACAGCCAGGGGGTGATAGGCCTGCACCTTGGCAACGACCTCTGGTCCGGGCTCGGGGGGCTCGGCTATGAGCTCAACGCCCTGGATCGCTGGCAGGGGGAGACCCTGCGCCTGCACGCCGACGGCCATGTCTATCCCCAGTGGGAAATCGTCACGCCGGTGCAGGATGACAAGGGGGGCATCAGCCACTATGTCATCTTCTTCGAAGACATCTCCGAGCGTAAGGCGGCGGAGCGGCGCATCCAGGATCTCGCCTATTACGACGAGCTGACCGGTTTGCCCAATCGCCGCCAGCTCCACGAGACGCTGGCCCAGGCGTTCAGCGAGGCGAGCCGGGAGCATCTGATCGGTGCCCTGCTGTTCATCGACCTCGATCACTTCAAGACCATCAACGACTCCCTCGGTCATGCCACTGGCGACTGGCTGCTCAAGGAGGTGGCCAACCGCCTCAAGCGGCTGGTGCGGCAGGGGGATTGTCTGGCCCGGCTCGGCGGAGACGAGTTCGTGTTGCTGCTGCCCGGCCTCTCCATCAGCCCGCCCCAGGCGGAGATGCAGGCCGACCTCATCGCCGAGCGGCTCATCGGCGAGATTGCCGCCCCTTATAGTCACGGGGGTCAGGTGCTGCACATCGGAGCCAGCGTCGGGATCACGCTCTTCCCCGGAAGGGAGCAGGAGGCCGGGGATCTGCTCAAGCAGGCCGACACCGCCATGTATCAGGCCAAGTCGGCGGGCCGCAAGACCCGGCGTTTCTTCGATGCCTCCATGCAGCTGCAGGCGGACAGGCGTCTGCTCATCCACAACGAGCTGCGCAGCGCCCTCAACAATCAGGAGCTGACCCTCCACTATCAGCCCCAGCACATGGTAGAGGGGGGGGACATCATAGGGGTGGAGGCGCTGATCCGCTGGCAGCCGCCGGGCCGTGCCCTGGTCTCTCCCGCCGAGTTCATCCCCATCGCCGAGGAGACGGATCTCATCGTCGACATCGGCAACTGGGTGTTGCATGAGGCCTGTACCCAATATGTCTCCTGGGAGGAGAACGGGATCCACGTGCCCCAGCTGTCGGTCAACGTCAGTGCCAAGCAGTTCCATGCCCACGATTTCGTCGATCGCATTCACGATGTGCTGGCCGCCACCGGCATGGATCCCTCCTGCCTGAACCTGGAGATCACCGAGTCAGTGGTGCTCGGTCATGCGGAAGACACCATCAGCAAGATGGCCGAGCTCAAGACCCTTGGCATCAGCTTCGCCATCGACGATTTCGGGGCAGGCTACTCCTCCCTGAGCTACCTCAAGCGGCTGCCCGCCGATGAACTCAAGATCGACAGATCCTTCATCCAGGACATCCCCAAGGATGGCGACAACATGGCCATAGTGGAGGCGGTGATCGCCATGGCCCGTCACATGGGATTCAACGTGACGGCCGAGGGGGTCGAGTCCCGCCAGCAGCTGGAATTCCTGCAGGCGCAGGGCTGCCATTTCTTCCAGGGCTATCTCGCCTCCAAGCCGCTGCCCGTGCCCTATCTGGAGCGCTACATCAGCCGCCTGACCCGCCATGATCGCGCCGCCCCTGCCGACAAAAATAGTGTGGCGTAGCGCCCCTGCTTAACGGGTAGAATGAAGGTATCTCACCACCGCCAGCGGGCGGTGGTTATGCCTCTTCTTAAGGGAGAATGCCTTTCGTGAAAGCCGTGCAGGGAATCATCTTTTCGGCGCTGATCGTGCCAGGGCTAGTGGCACCCGTCTTTGCGCAAACCATGGAGCAGTCCCTCTATCGCGAGGGTTATGATGCTGTGCGTGCCAATGATCAGGAGCGTTTCCAGCAGATCCGCGCCCGCCTCAACCATTATCCGCTGCGGCCCTATCTGGATTATTACCAGCTGGCGTTCCGGCCCGGGGCGGCAGACTACAACGAGGTGACCCGCTTCATCCGCCAGCACGGGGATACTCCCCAGTCCAACCGTCTGGAGCGCAGCTACCTCACCTACCTGGCCCAGAGCCAGCAGTGGTCCCAGTTCCTGCGCTTCTACCCGGCCAAGCCGAACTCCACCGACCTGCTCTGCATGCACTACCAGGCCCGCTATTACACCGGGCACAAGAGCGAGGCCTTGCAGGAAGCGGGCAAGCTCTGGCTGACTGGCCAGTCCAGGCCAGATGCCTGCGATCCCCTGTTCCAGCTCTGGCAGCAGGCGGGTCTGCGCACCCAGGATAAGATCTGGCAGCGGATGAAGCTGGCCTTCGAGGCGCAGAACCCCAATCTCATCCGCCACCTCGGCGCCCAGCTGGGGGGCAGTCTGAAACCCTATGGGGATCAGATGATAGCCCTGTTTGATCAACCGGCCAGGGCTATGAACCCGGCCTCCTTCTCGACGGCGCCGCAGTCAAGGCAGCTGCTCTCCCTCGGGCTGGCCCGTTATGCCAACGAGCAACCCGAGCCCGCCCTGCGTCAGCTGGGGGAGATGAAGCGCCGCTTCGGCCTGAACCAGGCCGAGGTCGCTCGGGTGGAGCGGGCCGCCGCCCGCCGCCTACTGCTTGACAGATCCCTCGCCCAGCGCAACTGGCTGGATGCGACCCTGGTGCGGATGAAGGATGCCGAGCTGGTGGAGCTGCGGGCACGCCTCGCCATCTGGGAGCAGGATTGGCGCGGCCTCGAAGGCTGGGTCAAGCGGATGCCCATGGCACTGCAGAAGGAGGATCGCTGGCGCTACTGGCTGGCGCGCTCCCTGGAGGTGCAGGGCCGGCAGAAACAGGCGCGGGAGCTCTATCTCGAGACCGCCAATCTGCGCGGCTTCTATGGCTTCATGGCGGCGCAGCGCACCGGGGTGCCTTATCGCATCAAGAACCAGAGTGTGGGACACAAGGTGCCGGACTGGCGCACCGCCAGCAGCCGCTGGCCTTTCCTGCTGCGGGTACGGGAGCTGCTGGCGATGAACGAGATCACGGCGGCACGCTCTGAGTGGATCCACAACATGGATCGCAACCCCGTAGCCCAGCGCCTGGAGTTCGGTCATATCGCCCTCAACCAGAGCTGGCACGAACTGGCGATCCTCTCCAGCATCCGGGCCGAAGCCTGGGATGCGATCGACTTGCGCTTCCCGCTACCCCTCAAGCGCACCTTCTCCCAGATGGCGCAGGAGCGCACCATGAACACCAGCCTGCTCTACGCCATCTCCCGTCAGGAGAGCGCCCTCTATCCGCTGGCCCAGTCGCCGGTCGGGGCGCGTGGCCTGATGCAGCTGATGCCGGCGACTGCCAAGGAGACGGCCGCCAAGCTGGGTGTACCCTATCGCAATGAGCAGCAGCTGTTCGATCCTGCCATGAACATCCGCCTCGGCAGCGCCTACCTCAAGCGGCTGCTGGACGTCTATGACGGCAACCGGATCCTGGCGGCGGCGGCCTACAATGCGGGGCCTGGCAGGGTCAAACGCTGGCGGGATCAGAGCACCAACAAGCCGATGGATGTCTGGGTGGAGAGCATCCCCTATAGAGAGACGCGCAACTACGTCCAGAACGTGCTCTCCTTCGATCTCATCTACCAGCACAAGCTGCAGCAGCCCCTGCGTTTCATGTCGGAACGCGAGCTCAATCACGCCTATTGAGGACAGAGGCAGTCGCGTCAGCGACTGCCTCCCATTCTTGCCTCAGAATGGTTATTATCCCTTAAGCTTTGTTACAAAAGGAAACCTGTCAGGTGATCGGGCGCCGCGTCTTGGTCTGACTGGTTCGATATAATGCCCGATCAACACAGACAGGCTTCCCCAACAAAGGAATTGAGAGTGGCAACGATCAAAGACGTATCTCAGCTGGCGAATGTGTCCATTTCGACGGTGTCGCGAGTCATCAACAACACGGCGCAGGTCGCACCCGAGAAGCGCGAGGCCGTGCTCGCGGCCATGAAGGAGCTGAGTTTTCGTCCAAACAGCTTCGCCCAGGCCCTGGTAAGCAAACGTTCCAACTGCATCGGCGTCCTGGTTGGGGACCTCTGTGGCGGCCCCTTCTTCGCCCAGATGATGCGTGGCATCGAGAGCATGGTCGACAAGGCAAACAAGTTCACCATAGTGGTCTCCGGCAACCACGACGCGGCCCGGGAGCGTCACGCCATCCAGGCGCTGCTGCAACGCCAGTGTGACGCCCTGATCCTGCACAGCAAGGCGCTGCCGGACGAGGAGCTGAGCGAGCTGGCGTCGGGATCCACCCCCATCGTCTTCATCAATCGTCAGGTGCCGGGCTGCGAGGAGCGCTGCGTCTGGCTCGACAACCAGGCAGGCATCACCACCGCCTGTCAGCATCTGCTGGACGCAGGGCACAGCCGGATCGCCTTCATCACCTCGGATGACGAGGAGTTCGTCGATGGTCAGCAGCGGATGGCCGGCTATCGCTTCGCCCTGCAACGGGCCGGTATCGAGCTGGATCCCGCCCTCATCGGTCGCGCCTTTGCCGACGAGAAGGGGGGCTATGTGGCCATGAGCGAGCTGCTGGAACGCGGCGTTCCCTTCACGGCCGTGCTGGGCTTCAACGATGCCATGGTGGCGGGGGCCATCTCCTGCCTGCTGGAGCGGGGCTACAAGATACCGCAGCAGGTCTCGGTGGTCGGCTTCGATGACATACCCTATGCCCGTTACATCTATCCCAAGCTCACCACTGTGCGCTACCCCATCGAGGAGATGGGAGAGCGGGCTGCGGAGCTCGCCTTGCGACTGCTGGATCACAAGCCGGTAGAGGGTTTGGCGCTCAAGTTTGAAGCGGAACTGGTGCGTCGGGAGTCAGTGGCCTGAGCCATGAGGTTGGCCCCAAGCGGGCCAGCTTTTTCGTCAAACAGTGAAAGCGCTTTCAGAAATCCTTTTCAACTGTGATCCGCTTCAAAGCTTTTTGACCGCGCTGCCACTAGGATAGGCCCACGAATTAGGAGCGTGCGCTCCCGATTTTCCCGCTGTGGGAGGTAACCGGTTCATCCGGCTATTTCCTTCGTTACTTTCGACGGTCATCATGGATGGCCGTTTTTTTTTGTCAGGATTTTGCCAATGACGATCGAACATGAGTATCAGACGGGAATAGTGGGAGCCGGCTGGCTGGGGTTGCCCCTGGCCAGAGCGTTGCAGGCGCAGGGTCAGTCCGTCGCCGTGACGGTCAGCTCCCTTGAGAAGGCCACCCGGTTGCGTGACGGGGGCATAGCGGCCTGGCCGCTCCTGCTGGCCCCTGACATGGCGGGTCCGCTTCCCTTTCGCTGCCGCGCTCTGGTGATCTGCGTGCCCCCCAGCAAGACCGCGGACTACCCGGCGTCGGTGGCGCGGTTGTGCCAGCTGGCCAGAGAGGCAGGGGTTGGCAAGGTGCTCTTTATCAGCGCGACCTCGGTGTGGGCGCCAGGGCAAGGGGAGGATGAGACCCCGAACCCGGCCAACGCCAGAGGAGAGCGGATGCGGGCGGCAGAGCGGGCTGTCCAGGAGGGCGGCTTCGCCTGCGCCATGGTGCTGCGCCCGGCCGGCCTCTACGGTCCGGACAGGCACCCCGGGCGTTTCCTCGCGGGCAAGACGCTGGCGGGGGGAGGGCAGGCGGTGAACCTGGTGCATCTGGACGACGTGGTGGCGGCCTGCCAGCTGATGCTGGCGGCGGGGCAGGAGGGAGACGCCTACAACCTGAGCGCCCCGGTACATCCGCGCCGGGAGCAGCTCTACCCCTTCGCAAGCCGTCTGCTCGGGCTGGCGCCCCCGCAGTTCATCGAGCCCGCCGGCGTCTTTGCGCCCATAGAGGGGCAGCGCATCTGCCAGCGACTGGGTTTCGTCTACCGCTGGCCGGATCCGGCCCACTGGTTTGCCGAGCAGGCCACCTCGCAAGGTTGAGTCCGGATGGGTGTCAACCTGGTCTTTTTTGCATGGGGTTGGGCACGGGAGCCCCGTGCGGCGCGGGTTAGCTCGGCAATTGAGGTTTGCCAAGGGCGGGATCGCCCCCTATCATGCCGCCATCCATATAGAGAGAGCGGTAATGATGGAAGAGACAAAGCGTCATCCCGATGGGGAGCTGTTGCTGAGAACCCTGGCGATGCCAGCCGATACCAACCCCAATGGCGATATCTTCGGGGGGTGGATCATGTCCCAGATGGATATAGGTGGGGGCATCATGGCCAAGGAGCTGGCAAAAGGACGCATCTGTACCGTCTCGGTGGAGGGCATGACCTTCCACAGTCCGGTCAAGGTGGGCGACGTGGTGTGTTGCTATGGTCGCTGCCTGAAGGTCGGGCGCAGCTCCATGCGCCTCAAGCTGGAGGTCTGGGTCAAGCCGGTGCTGCGGGAGAATGAAGCCCAGCGTTACTGCGTGACGGAAGGGGTCTTTACCTACGTGGCCATCGACGATCAGGGCAAATCCCGTCCCGTTCCGGTCTGAATCTGTTCAGATGAGCCGGGCGTTGATGATGGATATTTCCTGCTCAAGCCCGGTTTTTTGCCGTATCATGCGTTCCAGCATCTCTTCCGAGCCGACACACTGATCCGTGTCGAACAGGCAGAGATCGCACTGGGGATCCCGTCTGATCTGATAGACGGTGGAAAGCTCCACTTGATGACAGGTTCCTTGTTGATCATAAAATGTCACGCGGTACTGGTGCTGTCTCGCCATTGCGGGATCCCTCATGGATGAGTCGGGCGGACACGAATAATGAGACTAGTCGGCGTCCATGACCTCTGTGGGGGTCATGGCGCCTTGCAGAGGCAGGTGATTGTTAGCCAATGAAAAATAGTTATCGGATTCTGGGGACTTCCCTGCTGACGCTGGGACTGGTTGGCTGTTTCGAGGTGCCGGATCAGGATCACCTGGTCACGGCGGCGGGCATAGTGCCCGGCGTCGATTGCCAGAAGCCCCCCCTGGTGGCGCTGGCCTCCACCGCCTTGCCCCGCGAGTTTGGCATCACCGTCTGGAATCTCTACAAGGGGCAGCGCAAGAACTGGCGCGAAGGACTGGACGAATATGCCAAGTCCCAGGATCTGGTGCTGCTGCAGGAGTCGGCGACCCGGCCCGAGATGCTGCAATGGCTGCGTGCCGGCGACTTCCAGTGGCAGCAGTTGCAGGCGTTCACCCAGGGCGGTGTCTCCTTCGGTGTCATGACGGTGGCCAAGACGCCGCAGGCTTTCGTCTGTGGCGTGCGCTCCCCCGAGCCGCTGCTGCGCATCCCCAAGTCCGGTCTGGTGAGCCTCTACCCCTTGCAGGGGGATCCTGACGGCGTGCTGGTGGTCAACCTGCATGCGGTCAACTTCGAGTTAGGGATGGCGACCTTCCGTGAACAGCTCAACGATCTGACCGCGCTGATCCATCGACATCAGGGCCCTGTCATCCTGGGGGGAGACTTCAACACCTGGAGCGACAAGCGCGAGTTCTGGTTGAACACGCTGGTCGGCGAGCTTGGCCTGCAGGAGGCCGTTCCTGTGCCCGACTTGCGCCGTACCGCCTTCGGCCGCCCGCTGGATCACCTCTACTACCGCAACCTGGACCTGGTGGAGGTGAGCTCACCGGCCACCGATGCCTCGGATCACAATCCCATCATGGCGCGGTTCGCGGCCCAGGCCATCACCCCTTAAGACGAATGAAAGCCCAAAAAAATACCCCGCACTAGGCGGGGTATTTTTTTATGCGGGGATAAGCAATCAGCTGTTGTTCTTCACGAACAGGGTCAGCTCCTGCCCCGGCTTGAGGTAGTCGGTCTTGCCGAGCTGGTTCCAGCGCATCACGTCGTTGACGGCGACCTGGAAGCGGGCGGCGATGGAGGAGAGGGAATCCCCGCGACGCACCTGATAGACCATGGATTTGTTGCTGCCCTTGCCCTGCTTGGGCCAGACCACCAGCTTCATACCCGGTTTCAGGGCTGACTTGGCGCTCAAACCGTTCCACTTGGCCAGATCGGCGTGGGTCACCCCGTGAGCCTGGCTGATGCTCCACAGATTGTCACCCGAACGCACCTGATACTGGATCTTGCTGCCACTGCGGCTGGCCAGCTGCTGCGGCTTGCTCTGAACGGCCTGGCTTGCGGTGCCGCCGTTGGGGATCACCAGGCTCTGGCCACGGCGCAGATTGTTGCCGCGCAGGTTGTTGGCCAGCTTGAGCTGCTGCACGCTCACCCCGTGGTTCTGGGCGATGCGGGAGAGGGTATCGCCGCTGGTGACCTGATAGGAGCGCACACCACGGGTACGTTCACGCTGGGGCAGATCGGCCAGGGCCAGCTCCAGAGTGTCGGCGTACTCGATGGGTACCAACAGGTTGTAGGGGCCCTGCGGCGAGGTCATGCCACGCTTGAGTGCGGGATTGAGGGCCTTGAGCTGGGAAGCGGAGACACCTGCCAACTGGGCCGCCACGTTCAGATCGATCTGGCCACCAGTGTTGATGGTCCGCAACTGCGGCTTGTTGGCCAGCACCGGCAGGGTGACATTGTATTTGTCCGCATTGCGGATCATGTCGGCCATGGCCAGGATCTTGGGCACATACATCCGGGTCTCGCGGGGCAGGTCCAGCGACCAGTAATCAGTCGGCCGACCGGCCTTCTGATTGCGGATGATGGCGTTGCGTACCCGGCCTTCACCGGCATTGTAAGCGGCCAGCGTCTGCAGCCAGTCGCCGTCGAAGAAACGGTTCAGGTACTCCAGGTAGTCCAGTGCGGCATTGGTGGACGCCAATACATCGCGGCGGCCGTCATACCAGTTGTCGTGGCGCAGGCCGAAGTTCTTGCCGGTCGCAGGAACGAACTGCCAAAGACCCACCGCATTGCTGCGGGAGCGGGCATTGGGATCGAACATGCTCTCGATCATGGGGATGGTAATAAGCTCCATTGGCAGCTCACGCCGTTCGATTTCCTCTACCATCAGATACAGGTAGGGCTCAGCCCGGCTGGCAATGGTCGCCATATGCTTATCATTACGCAGTAACCAATCACGCTGCTGGCGGACACGAGCATTATCGTGCGAGTCCAGCTGCATATCATCGCTGATACGCACCCACAGGTTATCCGTGTCATCCAGTTCTTCAATCTGTTCATCGCCGAACAGGAAGCGCGCTGAATGTTTTTTGTATGTTTTCTTGCTGACTTGGGGGGATTTGATCGGCTCGATTGCCGTTACCGCCCGGTCATCCTGATGGCTCAGGTTTTGACAGCCGCTGAGAAACAGCGCCGCCAATAAGGCCGTTCGTAGCTTCATCTCGCTCAGGTCATCTCTTGAAAAACAGCTCGCATCATAAGGGGCAATGGCCCCCTGATCAAGGTTTGTTCAAAAAACGTCCTTCCAGCCCCTCAGTACTGTGAAGGTATCCTCTGGATTTTCCAAGCATTTAAGGGCGTACTTCTCAGCAGAAAATTTCACTGAGTCCTCATTACAGCGCAGAAAAACATTGAAATGCCGCTCATCCCCCAGGCGTGAGGGCAGGCTCGGCAGGCCCTGCTGACGCAGCTTGCTGATCACCCCGATCCGGCGCTGGATCGCCAGGTTGTCCGGCTCGACCGCGTGGGCGAAACGCAGGTTGGATAGGGTGTATTCATGGGCACAATAGAGGAGGGTGTCATCGGGCAGGGCCGCGAGGCGTTGCAGGGATCCGTACATCTGGGCGGGGCTGCCTTCGAACAGGCGGCCACAGCCGGCACTGAAGAGGGTATCACCACAAAACAGCATGCCATGGCCGTGATAGGCGATGTGGCCCAGGGTATGACCGGGGATGTGGAGGACATCCAGGCTCAGGCCGTGCCAGTTGATCTGATCGCCGTCATCGAGCCACTGGCCGTGATGATCCGGCATGGGATCATGTTTGGGACCATAGAGGCGGGCGTGGGGGAAATGATGGAGCAGATCCGTGACGCCGCCCACATGGTCGCGATGATGGTGAGTCAGCAGGATGGCATCGAGCTCAAGCCCGAGCGTCTCAAGCCGCTCCAGCACGGGGGTTGCCTCGCCCGGATCCACGACCAGGCAGTGATTCTCGTGTCGGATCAACCAGATGTAGTTGTCGCTGAATGCGGGAACTGTGATGACGGTATACATGGGTCGGCTTCTCTTTGTGTTCTCTTTGTGGAAGGGATCTTATATAACAAGATGGCATTCGCACCCCGGATTGGTCCCATTATGCAGCTGGCACGTACCGAACAACAGATCGCGATCCCGACCAGCTGGTCGGCACTGCCCATGGGGGACTGGGTGGCGGCCGAGATCCAGGAGCGGCTCGACAACTGGTGCCCTCATTTGTTTGGCTACCATCTGCTGAAAATTGGCGCCCTGAGCGCCGAACTCTCCTGCGGCAGCTCCACCATTCGCCACCAGCTGGGTGTCGCCCCCGGCGGACGCCTGCTGGATATCAAGGGCGATCCCCTTGCCTTGCCGATCCGTACCGCCAGCGTGGATGCCTGCCTGCTCGCCCACTGTCTCGACTTTTCATCGGATCCCCACCAGGTGCTGCGCGAGGCTGAGCGGGTGCTGACCGATGACGGCTGGCTCATCGTCAGTGGCTACAACCCCACCAGCCTGGTCGGCCTGGGTCATTACCTGCCCTTCATGCGACAGCACCTGCCCTGGTCGGCGCGCATGTTCACCCCGGCCCGGGTGACTGACTGGTTGCAACTGCTGGGGTGCGAGGTGATGTTTGACGAGCGCTTCGGCTTCTCCTTCATGGGGAAGCAGAGCCGGATCGGCTGGTGGCGGGAGAGCATGGGGCGGGATTACTGCAGAGCCTTTGCCTCTGTCTATGTGATAGCCGCACGCAAACGGCGATTCCCCATCACCCCGGTGCGCCGCCGTTGGCGCCTGCCGGAGTCGATGGCGGCGCCTGGTATGGCGCGCCAGGGCTGGTGACGAGGGTGTTGCGGCAGAGCGCTTGCTGTTCCCTCATTAATATGGACGCTTCGGCCTCCAGGGCATCTCAGGGCTGGTAACCCGTGTCTTCGGCGAGCTGCTTGCCGCTGGCGGCATCCCGGGCAAGCACGTCGCAGCGTTCATTCTCGGGGTGACCGGAGTGACCCTTGACCCAGAGCCATTCGATCTGGTGGCGGGCCACTTCAGCGTCCAGCGCCTGCCAGAGATCGACGTTCTTGACCGGCTGGCGATTTGAGGTCATCCACCCTTTCTTCTTCCAGCCGATGATCCACTGGGTGATCCCCTGGCGCACATACTGGCTGTCGGTGGTCAGGCGAACCTGGCAGGGTTCGTTCAGGGTGCGCAGCCCCATGATGGCGGCCATCAGCTCCATCCGGTTGTTGGTGGTCAGTCGATAGCCCCCTGCCAACTCCTTGCGGTGCTTGCCATAGACCATGACGGCGCCATAGCCGCCGGGGCCCGGATTGCCGAGGCAGGAACCATCCGTATACAAATCAATCTTTTTTAGCATGTGTCTTGGGGTAAACTAGCGAATAAAACCGAAGTTTGACATGGATTCGATCATGAGCACACCCCAACTGAATCGCCAGATCATTCTGGATACTGAAACCACAGGCATGAACACGGCAGGCGGCCCCGTCTACCTCGGGCACCGCATCGTCGAGATCGGCTGTGTGGAGGTGATCAACCGCAAACTGACCGGCAACCATTTCCATGTCTACATCAAGCCGGATCGGCTGGTGGACCCCGAGGCCATCGCCGTGCACGGCATCACCGATGCCTTCCTGGCGGACAAGCCCTCCTTCAGCCAGATAGCCGACGACTTCATCGCCTTCATCCGCGGTGCCGAGATCATCGCCCACAACGCTCCCTTTGACGTGAGCTTCATGGACTATGAGTTCAGCAAGCTCGGCCTCGACTTCAAGACGGCGGACATCTGCGGCATCACTGATACCCTGGCGATGGCGCGGGATCTTTTCCCCGGCAAGCGCAACAACCTGGATGTGCTGTGCGATCGCTACGGCATCGACAACTCCCACCGTACCCTGCACGGAGCCTTGCTCGATGCGGAGATACTGGCGGACGTCTACCTGCTGATGACGGGTGGCCAGACCAAGCTCAATCTGGCCAGCGAGAGCAACGAGAATGACAGCAACCAGGACACCGGGATCCGTCGGCTGGAGAGCAACCGGCCCCCCCTCAAGGTGGTGCGCGCCGGCGAAGAGGTGGTCGCCGTCCATGAGGCCAGGCTGGATCTGGTGCAGAAGAAAGGGGGAGCCTGCCTGTGGCGACAATGAGTTCGCTCTGGGGGGGGCTGCTGCTGCTGACCTCCCTCTCCGGCATGGCCAACGAGGTGTTTGCCCCCTCCGACATTCCGCTGCTCGACAACCGTTTTCGCATCGATTACGGGGTGAAAGAGATCACCTTCATCATCAAGCGCAAGCCGGGCACGCCGTCGGTGATCCTGGTGCGGCCGGATGGCAGCAAGCTCTATGTGGGCAAGGTCACGCCGCCGGATGTGGGCTGGCTGACGCAGCAGGATCAGGATCTCATCACGGTACGCAACCCCATGCCGGGCCCCTGGCAGGCCATCGGCGAGGTGGACCCCGAGAACAGGGTGCGCCTGCTCACCGACATCCGGCTCGAGAGCGAGCCGTTGCCGGCCCGCCTCTATCAGGGGGAGCGGGTCAAGCTGCAATCCAGGCTGCTGATCGATGGGGCGGCGCCGGGGGCGGGCTACTATCTCTCCGATCTCGGCATGACGGTGAAGCTGCAACAGTTCAACGACGCTGCCCAGAGTGGGGAACCCATCGTCGAGGAGACCCTCGGACACTACCTGGATGATGGCAAGGGGCTCGACGAGGTGCCCGGGGATGGCATCCTGACCGCCGAGGCGGTGCTGGACGTGCCGGCAGGCAAATATCGCGCCCTCTACAGCAGCGGCAATCAGGTGTTTTCCCGTGCCCAGTCCCAGCAGGTGCTGCTCTTCCCCTGGCCGCTGAGCTACACCCTGGATGCCCCTTCCGGTGACACCGGGGCCAGGCTCTCCTTGCTCATCGATGCCGACGAGCTGGATCCGGCCTCCGTAGTGATCCAGGGCAAGGCCATCGACAGCGCAGGGGTCAGCATGGCCTTCAATGCAGTGGCAACCGAACCCCGCCTTGGGGTCGATCTCTCCGCCCTCAAGGCGGCGGGCCAGTACAGGGTGGAGGCGACCCTGTTTGGCACGACCCGGCTCGGCCGCGAGGTGCAACTGCAACTGCCGGTCAAGTCGTTCACCATAATGCCGCCACCGGCGCCCACCCCTTCAGCGGCATCTCCCACCTCGGCAGCGGTACAGACCCAGGCCAAATTTGAGGAGCGGGAGAGCCCGGTCTGGTTGCCCTGGGCCCTGGGTGGCGGCGGCCTGCTGCTGCTCCTGCTGGGAGCGGGTGGCTTCATCCTGCTGCAAAAACGCCGTACCCTGCACAAGGCGATGGCGGCCCGGAAGGCGCAAAGCGAGGCCGCGGCCCCGGCGGCGCCCAAGCTGGATCTCAATCTGCCGGAGCAATAGCCCGCGCTCAGTGCAAAGAAGCCGCCCGATGGGCGGCTTCTTCGTGATGGCGAGGTGGCGGCTCGCTGGACATCCCTATCTCAGTGGGCGCCGATATAGATGTCCTTGTACTGCTCGCGGATCTCGAGGAACTTCTCGAGGTTGGCCAGCATCAGATCCACCAGCAGGGGATCGAAGTGCTCTCCCTTCTCAGCTCTGATCAATGCCAGCACCTCATCAAGTGGCCAGGCCTGCTTGTAGCAGCGATCCGACCCCAGGGCATCGAACACGTCCGCCAGCGCGACTATTCGTCCCTCCAGGGGGATGGCCTCTCCCTTGAGTCCACGGGGGTAGCCGGTGCCGTTCCACTTCTCGTGGTGATTGCCGGCTATGGTGGCCCCTATCTGGAACAGCGCGAGATCGCTGCCGGAGAGCATGTCCTGCCCCAGCTGGGCGTGGGTCTTCATGATCTCCCACTCATCCGGGGTGAGCTTGCCCGGCTTGTGCAGGATGGCATCCGGGATCCCCACCTTGCCGATGTCGTGCAGGGGAGAGGCGCGCTTGATGAGCTCGCACCTGTCTTCGTTCATGTCGAGTAGCTGGCAGAACAGCTCGGTGTAGAGTGCCACCCGCTTGACGTGCAGGCCGGACTCCTTGGAACGACTCTCCACCAGTTCGCCGATGCGGTAGATGATCTCGCGCTGGTTGTCGCCGATCACCTCGTTGAGCCGGATGTTCTCCAGCGCCACTATGATGTTCTCAGTGAACAGGCTCAGCAGGCCGGTATCCATCTGGCTGAGAGGGCGGGTTGTCTCGATGTGGAACAACAGGTGGTGACGGGGGTTCTGGCAATAGAGTACCAACTGGTTGCCATCGTAGACGTTGGCGCCCTTGGTCATGGCGCAACGCAGTATGCCCGGAGCGTCAGAGAGCAGCAGTGCCGGACTGTCGCTGAGCAGGGGCTCCAGCACCTGATCCCGCACCTCGTAGGCCAGATGCTTCACGTCGTAGATCTGGGACTCTTCCAGATTGAGCAGGGCGCTGAGTTGGGTCTGGGCCCCTTCGACGAACTGCCGCAGGGCCCGTTGCTCGAAGATCCCCTTGGAGGCTTCGATGACTTTCTCCAGCCCCTGGCGATTGCTCTCCAGGGTGCGAATGTCCCGGTAGGAACGCAGGCTGGCGCGCAGCAGGGTGCGCAGCTTCTGGGAGGTGAGCTCGGTTTTGTCCTTGTAGTCGTTGATGTCGTAGTTGGTGACGACGTCATCTTCCGGTGCCTGACCGGGTTGGCCGGTACGCAGCACTATGCGCACCATCTTGTTTTGCAGCTCGTCGCGCACGAACTTGACCACCTCGAGACCAGCGTGATCGGCTTCCATGACGACATCGAGCAATAGCAGGGCGACATCCGGTGTAGCGGCGAGCAGTGTCTTGGCTTCGGCGGCGGAATAGGCGTGCAGAAAATCGATGGGCTTGCCGTCGAACTCAAACTTGCTCAGGGTAATCTTGGTGATGCGATGCACCTCGGGCTCATCGTCCACTATCATCACCTTCCAGCCGGCGGGGCGCGGTGCTGTCTGGGGCAGATCTTCATCGTCAATTATCAGGATTTGATCATCCATTACGCAATCCTGTTTGTGATCCTGTGCTTACCTTAACCGCTTCATTCAAGTTAGGAAACGGATTGATATCCAAAATATGATCCAGCGGGTCGCTCTTTCTCCATCCGGGGTTGCCGGGCAGATGCCAGCATGAAAAACGCCTCCACGAAGGAGGCGTTTTGGCATTCATGGCATCAGGCTGCCCTGTGATAGGCGGAGGCTTCAAACAGCGCCTTGTTGGCCACCAGGTCGATGGGGTCGAAGTCATCGACGTTGATGGTGCGCAGGCGACTCTCTTCGGCTCGGCGCAGCAAGTCGGCCTCGGTCTGGTTGATGACGCCAAGGGCCAGGCCGGCGTCTGCCACCTTGTCCAGCTGGGTGAAGGGACGCTTGCGGCCTTCTGCCTTGCACACCTTGTCAAACAGCGGCTCGGCGGTCAGCACGTCATCGAGGGCCTGCTCCAGCAACCCGAAGGGGTTGCCCTCTTCTCGGGTGAGGTACTGCCCTTCGGCCAGACGGTCGCGGGTAGCACTCGGGGTCTGCAGCAGGCGGGCGACCTGGCTGTCCAGCTTGTCGGAGGGGCGATTCAGGTCGCGACCCAGCGGCAACACTATGACGCGCAGGGCCAGGCCAATCCAGCGATTCGGGAAGTTGCGCAGCAACTCGTCGATGGCTTCCTGTGCCTTGAACATGGCGTCTTGCAGCGCCCAGTGCAGCAGCGGCAGGTCGGCCTGCTGGCGTCCCTCATCCTGATAGCGCTTGAGGGCGCTGGAGGCGAGATAGAGCTGGCTCAGCACGTCGCCGAGGCGGGCGGAGACCCGCTCCTTGCGCTTGAGCTCGCCACCCAGGGTGCCCATGGCCATGTCGGACAGGAAGGCCAGGTTGGCGCTGAGGCGCGAGAGCTGCTGGTAGTAGCCCTTGGTCTGATCCCTGTAGGGGGCTGAGGCGAAGCGGGCGCCGGTCAGACCCAGCCAGAAGCTGCGCACCAGGTTGCTGATGGCGAAGCCGACATGGCTGAACACCGCCTTGTCGAACTGCTTGAGGGCCACTTCCTGATCAGGATGGCTGGCGGCCAGCATCTCCGGCAGCACGTAAGGATGGCAGCGGATGGCACCCTGACCGTAGATGATCATGCTGCGGGTCAGGATATTGGCACCCTCTACGGTGACTGCGATGGGCGCACCCTGATAGCCGCGGGCCAGGTAGTTGTTCGGACCCATGCAGATGGCCTTGCCGCCGTGGATGTCCATGGCATCTATGATGCACTTCTGGGCACGGTCGGTGAGGTGGTACTTGACGATGGCAGAGATGACGGACGGCTTCTCGCCCAGATCGATGCCGGTCACCGTCAGCTTGGCGGCGGCGCCCATGATGTAGGCGTTGCCGCCCAGGCGTGCCAGCGGCTCTTCAATGCCTTCCATCTTGCCGATGGGCAGCTTGAACTGGCGACGGATGCGGCTGTAGGCGCCGGTGGCCAGGGCCAGCATCTTGACGCCGCCCGTGCTGTTGGAGGGCAGGGTGATGCCGCGACCGACCGACAGACACTCCACCAGCATGCGCCAGCCCTGACCGGCCATGGCCGGGCCGCCGATGATGAAGTCCAGCGGTACGAAGACATCGTTCCCCTTGGTCGGCCCGTTCTGGAACGGCACGTTGAGGGGGAAGTGACGGCGGCCTATCTCGACGCCCTTGATGTCGGTGGGGATCAGGGCACAGGTAATTCCAAGCTCCTCTTCCTCACCCAGCAGGTGATCCGGGTCGCGCAGCTTGAAGGCCAGCCCCAGCACAGTGGCGATAGGGGCCAAGGTGATGTAGCGCTTGTTCCAGGTCAGGCGCATGCCGAGCACCTCTTCCCCTTCCCACTCGCCTTTGCAGACAATGCCGAAGTCGGGGATGGAGCCCGCATCCGAGCCTGCTTCCGGACTGGTCAGGGCGAAGCAGGGGATCTCCTTGCCGACGGCCAGGCGTGGCAGGTAGTGGTCTTTCTGCTCTTCGGTACCGTAGTGTTGCAGCAGCTCGCCCGGGCCCAGCGAGTTGGGCACGCCGACGGTGGAGGCGAGCACGGCGCTGGCGCCGCACAGTTTTTGCAGTACGCAGGACTGGGCGTAGGCGGAGAACTCCAGGCCACCGTACTTCTTCTTGATGATCATGGCGAAGAACTTGTGGTCCTTCAGGTACTGCCACACCTCGGGGGAGAGGTCGGCCCGCTCGTGGGTCACTTCCCAGTCGTTGACCATGCGGCACACTTCTTCAACCGGCCCGTCCATGAAGGCCTGCTCTTCGGCTGACAGCGTGCTGACCGGGATGGCGTGCAGTTTCTTCCAGTTCGGGTTGCCGGCAAAGAGATCCGCTTCCCACCAGGTGGTACCCGCCTCTATGGCTTCCTTCTCGGTGCGGGACATCTCCGGCATGATGGACTTGTAGATCTTGAACAGGGGTTTGGTCAGCTGGTTGCGACGAAACTCCACCAGATTGAGCGGGATGGCGATCACCGCGAACAGCACCCACACCAGCAGGGGCACATGGCCATAGAGGGCGCCAGCGACCAGGGCGGCGGCCGTGGCAAGCGTGGAGGTGAACAGTGACGCCCGGCGGTAAGCCATGGCGCCGATCACCAGGATCACCCCGAACAGAGTGAGGGTCGTCGTCATTTTTCGCTCCTTGCATGAGTTGCCGAAGTTGGGGAAACGTGGGTTAACTGATCCAGAGGTCTGACCTGTTGGATATGGCCCCTGTTGTAATTCATGCGCACAAAATTATCAAGATGTTTACAAGCTCGTTACCTTGACACCGTGATCGGCCTAACGTACCGGGGCCGCATCATGGCGGGCGGGGGGCGACGATTGGATTGGCTTGTGCGACAATGCAGAACCCTATGTTGGACGATACAAAGAGACATCAGACGCCATGTACCAAGAACTTATCCGCAATGAATTGACCGAAGCTGCCGGCGTGCTCCAGGCCTTTCTGGCCGATGAGCAAAATCTGAAGAACATAGAGGCGGCCGCCAAACTGCTGGCTGACTCTTTCAAGGAAGAGGGCAAGGTGCTCTCCTGCGGCAACGGCGGCTCCCACTGCGACGCCATGCACTTTGCCGAAGAGCTGACCGGCCGCTATCGCGAGAACCGTCCTGGCTATGCCGGCATCGCCATTTCCGATCCCAGCCACCTCTCCTGCGTCTCCAACGACTTTGGCTATGACTATGTCTTCTCCCGCTACGTGGAAGCGGTCGGCCGTCGCGGCGACGTGCTGCTCGGCATCTCCACCAGCGGCAATTCCGGCAACATCCTGAAAGCCATCGAGGCCGCCCGTGCCAAGGGCATGAAGGTGATTGCCCTGACCGGCAAGGACGGTGGCAAGATGGCGGGTCTGGCCGATGTCGAGATCCGGGTGCCGCACTTCGGCTATGCCGACCGCATCCAGGAAGTGCACATCAAGGTCATTCACATCCTGATCCAGCTGGTCGAAAAAGAGATGGCCAAGTAATCAGAGAAAGAGGGCGGGTGGGGCTGCCGGGGGCTCTAGTGACCGCTCCTGGCGCCTCGTATCCAGCTTAAGTTCGCTGATTGGCGCAGAGATGATCAATTAATTCAGGGAGTGGACTGGACATGTGCGAACTGCTCGGCATGAGCGCCAATGTGCCGACCGACATCTGCTTCAGCTTTACCGGGCTGATGCTGCGGGGCGGCAAGACAGGCCCCCACAAGGATGGCTGGGGGATCACCTTCTACGAGGGGCGAGGCTTTCGCACCTTCAAGGATCCCGAACCCAGTGCCCAGTCACCCATCGCCAAGCTGGTGCAGGCGCTGCCCATCAAGAGCCGCGCCGTGGTCAGCCATATCCGGCAGGCCAACCGGGGATGCGTGTCGCTGGAGAATACCCACCCCTTCACCCGCGAACTGTGGGGACGCTACTGGACCTTTGCTCACAACGGCCAGCTGACTGGCTACAAGGGGTTGCGGACCGGGCGCCACCGTCCTGTGGGGGACACCGACAGCGAGCACGCCTTCTGCTGGCTGCTCGACAGGCTGGAGCAGAAATACCCCAAGCGTCCGGCTAACTTCCCTGCCATGTTCCGCTATCTCGCGACCCTGTGTGACGAGCTGCGCGGACTCGGGGTATTCAACATGCTGCTGTCGGATGGGGAGTTCGTGATGACCTATTGCAGCAACAACCTCTACTGGTTGACCCGCCGGGCCCCCTTTGGCGAGGCCCGCCTGCTGGATGAAGATGTGGCCATCGACTTCCAGAGCGAGACCACCCCAAATGACGTGGTGACGCTGATAGCCACCCGCCCGCTCACCGGCAATGAGAGCTGGGTGAAGATGGCGCCCGGGGAGTTCTGCCTGTTCAGGCTGGGTGAGCTGGAATACGGCAATGCAGCCAAGCTGCTGACCAGCCAATAAAAAAAATACCAGGGTAGAATCCTACCCTGGTTCTTCGCAGCAGCCATACAGGCAAAAAGGGATGAGAGAGGTGTTGCTGAGCCGCATCATTCTCATGGCTTGTATTGTTATGTCATTGTTAATTTTGTGACAACATTTATCTCTTTCCTGCCTGGAACTGCGTGTTGATAACTTGAATTGGCTCACATTCTGATGGCGGCACGCCGCTTCAACCGACTCTCGCCGCAGAGCGGGTGACAGTCGGTGTGCGGGTCGGCTATATTGTGGTCTGTTTGAATACCATCATAGGGAAGAGAAGATGGAGTGGCTGGATCAGAAAGTGCTGAGACAACTGGCAGATGACATAGGTCACGACATGATGCCGGTCGTCATCTCGGTGTTCGTCGAGGAGGTGGGCGGGCAACTTGCCCAGCTCAGGCCGCTCTTTGATCAGCGGGACTGGACCGCCCTGGCCCGCCTCGCCCACAGCATGAAGTCCTCTTGTGGCAGTTACGGTGCCGAGCCCAGCTATCGGCAAGTGATGGCGCTGGAGCTCGCCTGTCGCCGGGAGGATGTGGAGGAGGCTGGTCGCTTGCTCGAGCAGCTCGAGCACTCCCTGCCGCAGGTGTTTTCCCATCTGGCCAAGTATCACTAGGTCGCACTGGCGGATTAGCCCGCCTTGTCACGCTCTGCGTACCAGCTCAGTATCACCTCGTCCAGCGCCTGTCGAAGCTTGAGGCGATCGTGGCGATGGGGCAGGGCCGCCTCACCCAGACTGGCCTGAACCAGGCAATGCTGCAGCTCCGGGGCCCCATGGCCTTCGGGGGCCAGGATGGCATCGATCCGGCCCTGGCCGATCCGCTCTTCCAGCCAGCGATGCTGGTGGGACAGCGTCAGCTTGCCAGCCGGCCCGTTTTCGGCCACCAGATTGCTGATGAAGACGACGATTGCGCCGCTGCCGCGGATCGCTTCTGCGATTTCGCTCAGCAACAGGGGGGGCATGATGGAGGTGAGGAAGCTGCCGGGCCCCAGAATGATCATGTCGGCCTGGCTCAGGGCATCGATCGCCTCGCGGGTGGCGGGCACGACCGGGTTCAGGCTCAGGGCCCGTGGCGGCGTGGTGAGTTGATCGATGGAGACTTCCCCCAGGATCTGATCGCCACAGAGGGTGTGGGCACACAGATCCGTGGGGTGCTCGGACATGGGCAGCAGACTGGGTGCTATGTGCAACATGTCGCTGATGAGCCTGATGGCATCCAGAGGACGGACACAGAGGTTGTCGAGGGCCAGCAGCATCAGGTTGCCGAGGTTGTGGCCCGCCAGCTCGCCGCGACCCGTGAAGCGGTATTCGAACAGCTGGCTGCCGATACCGGGCTCGGTCACCAGCTGATTGAGGCAGTTGCGCAAGTCTCCCCAGGCGATGCACTCCTGGCTCTTGCGCAGGCGTCCGGTGGAGCCGCCATCATCCGTGGTGGTGACTATGCCCGTCAGCCGAGTGCCTAAAAACGAGAGGGAAGAGAGCACCCGACCCATGCCGTGACCACCGCCGATGGCGACGACCCGGTCGAAGTCATTGATATTTTTCTGCCACATGCAGTCATCCTGTGGGAGGCCAGTGCGCATCAGTTTAGTCCGCCTGGCCAGGTAATTGTTTGATAAAGGTATGATTTTTGCTTGATGCCCCGGCATCACATACCACTAGGAGATGGTGTTGAACTTCCTGACGGCTCACTCTCTTGCCGAGACGACCCCGCTGGCCGCCCAACAGATAGCTGAACGGTTGCTCGCTCAATCACCTCATTCCCCGTCGTTGTTGCTGGTCTATTTTACCCAAGCACACGATGCCGCGGTACTGCGCCGTGCACTCAAGGCCCGTTTCCCCCACACCCGGCTCATCGGGTGCAGCTCCTGTGGCGGTATCCTGACCCAGGCTGGCCATCATGGCCGGCTGGGCTGGAGCCTGGCAGTGGCGGCCCTCTATGACGACAAGGGTGCCTACGGCGTGGCCGGTCAGGCAGGGGACGAGCTGGATGTGCGCCAGTTGCTGCGCCGCGCCATCGCCGATGGCGGGCGTCCCGGCGAGTTGCCGCAACTCATACTGCTGCACACCAGCCCCGGGCAGGAAGAGGCGGTGCTGGCGGGCATAGATGCCGAGTTCGGGGCGACGGTTCCCGTCGTCGGCGGCTCGGCGGCGGACGACGGGGTCACCGGCGAGTGGCAGCTGTGCTGGGATGAGGGGGAGGGGCGCCAGGGCTGCGTGGTGGCGGTGCTCTATCCCGATTGCCAGCTGGCCTTCCAGTTTCACTCCGGCTATGTGCCCACCGAACGTCATGGCACCATTACCGCGCTGGATGGCCGCGAGGTGCTGACCATCGACAATGAACCGGCAGCCCGGGTCTATGCCCGCTGGACAGAGCGCCAGGGCCCCTGGCCTGTGGGCCCCATTTTGCGGGAGACGACCCTCTCCCCGCTGGCCCGCCAGGTCGGGACCCTCGATGAGATGCCCTACTACAAGCTCTCCCACCCTGAGGCGGTGACCGAGCGGGAAGGGTTGCGCCTCTTTACCGAAACCCGGTTGGGGGAGCGGCTGCAACTCATGTACAGCAGTCAGGAGGGCCTGCTCCAGCGCAGCCTGAATGCGGTGCGGATCGAACCCGAATATGGCATGGCGGGGAACCTGCAGCCCATAGGCGCTCTGGTGGTGTTCTGCGCGGGCTGCCGTCTGGCGCTGGGAGACGCGCTCAGTGATGTCGTCGGCCATTTCAGCCAACGGCTGGGGGAGATCCCCTTTATCACGCCATTCACCTTTGGCGAGCAGGGGCGATTGCCTCACGGTGAGCTGGCCCATGGCAACCTCATGGTATCGAGCGTAATCTTCCTCGAGAGCTGACAAGGTGCTGGACACAAGATGATAGGCAATAGCGAACTCGAAACCCTGGGCGACAAGCTGCAAACCACGCTGGTGGAGCTGATGCGTTGCCGGGAGCGGGAAGCCAGATACCGCCAGGAGTCGCAGGCCCTGCTGTGCGGGGTGGCGACGCTGGCACAGGCCAAGAGCCTGGAGCAGGTGCTGGACAGCCTCATTCTGGCGCTCAAGCCCTTCATCGGCTTCGAACAGGCTGACGTGGTCGCCTGGGAGAGTGCGCGCGGTAGCACCCATCTGAGTACCCAGTCCGGGGAGGTCGGTCGCACCTGGCCGCTGACGCCGCTCTTCTCCCGCGCCATCGCAGGTGAAACCCTGGTCATCTATGATCCGGCCCAGTTGCCCGAGCTGGCCTCCCTGGCGGGGGCGGCGGGCTGGGCCAGCGTCATGATGACGGGCTTGCAGGCGCCGGGCTTCTCCGGTGTGCTCATCTGTCGGCACAGTGCCGCGGGCACCTTCGATCTCCAGAGCAAAGCGGCGATGCAGCGCTGTCGCCCGCTCATCTCCCAGGCGCTGGTCAACATTGCCTATCGGGCCCGCCTGCAGGAGCAGGTCGACCTCAAGACCCTCGCCTTGCAGGCCAGTGAACAACGCTTTCGCAGCTTTGCCGCCATGGCGTCCGACTGGTTCTGGGAGACGGATCCCGAGCACAGGCTGAGCTATGTCTCTGCCCCCGGCTATCAGGGGGAGGCGCTTGTCCGCCAGGCGGGGCGCAGCCTCTATGACTTTGCTTACGACAAGCAGGATCCCGCCTGGTGCAAGTATCAGCACCAGATAGCTCGCCATCTGCCGGTGCGGGCGATGCGTGCCCAGGTGACGCTGGCGAGTGGCCCCTGCTGGATGGAGATCAATGCCGAGCCTTGCCATGACGCCAACGGCGCCTTCATCGGCTATCGAGGCACGGCGCGGGAGATCGGCAGCCAGATCCGCCGCGAGCAGGAGCTGGCGCGGGCGCGGGATGAGGCCGAGAGTGCCAACCGCGCCAAGTCCCAGTTCCTGGCCATGATGACCCACGAGATCCGCTCCCCCATGAATGCGGTGCTGGGGATGCTGGATCTGCTGCAACATGGCCGGCTCGAGATCCCGCAACAGACCCTGCTCGGCCACGCCACTCACTCTGCCCATCTGCTGCAGACCATCATCGACGATGTGCTCGACTTCTCGAAGATTGAATCCCATACCCTGGCCTTGCACTGCGAACCCTTTCAACCCGCCGAGCTGTGCCGGGCCCTGGTGGAGCCGCTGCAGGCGCAGGCCAGCGCCAAGGGCATAGCGCTGCACTGGCAGCTGGATGAGGAGGTGCCGTCCCAGCTGCAGGGGGACGCCGTCCGCCTGTCCCAGGTGATCGGCAACCTGCTCGGCAATGCGGTGAAATTTACCGCCGCTGGTAGCGTGCGACTCGCGCTGGCGTGGCAGAATGAACGGCTGAGGGTGTCGGTCAGCGACACCGGGATTGGCATATCCCCCGAGGATCAGGCGCTGCTGTTCGAGCCGTTCTATCAGGTCGACAGCTCGGCCAGCCGTCGCTTCTCCGGCTCCGGGCTTGGGCTGGCCATCTGCCGGCGGCTGGTGCAGCTCATGGGAGGCGACATCCGCCTGCAAAGCGCCCCTGGGCAGGGCAGCTGTTTCTGGTTCGAGTTGCCCGGGATGGCCTCACCTTGCGTCGCGTCGACCAACCCCGCCATCGAGGGGGGCTCCATGCTGGATCTGGATGTGCTGGTGGTGGAGGACAGCCCGGTCAATCAGCTGGTGGTGTCGCTCATGCTGCAAAAGCTGGTGTGCCGGGTGAGACTGGCAAGCAATGGCCTGGAGGCGCTGGCACAGGTCGGCGAGCGGCGACCGGATCTCATCCTGATGGATATGCGGATGCCGCAGATGGATGGGCTGGAGGCTACCCGTCGTCTGAGAGCCATGGGATGCGAGGTTCCCATAGTGGCGCTGACGGCCAATGCCATGACGGAGGACAGGGCGCGTTGCCTGGCCCAGGGGATGAACGATTTTCTGGCCAAGCCCATCAGTCTGGCCCGGCTGCGCAGCTGTTTGCTACGCCATTGCCGGCTCCCGTAGCCCGATTTTGGGTAAAAAAAATGGTCAACCTGGTGGTTGACCAATTCTTCAGCAAATACTGAAGAGAGCACGGGATAAATCGGGTTGTACGGTCTTATATGAAAAAGTCGTGCCAACTTTTCATGACCTGTTATTGCGGCTTGCAGCTGTGTTATCTGTTTTTTATGGTGGCTGCTGGTTGCAAAATGCAAATGTCTTATTTCATTGTAAGAATTTACTGTCGTTATTTTCGCGTTTTGCAAACCACTCTTTGACTCACTGTGCGATCAGTCGGCGCAGGAACTGGCGCGCCGCTTCACTGTTTTGTTTGGCAATCAACATCTGTTTTTCATAGATCGGCATGGGCAGGATCTCGAGCCAGCGTTGGCAGAGCCAGGCCGCGTCGTCGAACTGCTTGTCCGGGTAGAGCTCATCCAGTTCCGGATATTGTTCAAATACCTCCTGCAATCTGCTGACCAGCTGCTTGTCGCTGAAGTCCGAGTGCGCACTCGGCCAGTTGGGCAGGGTTTCCACCTGAGCGTGACGCAATCCAGATTCGTCCGTTTCCATTTCATGGATGCAGAAACGTTCCAGACCGAGCACTGTGACCCCGAGCAGGCCATCGTTGAGCGTATAGAAATCAGTCACTTTGACGTGAGTGCCGACCGGCAGGATGCGTCCGCAGGTGCCTGTGCTGGTGGTCTCTTCCATCACGATGCCAAAGCCCCGATCATCGATGAAGGACTCCTTGAGCATCTGCAGGTGGCGAGGCTCGAACAGGCGCAAGGGGAGTTTCCCGCCCGGCAATATGTGTGAGGGCAAGGGGAACAGTGCCAGTTGTTGAAGTTTCATGTTCCATCCTCCGATAAGTTGCATCTGAATATGACAATGCAGTGACTGTGCCAGAGCTCGGGGAAAATGGAGAAATGGCAGGAAAATGATGCCAGTGATTTAAATATCCATTAGTAATCAATCTATTAGGATTTTATTCAATGGAAGAGGCAGGATAACGCAGGAAGGGATTCAGGTGGCTTTGTAGGGGCTCGTACATGCCCCATCTGCAGAATGGGGTAGAGTTCGCATATTGCAAATGATCCCCCTGCAAAATGCGTATCTGCCGTCCATCTTAAGCGGCAGGATCTCTCGGGTGTGATGGCTGAGGCGGCTAGGCGACGGATTCGGCGGGCTGACTGAGCCCTTCCAGCATCAGGGCGGCTATCTCGTCGTACATCTGTGACCAGGCATCAGAGAGCGCTGGCGTGAAATGCTCTCCCAGCCGACGTGCCAGCACCAGGGTCAATGCCTGTTTCAACAGGTCGAACTGGTGTGACTGCACCTTGAATTTTTGATGCCGCCTGCCGAGATCCCGGATGATGAAGCTCAAGGCATCCAGCTGCTCCAGGCTGGTGATCACCGTATTCAGGGTATCCGACACCTTGGCGACCGGCATTCCCGCAGGATCGGGAAAGAGGTTGATCAATTCAGGAGACAGTCGGAACAGCTCCGCATATACCTCCTGGACATAGGTGTTGTTCAGAGCGGTGACCTTGCCCCATGCTCTTTGTACCAGCTCGATCTGTTCGGATGTCATGCCGTGCTCTCCATGTGCCGTTTCCTGAACATAATAATTCATTTGCTCAATAAGATGCGGGAACCGGTGACGTTTTGTGAGGTGGGGGAGGCGGCCAGCAAAAGGCCCCGGGATGGCGGGGCCTTGGCTGACATGAGATGGGGTCCGTAACGGGAGCTTAGTTGCGCTGCTCCAGGTACATGACGGCGGCTTCCACCCGGCTCTGGGCCTCGAGCTTTTTCAGCAGGCTCTTGACGTGCACCTTGACGGTACCTTCCGAGATGTGGAGCACGGAGGCGACCTGCTTGTTGGAGAGGCCCTTGGCAATCTCGCGCATGATCTGCATCTCCCGGCGGGTCAAGCTTTCCAGCTTCTGCTGCAGGTGATCCAGCTCGTAGATGTTCTCGAGGTAGGGGCGCAGCGGCTCGCTCAGGATCTGCTTGCCGGTCATGACATCGGCCAGCTGGCCCAGCAGCATGTCGGGCTCGGTGTCCTTGAGCAGGTAGCCATCGGCACCGGCCTTGAGCAGGGCAACCACGTCCTGGCGGGCGTCGGAGACGGTCAGGATCACGACCCGGGAGGTGACCTCTTCGGCGCGCAGGGCCTTGAGGGTATCGAGGCCGGACAAGCCCTTCATGTTGAGATCGAGCAGGATAAGGTCCGGCTCCGACTCCTTGGCCATGGCCACGGCGTCAGTGCCGTTAGAAGCCTCGCCTATCACTTCGATGTTATCTTCCAGCTCCAGCAGTTGCACAATGCCTTTGCGCATCAGGGGATGGTCATCTACGACCAGAACACTATATTTCATCTCGTCCATCAGGCGTCTCTTGTTAGGCTGGTGGGAAAGGTCAGGTGTACACGGGTGCCCCCGGAGGGCGGTTCACTGATGGTCAACTGACCGTGCAACTTGCTGGCACGCTCGTTCATGATGCTGAGACCGTAGTGATTCACCGCAGAGCTTGCGCCCCCTATTCCGACACCATCATCTGCAATCTGAACCTGGATGTTACCATCAGCCAGGGTCTCACAGCTAACGTCAATGCGCTGGGCGCAGGCATGTTTGATGGCATTGAGCACTGCCTCACGGATCAACTGCAGGATGTGAATGTGTTGCCCCGCCTCGAGATCTGTATCGGTCAGCCCGTATTGGAGCCTGATCTCGGCCCGGGTCTGGGGCTTGAGCTGCTCCAGCATGACGCCTATGGCTTCGCCGAGGTTGGCGTCACCGATGCTGAGGCGGAAGGTGCCGAGCAGCTCGCGCAGCTGGGTATAGGCATTGCTGAGCCCCTCGTCGATCTGCTGCATGGCGGCCTCGGCCTTGCCATTATCCCCCTTGGTGACGGAACGCTTGAGCAGGGTGGACTGGATCTTGAGGTAGGAGAGCGCCTGCGCCAGCGAGTCGTGCAGCTCGCGGGCGATGACGGCCCGCTCCTCCATCAAGAGCAGGCGCTGGTGTTGCAGCAGGGTTTGATCCTTGTGCAGCACCTGGGCCAGCAACATGGAGAAGTTCTTCATCAGCCGCTCGTCTATGGGGTGTTCGCTTATCATGTCGAGCCGGCCGTACTCCTCATCATCCATCTGCAGATAGAAGCTCACCACGGCCTCCAGATCGCCTGGCCAGCCCTTGCGCCCGGTGATGTAGACCGGCATGGCATTGTGCTCGAAGCGGGTCAGCCGGATATGGTCGATGTGCT